>JBDTZO010000260.1:0-3445 GCA_040005135.1 Acidobacteriota bacterium | reverse complement strand
CCCTCGGCAATCTGAACTACGGCGTGATCGTATCGAATGCCGCTGACAGCAACATTATCGGCGGCGGCCAGCCCGGATCACGAAATATCATCTCCGGAAATCTGCGCGACCCGTCGACGGGAAACGGCGGCGGAGGTGTCTTCATCTGGCAAAACGCTACCGGAAACTCGGTACATGGAAATTTTATCGGCACGAACGTTGGCGGCATCACGGCCCTACCGAACGAAACAAGCGGAATAGAGATAAACGGAGCATCGGGCAACATGATCGGAAGCGTGCAGCCGCTGACCCGCAACATTATTTCCGGGAACGGTGGAAACGGCGTATTAGTGATCGACGGTGCAAATAGCAATGTTTTTCAGAATAATGCGATCGGTCTGGCCGGCGATAGTATAACCCCAATGCCCAACTTTTTAAGTGGCGTGCAAATTTACAAAGTTGACCCGTCATCCACACCGCCCGTAGGTAACGCGATCGGAGGGACCGGACCAAACGAAGCGAATATTATTGCTTACAATGGGGTGAAAGGCGTCGATCTGCTTGAAGCCTTAAACACTAGCCTGCTTTCGAATTCTATCTTTTCGAATTCGAGCTTAGGGATCGATCTCGCCGGCGGCGGTGTGACGGCAAATGATCCGTGCGACGCGGACGCCGGCTCGAATGGGCTTCAAAATTTTCCCGTAACGGATACGGCAACAAACCTGGGCGGCATAACGACGATCCAGGGAAACCTGGACAGCATCGCTGGTCAAAATTTTATCGTCCAGATATTCGTCAGCGACGCCTGTGACATGTCGAGCTACGGCGAGGGCCAGACGCTGATCGACAGTTTTACCGCCACAACGGGACCCGATTGTCACAAGATCTTTGGCAGAACATTCTCGCCAGAGATCCCTGCCGGCAAATTTATAACCTCGACCGCGACCGATGCGAGCGGAAATACCTCCGAATTTTCAAAATGCAAGATGGTCTCCACGCCGACTGCCGCAAATGCGTCGATCGCTGGTCGCGTCATGACGGCGAACGGTCAAGGCATCACCAACGTTAGGGTGACGCTGACGGGACGAATGGGACAGGCGATTTCATCGTTAACAGGTCCATTTGGTTACTATCGATTCGAGAATTTGCCCGCCGGGGAAAGCTACATCTTGGCTGTTTATTCAAAGCGGTTCATGTTCGCTCAGTCGTCCACGATCGTAAATTTGAACGACGATCTGACGGATATCAATTTTACAAGTGAACCATGAGGCAGCCATCCCACGAAGCTTGGTTTTGCCTTCGCCCACGGGAATCGCGCCTTAATGATCTATCACCAGTGTTCAACTCGAAGGGAGATAAAATGCCGATCGACATCAACGTTATTAGTGGCGGATACGACCGAAGCGGTTTTCTAACGGCCGTTATGGAACGACGGAGCCAGTTGCCCAACGCCTTCGTAGCGTACTCAGTTCCGATGATGGTCGAGCAAATGCTGACGATATGTGGAAATCAACCGCATACCATACGAAGCGTCCGGGTCTTTGCCCACGGTGTCCCGGGATGTCAATTTATTGGATGTGGAAACGGGTTTCCGACGAGCGGCGAACACAAACTCGGTTTGACCGCTCGGGACCAGCCGTTAAGCAACGAAGCGTCACTCTATCGCCTGCGTGGCTACTTTGAGCAAAATGGCAGTGTGGTTCTGCACGGATGCAGCGTAGCGGATGGTCCAACAGGTCGAGCTTTTTTGGAACGACTTGCCCATTTGTGGCAGGTTAGTGTCGCAGGCAGTCGCGACGTTCAAACCAACTCGTTGTCGGGTGACTTGCCGTTGAGCCCGCTTTCCGGCAGGATTCATCAGGTCGTCCTGAATTTGCCAGCACACACGTCTGTCCACGGGCGGGGATCGTCGACGACTTTTAGTTCGGCGTACGAGAACATCGAGACCCCGATCAATATGCCAAATAACTAGGTTTGCGGCCGGAAAATAGATAACTGCGGGTCCAGGGGTTAAGCTCACCCGTATTGTCCGTCTCCGGCGGGCGGGTACATATCTTGTTAAGGTGGAATGGTACTATGCCGACACGTTCGGACCCGCGGGCACGGATGTCGTCCGCGTGGAATAGCGGGCCTTCGGCAGCAGGATCGAATTGTGATCCGTGGCGTAATCTTCACGGCGTGTTGCTTCGAGTTGTTTACGTTCGCGGATTTGCACCCGGGCAGATCATTCGATCGGATCTGCGATGAAATCAACATTGTTCGTAACATCATTGATGCTAATTGCCTTCGATGGCTGGATAAACGTAAAGCGCTTCGCTGAGACGCTGATAACATACGTTTCGCCCGCGGAAACCGTGGTAAACCGGTAATAGCCAAATGCAGAGCTAATTGCCGATTGCCTATTGCCGCTGGAATCGGTCAGCGTTATATGAACATTGCCGATCCCGCCGCCGTATGCCGTGACCACGCGGCCGCTGACCGAAACGCTTGCCCCCGTTGTTCCTCCCGGACCTACGAGAAACAAATACGCATTGATGCCGCCGGTCACCGGGCTTGATTCCGGTGTGAACACATCGAAACTGCGGTTCCAGAAGTTATCTTCGTGCGGACGGTTTGGCCCGCCGGATGTCGCGTCCATGCCGTTCGATGCATAAAAATAGATGATGTGGACGCCATTTTGCAGGACTCCGGACGGTGCGTTCGCCGTCACGGTATTTGCCGTCGAGCTTGTATTGGACGCTCTCGTCCAAGGCCCATTTGCCGTGTCCAGCTGAAAATAGATATTTCGCGGCGGTGGTGCCGTTGGTGAATAGGTCGAGGTCGCAGTTAGTGTGAAAGTCGGACTAAGATTGGAAGTAGTATTTCCCGGCAGCGGCGTAATAACCGTGTTCAGAGGTACGACATTGGTTGCTACCGGAGTGATGGCCGTTACCGATCCGGAAGCGTTATTTCCGACATAGGTCTTGTTCGTGAAGAGATCAACCGCGGCCGCGATCGGGTTTGACCCGCCGGTCGGCACGGCTAATGTTGTATTATTCGTGCCGTCGATCACCGTCACGCTGTTGCTGCCGCCGTTTGCAACATAGACCTTGGTCGTCGCCTGATTGACTACCACAACTTGCGGAACCGAGCCGGTGACAACAGCGGCAGTTGAATTATTTGAGCCATCGATAACAGTTAAATTGCTCGCTCCGACTCCGCCGCAGATCGAGCCGCAATTAGCGACATAGATCTTATTGTTGATCGGATCGACCGCCACCGCGATCGGAGCCGATCCGACTGCGACTGTTGCCGTTGTGTTATTTGCGCCGTTGATCACTGTCACATTGTTGCTGCCGGACGACCCTGTGTATAGCTCGTCATCGCGTTAAGTTGAAAGCGCCCGGCCGGGCGCTGGCGTGCCAAACCAATCCCCACCACAATCCGCTCGCATGCTAATATCAGCCCAGATTGAAGCCGGCCGCGT
>JBDTZO010000227.1:0-35750 GCA_040005135.1 Acidobacteriota bacterium | reverse complement strand
GCGACGACGATGCCCATTCCGTACAGTGCCATCGCGGCCCCGCGTTTTGCGGGCGGAAAACTTTCGAGCAGCACTGCCTGAGCGATCGGCTGCAAAGCTCCGCCGCCCATTCCCTGCAAAATACGGGCGATTATCAGGACAGTCAGATTAGGCGCCGCTCCGCACAGCGCGGACGAGGCTGTGAAGATGATGATGCAGATTATTAGAAAGCGTTTGCGGCCGATGTACTTGCCGATCCAGTTGGTCGCCGGCAGGATGATCGCGTTCGAGATCAGATAGCTCGTCAGCACCCACGTCGCCTCTTCCGGCGACGCCGATAGGTTGCCGGCGATGTGCGGCAAAGCGACGTTCGCGACCGAGGTGTCGAGCACCTCCATCACGGTCGCGAGCATCACCGACAGTGCTACGAGCCAGGGATTAAAGCTCGGGACCCATGGTTTTTGTGCAGTCGCCTCGGCCATTATGGGGCTACCTGACCTTTACGACCGGTTCCACGGACATTCCCGGCGCCAGCAGATGGGCGGAATCAGGCTGTTCGTCAAACACTATTTTTACCGGCACACGCTGGACGACCTTGACGTAATTACCGGTCGCATTCTCGGGCGGCAAAATACTGAACCGCGATCCGGTGCCCGCCTGAAAGCTCTCGACCTTACCCTTAAACGTTTGGTTCGGGTAAGCGTCGACCTTGATATCGACCGGTTGGCCGGCACGCATGTTCTCGAGCTGCGTTTCCTTAAAATTGGCGATCACCCAGACCTCGTCCGCCTGCGATATCGCCATCAGCGGCGTTCCGATCTGGACGAGCTGGCCCTCCTCGATCGTTTTGCGGGTGACATATCCGTCGGACGGAGCGACGATCTTGGTATACGTGAGGTCGATCTCGGCCTGATGGACCGCGACCTCAGCAGCGGCGATCTGGGCTTCGGCCGTACCGACCTGGGCCTTGGTAACGTCGATCCGCTCAGGTGCCGCAGCCGCATCCTGCAGGCGGCCCTTCGACTCGTCTACCTGCGACTGCGTCAGATCGACCTGTGCCAGCGATTGGCGATATGTGTCTTTTGCAGTCGCTACACCGGCATTTGCCTCGTCAACCCGTGATTGCGCCGCGGATATCTGTTTCTGTGCGGCATTGAGCTCCGCCTCAGCGGATTGCAGTGCGTTCGTCGCTTGATCTAGAGCTTGCTGTGAAATGTCGCCATTCTTAAACAGGGCGAGCCGGCGGTTGTATTCCGTCTGCGCCAGCCGCACGTTGGACTCAACTTGCGGCGCCTGAGCACGCGTCTGGGCCAGATTTGCCTGTGCCGTACGTGCCGCCGCCTGCGCCTGTGTGATCTGGCTTCGTTTCGCCTCGGCCGCCAGACGCGTCTGTTCGACATTCGTTTTTGCGGTGGTCACGTTCGAGGTTGCCGCGGATTTTCCCGCGACCGTCGTTTTGGACGTGAGGCTCGCGTTTGCCTGAGCAAGGCCGCGCTGGCTGCGGGCATTCTCAAGATTCGCTTTAGCCTGTTCGAGCTTGACCTGCAGATCTGTCGGATCGAGCTCGACCAGCAGATCGCCCTTGTGAACGAACTGGTTCGATTCAACATCGACCTTTAATATATACGCCGCGACCTTCGGGCTTACCTGAACGATGTCGCCCTCGATAAAAGCGTCATCGGTCGATTCGTATTGCCGTGCGTAAAGCCAATAGACGACTCCGCTGACGACCGCAACCAATAGGATCGCCACGCCGATCGAAATATTTCGCCGCCGTTTGCTGTTATTCCCATTTGAGGGTGCCTCGACCACCGTCGCCTTTTCGCTGATCTCCGCTTCGTTCTCGCCGTCGTCCGCACTCACCGCTTCTTCTTTCCCTTCACTCATTTTTAATAGCCCTTGTGCCTCTAATGCGCCTCTAAGTAAGTAAGCACTTACTTTTGTCTCATTTCACGGATGATTTGTCAATTTTTCAATCGAAGTTCGGTTTCACCTAAATGGACTGTACCAAAACAGGGATTTCCCTGTACCAAATTCGGGAAAGCGCTGTCACAGAAGCACCCATTTTCGCACTTCAGTGACTGTTTTCGCCGGTGTCCGTTCTGGCAGATCGGTGTGAAACCCCGTGAATACGGCACTCTAAGCAAAAATGTGGTACGTACCACATATGCAACAACGAGCAATGATTGCAAACCGACTTATTCCAAGGTTGTGCGCCCCGCAACTCTGTACGTCATTGCCGAATAGTGCCTCGGCGGTTCGATTTTGATACGATTGCAATTCGATTTAGATCGCGATGAAAGAAGATATAAATATCACACGTTTGCCCGGCGGCCCGACCGTCCTCACCGATCGTATGCCCGGCATCAGGAGTTCGACCGTCGGATTCTTTTTCCGAGTTGGTTCGCGGCACGAGCCCGACGGCCTAAACGGCATATCGCACTTTATCGAGCACACCGTATTTAAGGGAACGACACGGCGATCGGCGCTTGATATCGCAATCGAAACCGACCGCTTGGGCGGAAATCTCGATGCGTTCACAACGCACGAAGAGACCGGTTTCGCGATCAAGGTCATCGACGATCAAATGTCGACCGCGTTCGATCTGATCGCCGATATGCTGGTAGATCCGCGTTTCGACGACGCCGACCTCAAGAGCGAGCAGCGTGTCATTATCGAGGAAATGAAGATGGTCGAGGACTCGCCTGAAGATTTTTTGGGCGAGATCTTTAGCGAAGCATTCTTTCCCGGCCACCCGCTCGGGATGAACATCGCCGGGACGCCGAGGACAGTGCGATCGTTCGATTCAGCAAAAACACGTCGCTATCACGCCGAGACCTATCACGCCGGCAACCTCGTCATCGCCGCAGCCGGCAACGTCCGGCACGAACAGGTCGTCGAATTGGCGACTCAATATTTCAGTAAAGATCAAACCCCGGGCCGCGACCCGCGAGCGGCGATCTCAAAGCCGGTGTATGCCGCGCCGATCATCATTCGGCAAAATAAGAACCTCGAGCAGGCTCATCTGATCATCGCGATGCCGCTAATTTCGGCAAAGGACGAACGCCGATACGCGGCCGATCTGCTTGCCAACATTCTCGGCGGAGGAACGTCCAGCCGCCTGTGGCAAAAGGTGCGCGAGGAGCGCGGCCTCGCCTACAGCGTGGGTGCCGCCGTCTCAATGCATCACGACTGCGGTCTATTCTCGATCTTTGCCGGGACTTCGCCGGATCAGGTCGAGGAGGTCGTCGACCTGAGCATCGCCGAGATCCGCGATATCGTAAAGCACGGCGTCACCGCACCCGAACTTACACTTGCCAAACAGCAGACCGCTGCGTCTATTCTGCTCGGGCTCGAAGACTCCGCCGGACGTGCCGCCACGCTCGCACAGCAGGAAATGCTCCATGGCCGCCAAATTACGGTCGAAGAGTCGCTCGAAGGATTTAACGCGGTCACGCTCGACGACATCCGGGAGCTCGCCGCCGAACATTTCCGCACCGAGACAATGGCATTTGCCGCGCTCGGCGATCTCAAAGGCCTGAAGATCGACCGCGAAAGACTTTCCGTGTAACCGCGTCTTATTTAGCGAATATCACCCCTCAGGTTCCGTGATATCGCTCGCGACGCTCGAACGTCGTTTCATTTGGTCGCGCTACCTTTTAATCTTTTCGGCTGCCGGACGGCGACAGTGAAGGTGTGTCGGGTAAGATCGGCGTTCTTTCGATCGTTATAGCAACGATGACTGTCTAAACTCCGGTACTGCACAAACTGAGCGTCTCGACGCCGAAATTGCCAAACTCAGAGCTCGCCTGGCCGAACTAGAAGCGAAACGATCACTTCTGAATACTTCGGACCCTATCGAGGTTGAGACGGAAATGTAGTGCTCTCGTTTTGGTATGCGATCGGATCCGATACGCCGGCACGTTCAAATCCTCGCAGCCTGAGCGCACAGGAATCGCACGTTCCGCAGGCGAGACCTTCGCTACGGTAGCACGACCAAGTCAAATCGAGCGGCGCATTGAGTTCGAGGCCCTTTCTGACGATCTCTGCCTTTGTAAGATCGATGATCGGCGTACGGATCTCGACCCTTGTTTCGGGCTTGGTGCCCGTATCGATCGCCTTTTGGAATGCGGCGTAAAACTCAGGCCGGCAATCGGGATAACCGCTCGAATCTTCAGCCACCGCTCCAATATAGATTGACCCTGCGCCGATCACCTCAGCCCAACTAACCGCTATCGCGAGCATATTCGCATTGCGAAACGGCACGTAACTCGACGGAATGTCGGCCGATTCGAGATCGGCATCCGTTACCGACATATTCGCATCGGTCAGAGACGAGCCGCCCATTTTTGCCAAATACTCGATCGAGACATCGAGCCGCCTTTCCACTCGATAATGATCGGCGATGTCGTTAAACGCCCGCCGTTCGCGACCTTCTGTCCGCTGGCCGTACGATATATGCAGCAGAGCCAATTCGTCGTTCTCAAGCCGCGCGTACGCTGTTGTTACGCAGGAGTCCATTCCGCCCGAAACTAATACGATCGCCGCTCTGCTCATATGCATTCTGCGTAACGTTTGCTTTCCCAGACTCTTTAACGTCCAAGGCCTTCTTGAAGGATCTGTGAAAGCTTCCACAGCATCGCAAGCCCAGGATTTTCCTGGTCGTAGGCGACGACGCGGAGATCGTCTAGCGTTATCGCCATCGCGATCCGCCCACGGCGGGTATAGATGATCCCGACATCAGCACGCAGACGGTCGAGAGCCCCCGATTTTGATGCGACAGGAATGGTGTCGGGCTCGCCGCGGCCGATCCCGTCCTTGTATTGCTGACGTTTAAGAATGGCGATCATCTCAGCGGACGCATCTTTCGAAACGAGTGTTCCGCGTTCCATCATTTCGATCAGTTTGACCATTTCCCGCGGCGTCGAGCGTCCGAGGCCGAATAGCCTATTCTCCTCGACGGCCCCGGCACGTGAATCGCCGCCTCCGTTGATCTTTCGCATCGATCGGATGCCGTGGAGACCCAGGTTATCCATAAAGTCGTTAACGTTATCGGCACCTACCTTGTCCAGCACAAGATTTGTCCCGGTGTTGTCCGACACGACGATCATGAAATGAAGCGCCGATCTGAGGTCGATCCTGGTATTGTCCGAGAGCTCTGAAAGAACGCCCGAACCGCCGACCTTTTTATCTTTTGTCAGCACGATCTCGTCGTCCCATTTGAGCTTGCCTTCGGCAACCTGATGAAAAGTCTCCGCCATGATCGCGAGCTTGATCGTGCTTGCCGTCCGCGTGGGTTCATCGGCACGCAAAGCATATTCTTTGCCCGTGTCCAGATTTTTAGCGTAGATCCATGCCTCGCCCTGAAACCCGTTTAGAGCGGCCCGGATCTTTTCATCGAGTGTATGTGGTATCGGCGACGGCGAGGGCTTGGCTTTCTGTCCGAACACACAAAGGGAAAGCCCAAATGCAACGATTATGATCGACAGTGTTTTAATCCACATAAATTCAAATCTCCCGTTGATATCGACGTCCGTGTAATGCCATGTCGTTCAAAACTATCCTTTAACAAACGAACAGATTCGTTCACACTCCATGAACATCGGCTCCCCAAATGTATTTATGCAATTGGAGATTCAGCCGCACCTTGAGGCCGCTTGCGGCGACAGTTTCAGCTATGCGATCCAGATCCTGAATGCCGAACACCGGTGAGACGAGGATATCTCTCGCACGTTGCTCAAGGTCGCGATCGGCAATTATTTGCTTGGCAAATTCCCAATCATTGAGGTCAGCGATGACAAACTTCACTTCATCGCGATCCGGCCGCAGACGCTCGAGATTAGGCCAGTGGTTGCGCTCACACTCGCCGGATGCGGGACATTTTACGTCGAGGATTATCATAGCTCGCCGATCAACGCTAGCCGTCGAGACGAATCCGCCTGTCTCGATCAGAACCTCGTAACCGCGGTCGCACAGCTCAGTGATAAAGGGAAAAGCCGCCTTTTGAGCAAGCGGTTCGCCGCCCGTAACCTCGACCAGTTTGCAGCCGTATTCTTCAAGTTTGGAAAAAATATCGTCGAACGAGATGCTCTCGCCGCCGGTAAATGTATATTCGCTATCGCACCATACGCAACGCATCGGACAGCCCGTTAAACGCACGAACGAACAAGGGCGGCCAGCGAACGACGACTCGCCCTGTATCGAGAGAAATATCTCGGTAATGCGTAGGGAACGATCTGTAGCAGCGGCCATTTTATTCAAACTTGAATGATCTTGAGATCTTGGTGACGGCCGCATCGAACCTGGCCTTGTCCTTTGAGTCGTATTCGAGCAAAAAAGTCGCAAACGTCGCCGAAACATCGCCGTCGGCACCTGACAGGATAGTCCGTTGATAAAAGATCTTGCCGTTTCTCGCACCTGAAATGACGTAGCTGTCCTTGAGAAGGGTTTTGTGCGTAACGCCGGCGGGGCGCTCCTTCAGATCGCTTAGATAGGCTTTACGAAGCGAATCGGCAAGGGCGTTGGACTGGCCCCAAACGCGCAACTCAGCGATTCCCTTTTTCGCCGAAAACACGCGACCGTCGGCATTTGGGGCTTCTTCGTGCGCGACCATCAGGCTCGAGGGATAGTCGATCGAATAGGCGAATCGCGCATTCGAATAGGTCTCGTACTTTATCTGGCCTGACGCCGCTGCGGACAGTATTAGCACCGTCGCACATGCGGCCAACGTTCGAGAATTACGCATAAAGTTAAAACAATCCCCACCAGTCGTAATGATTCATTATCTCGCCAAATCCGAAGGAAGCAAGGTTTGCGACGACGATCGCGGCGAGCGATCTTATCCAATCGGCAATTTCCAGATCTCGATTTCCGCGGAACGCGAGCCAAAATAAAAAGCACTCGCCAACGGGTGCAAAGATCTCGGCGATCGTAAGATAAAGTACCCGCGATGCTCCCATAAATATCGCTGGAAGGACGAGCACGACGATCGGATACGTGCACGCCGTAAGCCAAATGCCACACCAAAGACGCTGTTTCAGCGTCACCTTTCGCGAGAGCCCCACGAGCAGCACCGGTGTCTCGATCGCTATCGTAAACAGATATCCGATCGGTAAAAACGCCCACAGTTCGCGAAGGGGCAGGTTCTGCGCCTGCGGTTCAATTTTAAGGTCGAGGAGCATATTGAGTTTCCATCTCGAATCTCACAAATACTAAGAATCTCCTTATATGAGATCTTTGTCCTGTTCGTGCCGACTTTTCATAGCATCTTGATCAGGAACGGAAATTCCGCTAAAACATGTCCGATTGCGAAAGCAAAATAGACATCGCGAGTCGTCGTGTAATCGATCGCAAATCCGCCCCACAGAATAAATACGATCAAAAGACTAACCGACAATACTACCGCGACCAGTCTTGGAAAACCTCCTTTGCGAGAGTAAAGCGGGATCTCGCTAAATTTCCACGGTAGTGCACGTCTATCTATCAGCGGTATCAGCAGGATCCAAACAAAATAGTGGATCGACTCAAGAAAAACGTGCGTCGCGACGAGGAAATGACTGGAAATTCCGGGCAATATCTCGCTGCCGGCGTGCTGCGTGATCCGCCAGAAAAGTCCCGTGTCGTCGGAGAGATCCGGACTGCCCGCCAGCGTCAGCCAAAGTATGAACACGGTAACAGGTATCGAAGCCATGCAAACGTGATACGCCCGCAACCAGTCGGGACGTTTGCGGCGGATCTGCCGATCAAGGAACCACATCGCGATGAATGGATGAATGTAAACCAACGACAAGCTCCAATATCGAGGCGCGGCCCAAGCAAGTGCGGCAAGCAAAAATGCTGCCGGAAATGCCCATGCCCAATCGCTCCTTGGTCGCTGTCGACCGCGAAGGTAAAACATTACGGCTAACCAAATCACGAAACCGGTGTTCCAGGTCGCCGCGAGCGTAGACGAGGTCTCGAGGCTCCACAGCCAGTTTCCGCTGGCAAAGTAAAGCGTCAGATATGCAGCGGCCAAGGCCAAAACTCCGCCCATACCGACCGCATAGAAGAGCCGAGACCTTCCCCATCTCAAAGGCATTCGAGCGGCGAAGTAGCGAAACTCCATAAAATTATGGACGCCGGCAAATAAAAAGACTGTCGCTATCGACATCTGGAGCGGAAAGGTGCCGATCACAAGTGCCGCAAATGCGCAGGACGAGACGAACACAGCAAAAAAGAGGTGTGCTGTCGTCAATTCGAACCTGTCGATGCTAATTTCCTGCATAGCGGTCGCTCCGCTTACTCGTCGCTGCTCGCCGTCGCAGCGGGCTGCGGGTCAGGTACGATCAATTCGACCTGCGATTCCGTGCCGCTCTCGATCCTGATCTTTCCGGAGCCGAAATTATAGAAGTGAACCGCCTGTGAAAACATCTTGCCCGTGATGCTTCGTGCCTCCGCCGGCGGGCCGGCATTAGCATAAACATACGTAGCCGCCGACGCGACGCCCAGCGTGACGACGGCGATCACCAACGTCTTGCCAGTCCTGGTCGCAGTCTTGCCGGATCGGACGAACCAAACTCCGCCGAAGACGATCGCGAGGCTGAGGAGCAACCCACTCACGATCGTCTGGGTCCTGGAAATCGCGCTAGGCGAAGTCACAGCCGCCGTCGCATCGGAATCGTCATCCATCTGTTGGAGTTCGGCACGGAGCTGTTTGATCTGCGATCTTGGGATGATCAAACGTGCCTCCGTGGCGTTTTTGTCCAGCCGAATTATCATCGTGGTGTCGATCGATTTTCCGTTCTTTGGCACCTTGGTTGGCTCTGGCCGCGCAATGTCTGCAAAAGCGCTGGCCGCGATCAACAAAACCAGCGCCGAAAGGCTTAATAATCGTTTCATCAAGTTGTCTCCTTAATCTGCTTTAGAAATTTCGGTGAATTATATCAGTATTTCCTTTGAGCAGAACGCTTCACGATCCCCAAATCGCATTCGAATTGGGTTTTCGTCGAAAATTTCTCCATCCGAACCCAATCCTCTGAAAACGTTTTCTTTTTGAGTTACAATTTTGGGCAGCGAGAAAATCTATGCGAGCACAACTAAAAAAGTTTATTGAGACGATGGAGCCCAATTCGATCGCGATCTTCCCGGCCGCCCATGAGCAGACGCGTAGCTATGATACGGAGTTCAAGTTTCATCAGGATCCAGATTTCTGGTATCTGACCGGCTTTCCCGAGCCTGATGCAGTCGCCGTGATCGATCCCGAATCCAAAAAACCGTTCACGCTGTACGTACGCCCGCGTGATCCACTGATGGAAACTTGGTACGGCCGACGACAAGGCGTGGAGGGTGCTGTGAAAAATTACGGTGCTGACAGATCTTTTTCGATAGACAGGTTTCCAACCGATCTGGCAAAGCTCGTCGACGGCCGCGACAAATTATATTACCGCTTCGCAGTCGATGAAAAGCTTGACCTGCAGATCCTGGCCTATCTTGCCAACCAACGACAACGCCGTCTCAAATCGGCCTATCCGCCGCACACAATCATGGACCCCACCATCATTACGGGCGAAATGCGTTTGCACAAGTCACCCGAAGAGGCCAACCTAATGCAGCGGGCAGCTGACATCGCCGGAGAAGCTCACGTTCTGGCGATGAAAAGCGTCAGGCCGGGGATGAACGAGGGCCAGGTCGAATCTTTGATGGAATCGCACATGCGCTACAACGGGGCCAGCGGCGTTTCCTATAACTCAATTGTGGGCGGCGGCGATAACGCGACCATTCTACACTATGTCGAAAATTCGATGCCCCTGAAGGACGGTGATCTCGTCCTCATCGATGCCGGTGCCGAATATGAAGGTTACGCCTCGGACATCACGAGGACTTTTCCTGTTAACGGCATCTTCACTAAGCCCCAGCGTGATGTCTACGATGTCGTGCTCGATGTCCAACTGCAGTGCATTGAATTTACCAAGACCGGAAACACTGTAACCGCGCGTCAGGACCTATCTATCGAGTTGCTGACCGAAGGAATGAAGAAGCTCGGATTGCTAAAGGGAAAGACCAAGGATCTGATCAGAAAAAAGGAATATCTAAAATATTATATGCACGGCGTAGGCCATTATCTCGGCCTGGATGTGCATGATGCGGGACGTTATTTTACCGACCAGGCTGCCAAGAATTCGCGCCCCTTTGCCCCTGGCATGGTGCTGACGGTCGAGCCCGGCCTCTATATTCCGCCCGATGATAAATCCGCACCAGCAAAATTTCGCGGGATCGGAATTCGGATCGAGGATGACATTCTGGTGACGGAGGACGGTAATGTGAATTTTACAGCGGCGGTGCCAAAGGATGCAGGCGAGATCGAGGCGATCATGGCTGTCGCGTCAAAGAACGGCTCTAAATAAATGCTGCGAGGGATCATCAGTCATCTACCCGAGCTCTTCGGCAGTCTTCTCATCGGAATTCTTTTCGTCCAATCCGCTGTGGATAAGATATTCGATTGGAAAGGAAATATGGAGTGGCTGACCGGCCATTTTTCGAAGACCATCTTTGCAAAAACGGTCCCGCCGATGCTCGCGGCGCTGACCCTGATGGAACTCGCTACGGGACTATTGTCGCTCGCAGGTATCGTCTGGTTTCTGGCAGTTGGCTCTACGATCGTGATCTTTTGCTCTGCCACCCTCGGTGCTTCTACGATCATCGCCTTATTTATGGGACAGCGGGTCGCCAAGGATTATCCGGGAGCGGCTATCCTTGTTCCTTATTTTCTTCTGCTTATTGTCGTCATCTACTTAACCAAGCCCTCGGTTTAACGCTGCAATCGGGTTATCTTGAATTTCGCGACGTACACCTGCGAATCGAGTTTTCCATCAGCCCGCGGCACGGGCGTCAGTGAAACAAGGTCGATCGCCCAGCCGTCGAACCGCTCACCTTTGGGCCCCATCGTCGTGTTGACCTCAAACGTCTTGCTGCCCCCTCCACGGTTCCTTACCTCTACTCTAACCTTAGCGTTTCCGGCCCAAATGCAAGTCGCGCCCATCGGACATCGGGAATCCTCGGTAACTTCAACGAATTTTATCTTTAGTTTGCTTCGTGGGGCGGCTTCCTGTTTCCCGGCTTTCACTGTAAGGGTATCGGCTGCCTGTGCCCAGGCGGACACCACAAGTCCGAGCATGAGCATTAGGGTTAAGATTATGACTTTCATAGTAGGCTCCTCCACGGTGGGCTATTTTCGTCCCGCATTATAAGAACGATTTGCGATGACGTACGTTGCAAGGTTTCGAAATGCCGAGTACAAAGAAACCGCACTGCTTTCTACGCCGTATACACATCAAACGAGATCACACGCGGCCCCGACGGCGTCAGAACTTTATAAGGAAGATATTATGCATAACTTCAGATTTAATAGGTCAGTATCGGCCATCTTGCTGCTGTCAATGTTGATGCTGGCTGTTCCGGCTGGTGCATTTGCCCAAATGGCCGGCATTGATTTGACCGGCATGGACCGCACGGTAAAGCCGGGCGACGATTTCTTCAGCTACGCAAATGGCTCCTGGGTCAGGTCGGCAGAGATCCCGCCCGACCGATCGTCGCTTGGTATTTTCCAGGGCATCGCGTCGGAGGTCGCTTCGCGAAACGCATCCCTCATCAAGGATGCGGCAACGTTGAAAGCGTCCGACGCTAAGTTGGTCGCAGATTATTACGCGGCATATATGGACGAAAACGCTATCGAGTCACGAGGGCTCGAACCCATCAAGGGCGAGCTTGCTGAGATCGCCGCCATCAAGTCCAAGGATCAGCTGTCACATTTTTTCGGCTCGCAGCTGAGGGCCGATGTTGATCCGTTGAATTCCACTAATTTTTACACAGATCGACTTTTCGGCCTCTTCGTTTCCGCTAACCTTAACGATTCAAAACAAAACGTCCCGTATCTCCTTCAGGGCGGACTCGGGCTTCCCGATCGCGATTATTACCTTGAAACCGACGAACGCAGTGCGGGGCTTCAGGCAAAGTACCGCACGCATATCACCAACGTGCTTAGGCTTGCAAACGTCTCCGATGCGGAAGCTAAAGCCGAACGCATTTTCGATCTCGAGCACAAAATAGCCGAAACGCACGCTTCACGCGAAGACTCGGCAAATGTGCCGCTCGCGAACAATCCTTGGAAGATTGCTGATTTTTCATCAAAAGCTCCCGGCCTAGACTGGGCTGCTTACTTCAAGGGCAGCGGCTTATCGACCCAGCCACTGATCATCGTCTGGCATCCGCAGGCAGTTAAAGGAATCTCCGCTCTCGTCGCTGCCCAGCCGCTGGACACTTGGAAAGAATATCTGACATTTCGAAGCCTTGAACGAAGCGCCGGCCTTCTGCCAAAAGCATTCGCCGATGAGAATTTTAATTTCCGCGGCAAAGAGCTGTCGGGGCTGCGGCAATTGAGCCCTCGTTCGCTTCGTGCCGTAAATTCAACCAGCGCTGCACTCGGCGACATCGTCGGCAAAATGTACTCCGACAAATATTTTCCGGCGAAATCAAAAGCAGCGATAAATGCCCTCGTCAAAAACATAATTCTAGCGTTTCGTCAGCGAATCGACCGCCTCGACTGGATGTCGCCGGAAACACGGGCAAAGGCCAAAGCTAAAGTCGACACGCTCTACGTCGGCGTCGGTTACCCTGACAAATGGCGGAGCTATTCGGGACTTAGGATCTCAGCGAACGAAGCTCTCGGCAACACTCAGCGTGTCAGTCTTTTTAATTACAAATATGCGTTGTCCAAGCTCGGCCAACCTGTCGACAAGGGTGAATGGTGGATGACCGCCCAGACCGTCAACGCAGTTAACCTGCCGCTGCAGAACGCCTTGAACTTTCCAGCAGCGATCCTCAATCCGCCGTTCTTTG
The DNA here is from genome assembly GCA_040005135.1 of Acidobacteriota bacterium. GTDB lineage: Bacteria > Acidobacteriota > Blastocatellia > Pyrinomonadales > Pyrinomonadaceae > OLB17. The sequence continues at coordinate 22,898 of JBDTZO010000227.1, read as the reverse complement.
ATGTAAACGCGGATCCGGTCGTAAATTATGGCAGCATTGGTTCGGTGATCGGACACGAGATCAGCCACAGCTTTGACGCAACAGGAGCATTGTTCGATGCCGAGGGTAAGTTGCAAAATTGGTGGACGCCGCAGGACCTCAAGCATTTCCAAGACGCGTCCGCGATGCTCGCAGCACAGTATGACGCGTACGAGCCGCTTCCGGGTCTGCACCTTCACGGCAAACAAGTGCTCGACGAAAATATTGCCGATCTCGCGGGCCTCGCGGCCGCCTACGACGGCTACCGTGCCGCATATGGCGGTAAAGAGGCGCCAACCGTGGGTGGATTGACTGGCGACCAACGTTTTTTCCTCGCATACGCTCAGGCACATCGCGGAAAAATGCGGCCGGAAACGCTGAGGGCGGTCGTCATGACCGACGGCCACTCGCCGGATCAATATCGGGCCGACACGGTCCGGAACAACGACGCTTGGTACAAAGCCTTCGACGTCCAGCCCGGTGAAAAGCTCTACCTCGCCCCCGAGCAACGCGTCAAGGTCTGGTAGGATCTAAGTTCTGCAAAGACAGAAAGGCCGCACTTTACAACGAAGTGCGGCCTTTTCGCGTCGAATGTTCCAACCTTTACGCAGATGCCCTCGCTCCCGCTTTCATTCGCTCGATGATCGCGTTGGCAAATTCCGCAGTAAGTGCGTTCCCGCCGAGATCCTTAGTCTTCACACCGTCTGTGAACGTTTCCAGCAGCGCCGACTCAAATCTGTCGGCAGCTTCCTTTTCGCCGATGTGCCGCAGCATTTGTATCGCCGACAACATGAGAGCGGTCGGGTTGGCTATTCCCTGTCCGGCGATGTCCGGTGCCGAACCGTGGACCGCTTCGAATACAGCTCCGCGTTCACCAATATTTGCTCCTGGCGCGAGTCCGAGCCCGCCGATCAGGCCTGCACAAAGGTCCGAAAGAATGTCACCGTAGAGATTTTCCATCACCAGGACATCGAACTGCTCCGGCCGCATCACCAACTGCATACAGCAATTATCGATGATCTTATCGTCAGCCTCGATCTCGGGAAAATCCTTTGCAACGGCGTAAAAGCAGTCAAGGAAAAGTCCGTCCGAGAGCTTCATGATATTGGCCTTGTGCACCGCCGTGACCTTTGTACGTCCGTTGTCACGGGCGTATTCGAACGCGTATTTGGCGATCCGCGTTGAGGCTTTTTCGGTGCTTATCTTGAGGCTTTCGACTACGCCGGGGACGACTACATGCTCCAAACCCGAATAAAGCCCTTCAGTATTTTCGCGAACGATCACGAGGTCGAGCTCAGGATAACGACATTCGACGTTCGGAAGTGCCTTGACAGGCCGCACATTCGCGTACAGGTCAAGAGCCCGCCTGAGGCCCACGTTTACAGACGTAAACCCCTTCCCGATGGGCGTCATTATTGGCCCCTTGAGCGCGACCCGCGTCTTGCGCATCGATTCGATCGACGCCTCGGGCAAGGTGCTGCCGTATTTTTCGAGGGCTTGCGAGCCCAATATCTGAGTTTCCCAATCGATATCGACGCCTGTCGCCTCGATAACTCTCACCGTCGCGGCCACTATCTCGGGCCCAATGCCGTCGCCCGGAATCAATGTGATCTTATGTTTCGCCAAAATCGTTCACCCGCCTTAAAGAATCTAATTTAGATAGTCTAACAAAACACTTCCAATTCCCCATGTCCGTCGGTCCCGGAACGAACTGCGTTCGTTTTTTTGGGCTCACTTTATTATGATTAACACAAGGATCTGATGGCTGATCAATCAACAAAAACTGACTATCTGGTGATTGGCGGCGGCGTGATCGGAATGTCGATCGCCCGTGAATTGCAACGCCGCTCGGCCGGTAGGATAACGCTTGTCGAGCGTGGTGTTTGCGGTGAGGAATCGTCGTGGGCGGCAGCCGGTATGCTTGGGGCTCAGGCCGAAACGGACGAGCCCGGCGACATGCTGAGATTTTGTGTCGAATCGCGTGGGCTCTATCCGGGCCTTGCTGCGGCACTGCTCGATGAAACGGGAATCGATATCGAACTTGACCGCGCGGGCACTCTCTATCTCGCCTTTGACGATGTCGAGCGTGAAATGCTGAAAAAGCGCGTTGCTTGGCAAAAGGCCGCCGGACTGAACGCATCGCTTTTGACCGGAGCTGAAACGCGAATGGCGGAGCCATTTATTTCGCCGGACGTTATAGAAAGCGTGCTGTTTCCCGACGACTGGCAGGTCGACAATCGCAAATTATGCAGTGCCCTGCGGCGTTATCTTGATCTTAATGATGTCAATATTCTCGAGAATACAACCGTTTCAGAACTCATAATTGACGGCCCGCGCATCGCCGGGATCCGAACAGCGTCGAGAAACGTCTTGGCCGGAACGACTGTGCTAGCGGTCGGTGCTTGGACTCCGATGATAAAACTCGGGGCCTTTGCCATGCCGGTCGGCATCAAACCAATTCGCGGGCAAATGATCGCTTACCGGACCGCAAAACGTCTGTTCGAGCGAGTCATCTACCGCAGCGGCGGTTATATCGTTCCGCGTGCGGACGGACGACTGCTCGTAGGAGCGACATCCGAGAACGCCGGCTATGTAAAGCTCAATACCGACAACGGCGTACGGCAGTTAGTAGAGTCAGCACAGACGATAGCTCCCGCTCTGATCGGCCATAAAATAGCCGATCAATGGTGCGGCCTGCGGCCGCGGTCAGCGGACGAATTGCCGGTTCTCGGCCCGCTTGAGGGCCTCGACGGAGCATTCGTCGCTACCGGACATTACCGTAACGGCATATTGCTTGCTCCGAAGACAGCCGAAATAATGTCGGACGCGATCCTTGGCGGACCGATCTCCGATCACCTCAGTATTTTCGGCCCCGGCCGTTTTCGAACGGCAAACGCCCGCGGTTAGAGATCTTTATGATTCGAATTCTGGTTTTACTTCTTATTCTAACCTGCTCGTCATTGGGGCAGTCAGGTCGGGTGAATCCTGCGACCGGCTTGTCCGGCAAACCGCAGGCCACGCCGGTCAAACAGCTTTTCGAAGAGGCAAACTCCTATCTCCGTGTTAAGGCGGCCGAATTTGAGACGAAAAAAGTCCCATTTAGCGACCGGCTTTTCGAACAGACGAAACGTGAGCAGCGGCAGCTTGCGGCCAAGAACGCTGCGTCAGCAGGAGCACGGACCGATCTCGCGGGCGACGATTACTATTATCTCGGGATGCTTCATTGGGTCGCCGAGAACCTCGACGGTGCCGCTGAGAATCTCACCAAATTCATTTCCACCGATGCTTCGCCGTCCGAACGCACTCAGTCGGCACGCTCGATCGTCTCGGTCATCGCATCAAAACAAAAAAAGCTCGATATTGCCGAGGCGACGCTTGCTGATTACTTAAATGTCGATCCAAAACGAGCGTCCGAGATCTTTCGGATGGAGGTCGAGCTCGCCAAGGCGTATCAAGCCGTGCCCAACCTCCTAAAAATGGCCCCGCATGCCGAAAACGCCTACGTCACGGCCAAGTCGTCGTTGAAAGGTGCGGCGTCGCGGCCGCGTGCGATCGACGAGATCCTCGACTCCGGTATGCTTGTATTCGAGGCATATAGCGGCCTCGGGGACCGCGAAAAGGCCGATGCGTCGCTCGATGAACTGCGAAAGACGGCGATAGAACTCGATTCGCCCAGCTTTTACTATTATGCCGTCGACAAAAAGATCACCTACATGATCGATACCGGCCGCAAACGGGCCGCCATCCAGCTCTATCTCGCCTCGCTCGCCGATACGAAAAGAGACCTCAAGGCCCCGACGGCGCAGGCAGATGCTTATGCGAGGCTTAGCCGCCGAGAGGTCCATTATAAATTGCTTGGTGAATCCGCTCCGGAGTTTCCGGAATTTGACCGCTGGATGCCTGGAAAGCCCAGCACTCTATCGTCGATGAAGGGCAAGGTCGTGCTGCTAGATTTTTGGGCGATGTGGTGCGGGCCTTGTATTGCAGCGTTCCCGTCGATCCGGGACTGGCGAAATGAATTCGGCAATGACGGTTTCGAAGTGCTTGGCATAACCCGCTATTATGGCGAAGAAGTCGGGGCCAAAACGCCGAAAGACGAGATCGACCTGCTCACGACGTTTCGCGAAAAATACGAGCTTCCATATGATTTCGTCATCGCCAAGGACCAGATCATCCAGAACCTATATGGCGCGACGGCATTGCCGACCGCAGTCCTCATCGACCGAAAGGGCATTGTTCGTTATATTGAGACTGGAACCGGACCGACCCGGCTCGATGAGATGCATGCGATGATCACCAAGCTGATCGCTGAGAGATAAATGTGATGTTGAGAAGCGGCCTCGCGACCCAGACCAAGACCCAGGGACTTTATGATCGGATCGCCGATGTACATAACGTCGCGATGAAGGTCAATGGATATCGGGCGTCGGTCGCAAAATATCTGCGGTCACTCGCCCTTGAGCTCGACGCCGATTCGATGGTGCTCGATGCCGGCTGCGGCACCGGGATCGTGTCGCTTGCCTTTCAGGATGCGGGCTTGCCGTGTACGGGCTCGATCGCCCTCGACCTTTCGTACAACTCATTAAAGGTCGCCCGCGAAGAGTTCGATAAGCGAAATCTGCTGGCCAACACGGTCATTCCTGTTCAGGGAAACGTCCTTAATTTGCCGTTTGCCGATGACACGTTCGACCTCGTGATGATGTGCGGCGTGCTCGAATATACGCCGCTCGACGCTGGACTTCGCGAGACCGCTCGAGTGCTCAAGCCCGGCGCTCCGCTCGTGCTTTTGCCTGTAAAACCGTCGATCGTCGGCTCGGTGCTCGAGCTGCTTTATGATTTCAGGATCCACCCTCTAAAAGCGATCCGCACCGCGGCCGCCAAGTATTTCAGCGTCGTCGGCCTTCATAGATTTCCTGTAACCGAGCCCATTTCGTGGTCAAAAACGATCTTTCTGCTCGAAAAGAAATGAGCATCGTTCCGCTCATCATCGGCCATCGCGGAGCGAGTGCTCACGCTCCCGAAAACACGCTTGCCGCCTTTCAGATGGCGATCGCGGCCGGGGCCGACGGCATTGAGTTTGACGTCCAACTCTCACGTGACGGCGTTCCCATGGTCATTCACGACGCCACGCTCGAACGCACCGGCGGCCGTCCCGAAGCCGTCGCGGACCTGACCGCTGACGAGCTAGCCTCGGTCGATGCCGGCTCGTGGTTCGGCCCGAAATTTCGCGGCGAACGCATTCCGACGCTTTCCGAGGTGCTCGAACTCTGCCGCGGCATGCGGCGGATCTATATCGAATTAAAGGTCAACGTCCCCGACTTCGCCCCGCTTGCGGCGGCCGTCTGCGACACGATCCGCTCGTCGCCGGACCTGCCTCAGATGATCGTCAAAAGCTTTCGGCTCGGTGCAATTCCGCTCGTCCGACAGAGCTTGCCCGAGGTACAGACCGCGGCACTTTTCGAACCGACGATCCTCGATTACCTTCGCCGCCGCAAGTTCATGCTCGCGCTCGCCCGCGAATTCGGCGCTCATCAGATATCGATCCACCACTCGCTCATCACACGCAAGCTCACACGCCTCGCAGACGAGGTTCAAATGCCGGTCACCGTCTGGACGACGGACAACCCAAAATGGGTCCGCCGCGCCCAGGCCCGCGGCATCGCCGCCCTTATCACCAACGATCCCAAACGACTACTGAGAGAACGGGCTTCCCTTACCGCCGAGGGCCTGGCCCGCGCGTCAACGACCCGCACTTCGTAAGGGCTCATTACCCATCATCGAAGTCGCTTTCAACCCCCTCGATGCGTTTACCGATCGTGTCTAGGAGCGGTTTTGCAGAAATAGCTCTGTGTTTCATATGTGGTACGTACCACATTTTGATCTAAGGCCCGTGAATACAGGGCTTCGAGCGGCTTCACGCAACTGACCCCGCGCAACAACCCCCTTTTGTGACAGTAAAACGCCCTGTTTGGAACTGTATTTCGCCGGTTTTGGTAGAGGAAAACCCTGGATTTGGTACAGTCTTTTTTCGCCTTTCGTACAGACCGCGATAGGTTCGCCGCCGGGAGTGTTCGTCCGACTGATAATCCGAACAAAGATAAGATAAACCGTCGCTGCGCGTCGTCGTGCCGTCAGCCCACAGATACGCGCCCCACGACAGCCACGGCGCTTTTACTTCGCCGCGGGCAAGTCGCGCAAAACGAGCCGAAGGAAATCACAGCGGAAAGATTATAGACAATCGTCGAATACCTCGAAACGCTCTGGCAAATCGCGCCGAGAAAATCAAATCTGCCGAAGCCGTGGCGACGGTGGGCGTAATGCTGATGAATTTTCAGATCAACGACGCGCAAACTCCAAATCAAACGCCGGCGGCGCGGTAGGTAAAAAGTCCGGCGCGTCCTGCTTTCGCTCGAATTGCCTATGATAGAGAAATAAATTTTAAGCATGCAGTGACAAACAAAGTGTTTCCGGCATAACTTTTTGTTGAAGAGCTTTATATTTATTGATATGCTGACGCACTCCCGAAAGTCTGTTAAGAATTTCAGAAACGTAATTTCGATATTTGAGCCTGATAACTTTGAGTGCCGGGACCTTGATTCTCGCATCCACAATGATCGAACATGTCGACTAGTTCGTCTAAGAAACTATTATTATTCATCAGCCTTTGCTTGGGGATCGCAAGCATAAAGGCGCAATACCGGATCGATCAATGGACAGCGGATGACGGATTGCCGCAGAACTCGGTATACGCGATCGTGCAGACCGCCGACGGATACCTATGGGTGGCGACGGTCGACGGATTGGCCCGTTTTGACGGTGTCCGGTTCACGATCTTCAACAAGAGCAATTCGCCCGGGATCGTCAACAACCGCTTTATCTCGTTATCCGAGGACGCAGATCACAATTTATGGGCCGGCACGGAGGAGAGCGGAGCTGTTCGCTTTACACGAGGACGGTTCGATCTTTTTGGCTCCGAAGCAGGCGTTCCCCGTAACGTGAATTGGATCGAATCGGATGCAAACGGCGCGGGAACGATCTTTCACGGACCAGTGGAAACGGTCCATTACCAGGGCGGAGAATTCTTGCCGGTTGATCAGCATTCGAATTTATCGCACTTTGGAAGCGAGTTGCCAAAAAGCGAGAAGATGATCTGCAGGCGGAATTCAGTAGACAAAGTTTCTGAATGCTTCGTCGGGGATCAATGGGTCCGTTTCTCGCTCGAGGGAACGGGCTCGCCAGGGAAGTTTCTGTCCGTCGAGCAAAATACAAACCTCGACGGCTCTATTCCCGTGCGATTCGTATCGGCCGCCAAGGAGGCGAACGGCCAGGTGTGGGCGATCACTGCGGACGGGCGATTAGCACATGCTGAAAATGGCAAAGTAGAGCGAATTTACGGCGAGCGCGATGGCCTGCCCAAGTATCCTTTATATATGATGGTCGGCGAGCGGCTGGGCCTCGTCGCCAAAGACGTTGATGGGTCGTTGTGGCTAATTGACCTGCCCTCCATGCACAAGGAATTGCTGCTGAAGAAAAATTCTATTGCGTCTTTTCCGCTCGACAAGATCGAGTTCCTATCGACATATGCGGATCGCGAAGGCGATCTTTGGTTCGGAACAAAACGTGACGGGCTTTTTCGGGCCAGGAAACAAGTCATATCGACGTACTCCAAGGCTGAAGGGATCGAGGAAAAAACGGTCTATCCGGTTTATCAGGACCGTGCCGGAACGATCTGGACTGGCGGCGCAGGTCTATACAAACGTGAAGGCGATAAGTTCGTATCTATCAGATCCACCGAGAAGTTTGCCGTCAGTGCCATCAGCGAAAACGACGCCGGCCGCATACTTATTAGTAATTTCGGTGCGATATTCATACAGGAAAATGACCAGTTCGTCCCATTCGAGCCGGATAAGATCGCCTCGACCGGTTTCATCTATGCCATCCACGAAGACCCCGAAAAAGCAATTTGGATCGGCTCCGCCGGCGGGTTAAGACGTTTGAAAGACGGTGTTGTGACATCTTTTTCTGTGGCCGACGGGCTCGCGGGAAATGACGTAAAAACGATCATCGACTCGCATTTCGGCGGTCTTTGGATCGGAACTTATGGCGGCTTGACTCGTTACGAAAATGGACGATTAAAGAGCTGGCGTGAAGAAGACGGACTGCCGAGCGGCACCGTGCGCTGTCTTTTTGAAGACGCGGATGGCACACTTTGGATAGGCAGCTACGATGGCGGCTTCGCGCGGTTCAAGGACGGCAAGTTTACCCGCTATGACATGAAGATCGGCCTGCCGAACGATGGTGCGTTTCAGATCCTGGAAGACGACAGCCGCCATTTTTGGATCTCGTCCAACCGAGGGATCTACAGCGTCAGCCGCGATGATCTGGACTCGTTCGCCGAAGGCAAGATCGCACGGGTCAACCCGACGGCATACGGAAAATCCGATGGAATGCTAAGCATCGAGTGCAATGGCGGGCGCTGGCCGGCGGGCATCCGTGCAAACGACGGTAGGCTCTGGTTTCCCACACAGGACGGTCTCGCGGTGATCGAGCCGCAGAATATCAAGTCCAATTCCCAACCGCCCCCAGTTGTCATCGAAACGGTCAAGGTTGATAACGAATTGATAGAACCGCATGTGGCGGCAAATGCTTTGGACCGCGCGCAGCCAGATGATTCAACAGATTCAGCAGCATATTCGGGAGGCGGCGATCTTACTGTAAATCCGAACCAGCAAAATCTCGAGATAAAATACACAGCCCTCTCGTTCATAAATTCGGAAAATCTGCGATTCAAATACAAGCTCGAAGGACTGGACGACGACTGGGTCGATGCGGGAACGAGGCGGCAGGCTTACTTTTCTCACATCCCGCCAGGTTCATATACGTTCCACGTGATCGCCGCTAATAGCGATAACGTCTGGAACGAAAAGGGTGCGGCGCTGAAAATAGTCGTGCTGTCCCCGTTTTACCGCACGTCATGGTTTCTGATCCTTGCGGTGTTCGTGATCGGGGCGTTCGCGTATCTGATGTTCAGGCGTCGTGTGACACAGATCAATTTGAAACACGCAGCGGAGGTCGCTTTTTCACGCCGGCTCATCGATTCGCAGGAGCAGGAGCGCAAACGCTTTGCCGCTGAAATGCACGACGGGCTCGGGCAATCGCTGGTGATCATCAAGAATCGGGCGCGCCTTAGCCTAAAGCAGCCGGACCAAAAGACGGCGATGCTCGACCATCTGGAAAGTATTTCCGAAACCGCGTCGCACGCGATCCATGAGGCGAAGGAGATCGCGTTCAACCTGCGACCGCACCTGCTCGACCGGCTCGGCCTGACGAAAACGATCGAGTCGATGCTCGACAAGGTGTTCGGTGCGAGCGGCATTGAGCTCACAACGGCCGTCGATCAGATCGACGGCGTTCTTGAAAAAGATTCGGAGATACTGCTCTACCGCATCGTTCAGGAATGTGCGAGTAATATCGTCAAGCACTCAGAGGCCGAAAATGCAGTGATAAGGATCGCTCACAACGAACAGGTTCTGACGGTAAAGATCGTTGACGACGGGCGCGGGTTTGATCCGTCAACGGGCAAAGACGATCTCGCTAAACGCAGTTTCGGCCTGGTCGGGATCGCGGAGAGGACGCGGCTGCTCGGCGGAAAACTGAAGATCGAATCGGAACCCGGAAAGGGTACGACCGTATCTATCAAAATTGGATAAGAATTAAAGAAGATTCTGCCCGCGAAACACACGAAAGACACTAAAAAAATCCAGACGCGAAAATGACCTTCTTTTATTCGAGCCTGTCGTGTGTTTCGCGGGAAAGTAAAAAAGTATGAAACAGGAAGTTCGCATTCTCATAGCCGACGACCACCCGATAATGCGGCAGGGTTTGAGGCAGATCATCGAGATCGAGTCGAATCTGAACGTTATCGGCGAGGCCCGAAACGGCAGCGAGGCCCTCGCCATGGTCGAGGAGCTGCGGCCTGATGTAGCGATCCTCGATGTTGATATGCCGCACCTTGACGGTTTTCAGGTCGCCCGCGCGGTGCTGGCGAACAGTAGTCAGACTGCGATAGTGTTTCTGACGATGCACAGCGACGAAGCGATGTTTCGCGCCGCACTCGACCTCGGCGCAAAAGGGTACGTGCTGAAAGACAGTGCGATCGACGATATCGTGACGGCGATAAATGAGGTCGTTGCCGGACGGTCGTTTACCAGCTTGCCGATGACGACCTATTTCTCGAAACGGCAAAATTACAGCCAGGTTTCCGACGACCAACGGTCGGGACTGAGCCAACTAACGCCGACTGAACACCGCATTCTCAAATTTCTCGCCGATTACAAGACAAACAAAGAGATCGCCGAAGAGCTATCCATTAGCCCTAGAACGGTCGAAACTCATCGCTCGCGCATCTGCCAAAAATTAAACCTTCAGGGCTCGCACGCATTAATGAAATTCGCTGCAGAATATAGATCACTTCTTTAACATCGGCATCTTCCCCTTCCCACATTTCTAATAACCGCGAAAGTACGTAGAAATTACGTAGTTCTACGTACAAAATTACGTAGTTCTGCGTCTTACATCGGTGCGCCTGACGGTTTATCCTTCCTCTGTACTCGGAAATAATTGAAATGACTACCGCAGTTTTGATCGTTGACGACAGTCGGCCGATGCGCGAGCTAATAAGAATGACGCTCTCCGGCGTGGCCGAGATCGTCGGGGAATGTTCGGACGGCTCCGAGGCCTTATCCGCCTACGAACGACTGCGGCCGGATTGGGTCCTGATGGATATCAACATGAAAGACGTCGACGGCATCACCGCAACCCAGCAGATAACCGCCGCGCACCCCGAAGCAAAGATCATGATCGTGACCGATTACGACGACGAGGGTCTGCGACGCGCGGCACGAGAGGCCGGAGCCGCTGAATACGTTGTAAAGGAAAATTTACTGAATATTATCGACGTCCTGGCGACACGCCGAAACAGTCAAATAACAAAAATATGAAACACAGATCAAGCACAACGATGATGATGCTCAACGTAAGAATCGACTCGGCGGCGGTCGGCTCGCAAATGCCGAAAATGTATTTAAACATTAATTCGTTTTTACAAACCATTGGCCGTTCTGCGGCTTGTTTCGTTGCACTGCTTATATTCACGGCAGTGGCAGGCGCGGCGACTTATGTGGTGGACACGAATTCCGACAACGGGAATTTGTCGGCTTGCACGGCGGCGGCGAACGATTGCAGTTTGCGCGGCGCGATCTCAAAAGCCAACGGAACGCCTGCCGACGACGTAATTACATTTGCGGGCTCGTATACGATCATAATGACAGGCGGAGCCCTTTCTGTCAGTAGTGCCGCGACGGCAGGCGCCTTGACGATCACTAACTCGAGCGGCGCGAGCAATTTAGTGATTGACGGCAACTACCTTTTCGGCGAATTCGGAACACACCTTACGCGTGTCTTTTATATAGGGGGCGGCGGAAATCTGACGCTAAACGGGGTCACTGTCAGAAATGGCTTTAGCTTTGATGCTGGCTTCCCGTATCGCGGCGGCGGCGGCATTCTCAACGACGGCGGCACTTTATTGCTAACGAACTCGATTGTCAGCGAAAATCAATCGATTGATAACGCCCAGACGGATGATGTTAATAACTATGGAGGAGGAGGCATTTTTAACAGACCCGGCGGCAGCATGACGCTCGAAAACTCGACCGTTAGCGGAAATGTGGGCAGTAACGCGGGTGGCGGCATTTACAACGAGGGTACATTATCGCTAACGAACTCGACTGTCAGCGGAAATTCGGTCCCCGACCAGCCAAGGGGTATAGAATATGTTTTTGGCCAGCTATGCCCCGGCGGCGGCGGCATCTGCAACCAGGGCACATTGAATCTAACCAACTCGACTGTCTCGAATAACAGCATTTTCGCTCCGGTTGGCGGGGGTGGGGGAATCTCCAATAACGGCGGCATAATAAATTTAAAGAACAGTGCCGTTGTGAATAACAGCGCCTTCACCGGAGTTCCTAACAGCTCTGGCGGCGGCGGCGGCGGCATTTCCAACTTCCGCAACGGCACTCTAAATTTGATCAATGTTACTGTCGGGAATAACAGCGTCAACAGTTCCGGCGGGGGCATTAGCAACTACAACGCGACCGTACTTTTAATTGACGTCACTATCGCACGCAACACGGCCAACGACTCCGGCGGGGGAGTTAGCAACGTTGGGGAGGTCGCGGTAGGACTCCTCAACACGATCGTGGCCAAAAACTCCGCCCCTGCCGCTGCCGATTTCGAAGGCCCGGTCAACGGGTTTAGTCAGTTCAACCTGATCGGCGATGGAACAGGAATGACCGGCATCGCCAATGGCTCCCTCGGTAATCAAATCGGTTCGGCAGCAGATCCGATAGACCCAAAACTCAATACAACGCTTGCATTAAACAGCGGCTCGACTCTGAACTTCGCTCTGCTTACCGGTTCTCCCGCTATCGACAAAGGCAAGAGAACCGTAGACTACGACATGGGAACAGACCAGCGCGGCTTGCCTCGTCCGGTTGATAATCCGACTATTCCCAACCCGGCCGGCGGAGACGGTTCCGACATTGGCGCGTTTGAAGTGCAGCCAGCGAACGCATTTCTTTCTGACATGACCGTGACGAAGACTCACGGCGGCAATTTTACCCAGGGTGACACCGGAAAGACCTATTCCATCACTGTCACTAACAGCGGCACCGGTTCAACGAACAGCGCGGTTTCGGTTACCGATACACTGCCGACCGGATTAACTGCGACGGGAATGTCCGGAACAGGCTGGACCTGCACGCTTGCGACCTTAACCTGCACCAGAAGCGACGTACTTGCCGCCGCTGCAAGTTATCCGCTGATCACCTTGACCGTTAATGTCGCCTCTAACGCTCCGGCTTCGGTCACTAACACTGTCTCAGTGTCCGGCGGCGGCGAAACCAACACGGCAAACAATACGGCCTCCGACCAAACCACGATCCAAGCGGGCGGCGTGTTTGACCTGACAGTGACGAAAACGCACACCGGTAATTTTACCCAAGGCGACGTTGGAAGGACCTATACGCTCACCGTCACCAATATAGGCACCGGCACAGCGTTCGGCCTTTCTTTTGTTCAAGATATATTGCCGGCAGGATTAACGGCTACAGCCATCACCGGAACCGGATGGACGTGCTCGCTCGCAGAATTGAGCTGCACCGGAAGCGGTAACGGCACGCTTGCCGCCGGAGCCAGTTATCCTCCGATCACAGTAACCGTCAACGTTTCTCCAAACGCTCCGGCTTCGGTCATCAACACTGTCTCAGTGGCGGGCAACGGCGAGGTCAACAAGACGAACAATTCGGCAAGCGACCCGACAACGATCGCGGCCGCTCCCGTCTCTACCGTTAAGTCTCGATCTGATTTCGACGGTGACGGCAAGACGGACGTGTCGGTATTCCGACCGGCGGACGGCACATGGTATATCAATAATTCGACGACCGGCTTCAAGGCGATGAGATTTGGGCAAAGCGGCGATATTGTCGTTCCGGGCGACTACGATGGCGATGGCAAAGCTGACTACGCTGTCTTCCGCGCGTCCGATACGGCCGGAGCTCCGGACTTCTTTGTTCTGAACAGCGGCAGCAATACCGTCACGTATCTGTCACTTGGCGGCACCGGCGACATTCCAGTGGCGGGCGACTACGACGGCGACGGCAGATCCGATCTTGCGGTATTTCATCCGGCGACCGGCAATTGGTACATTCAGAGCTCGGCCGGTGGAGCAACGTCGCAGATCCCGTTCGGCGTGAACGGCGACCAGCCTTTCACTATGGACAACGATAACGACGGTAAGTCGAACTTGGCGGTATTTCGTCCCAGCGACAATACCTGGTACATCGCCCGGTCGACCGGAACGCCCGCGCAGAATTTCGATGCCGTACGTTTCGGCACGACCGGAGACATTCCTGTTCCCGCCGACTATGACGGAGATAACAAGGAAGATATTGCGATGTTCCGCCCGTCGAATGGCAACTGGTACATTCTTCGAAGCTCCGACGGCCAGGTTTGGTACCAGCACTTCGGCGCGAGCGGCGATGTCCCCGTTCCGGGAGATTACGATGGTGATGGAAAGGATGACATAGCCGTTTATCGCAACGGCACCTGGTACATCAACCGCTCTACGTCCGGATTCGCTGCGATCAACTTTGGAGTGGCTTCGGACGTTCCGGTCCCGTCAAAGTTCCATCCGTAGAAACGGAACTATGATCTCGGTCACGCTATGGTCGCTCGAGATCTGAAAAAGAAAAGTGGCTATCGGGATGGTTTCCCGAAAGCCACTTTTTCGCTTGATGGCGAAGTTAATTATCCGTCGGCTTTTTTGCAAAATGCGGCAAAGTGCGTAAAAAATACGTAGTTCTACGTCTTACACCCGTCCGCCTAACAGACTATGCTTCCTCTGCACTTCTAAAAGAACCGAAATGACTACCGTAGTTTTGATCGTTGATGACAGTCAGCCGATGTGCGAGCTGATACTAATGACTCTCGCCGAGGTGGCAGAGACCGTCGGCGAGTGCTCGGACGGCTCCGATGCGCTATCCGCTTACGAGCGTTGTCGGAGATGCATGAGAATCGACAAAATAGCAGGCCTGACGAGCATTACGCTCCGAATTCCTGCTTGTGCTGTTGCCACAGCGCCTTTTGGCCGGCGATGAACTCGGCGAACGCGGGTGACTGCCTGATTCGGTCTAAGTAAGCATCGCGCTCAAAAAGAGGATAGTTAGGAAAGCCGGTCGCGGCGGTGACCTTGAGCCATTTCACCGCTTCGTCGCTTTTACCTTCGAGTGCGTAAATGCACGCCACATCATAGGTGGCATGATGGTAGGCGAGGTGGCTGCGTGCTCGATTATTGAGAATCTCCGGAATCGCCGCCTCAGCCGCTGAAAGATCACCTCTCAAGGCCGAAAGCAGAGCTTTATTGTCCGGCAGCTCCGGATTATTTGGCGATCTTACCTGTGTTTCTTCGATCGCCTTCTGAGCGTCGTCCAGGCGGCCTTTGCGCAAAAGATACCATGTTTCTGGAGGGGCATCGTGATTCATCTTTTGAACCGCGACATTAAACTCATCGTACTTTCCCCCGAGCCATAACGAGATCAGGACGAGGTTATTTATCTTTTCACTGGTCGGATCGATCTCCAGCGACCGCTGCAATTCACGATCTCCAAGCGTTTCCAAGCCGATATGCTGATATATGGCGGCCAGGTCGGCATGCCCGACGCTCGGGTTTAGCTGCTGAGCGAGGAGCAGTTCGCGGATCGCCGCTTCGTATTGAAAACCGTCATAGGAACCCCAAAGCAGTAATGCCTTTGCAACGTGAGGTTCGGCGAGCTGAGGATCAAGTGCTTGAGCCGTTTCGATCTCCTTATTTGCAAGCTTGGCCCATTCAGGCCGTTCAGCGTCGATAAACATTGCGGTCCAGGCATAAGCATAAGCAAGCTGGGCATGTGCAAGTGCGTAATTTGGGTCAACCTCGATCGCCTTTTTGAAAAAGTCGATGGTTTCCTCCATTTGGGGCTTGTCACTTTTGTCACTGCCGCGAAGGTCCAGGCTATAGACACCTTTGACGTAGTATTCATATGCGATCGGATAGGTCGTAAATTGCTTGCTTAATATGAACTTCTCCGTTTGATCGAAGCGTGGCTGGAGCCGGGTGACGACCTGCTGAGCGACAGTGTCCTGAATCCTAAAAATATCAGCCGACTGCATGTCGAAACTGTCTGACCAGAGCGAAACGCCATCGCTGGTGCGCAGAAGATTGACGCTGACGCGGATACGATCATCGGCACGCTGAACATTACCCTCAAGAACTGCGTCGGCATTTAATTGATGAGCGGCCGTCAGGGCATCGGTCTCGGTTTTAGCATACCCGAGAACAGCGCTCAGAGGCCTGACGGTCAATTCGCCGGTCTGGCTGATCCGGCGGATCACCGCGTCAGCGATCCCGACACCGAGATAATTTATGTCAGTATCGGCCGACCTTAGCGGAAGTACGGCAAGCGATCTGATCCGATTTGACGACGCCATGTATCGATCTCTGCCGATCGTGACGGCCGCGATCAACAGCGCCGCAAGCGGAATTATCCAAAGCCATTTGCGTGAATAACGAGTTCGCCCCGGCGAGACGGACCCCTTGAGGTCCGCTTGATCGGAGTCGAGATCATCCGCCGGCACCGCTGCCGCCGCGCCGTTGCCGTTCAGTTTCGAAACGTCGCCGACAAAACGATAGCCCTGCGTGGGCACTGTCACAATGAATTTATGCGGCCTCGTCTCGTCGCGAAGCGCCTTTCGCAGCGTTGAGACGTTTCGGGCAAGGTTGCCCTCCTCAACGAACGCACCGCGCCATATTCTTTCGATCAGTTCGTCCTTGGTCAGCAGGCGGCTGGGCTCCTCGGCAAAAGCCAGCAAAAGGTCAAACACTTTGCCTGTCAGCGGGACAGGGGCTCCGTCACGGAGGAACACGCGGTTCACCGAATCCACCTCGAATTCATCGAAAGTGTACCGGTGGCCGTTTGCCGCATGCCCGTTTTTATTGCCGTTCGTCGTTTCCAAATTTTTTCCGAAAAATTTCCGAAATTTCGCAAGACGCTTTCCGCACCGTTCAGGTACAACTGTCTCTAATTAAAAGTATCAAGCGATTATAGTCCAATTCGTCTCAAAATACGACGATTTTTTCGGCCCCGAAAGGTGTCACATCGCACGGCTGGAGCCATCTTAGAAGTGCCGAAACTGAGTGAGTCCGGCGAGTCTATCGGACAAACTCGGCTTACGAGACTCACCAGACTCGCGTGCGTCGCAACACTCACACCACTCTCCGGATTTACCCAGAATTCCCGCTTATTAATACAGTTCTTGCCACGGAAACGGTTTGCGAATAAACTGTGGGACAAGAAGTTTTGGTTATACTGATTTTACTGTAAATTCTCTCACGGATATTTTTATTAATGAGATCCCATAACGACATTCTCGGGCTGATCGGGCATACGCCGCTGGTTCGGATCAACAATATTACGCGGCAGCTGAAGATCAAGGCTCCGATATACGCCAAGATGGAGAGCCTCAACCCTGGCTATTCGGTAAAGGACCGCATAGGCATATCGATGATCGACTGGGCGGAACGCGAGGGCGTTTTGAAAAAGGGCGGGACGATCATCGAGGCGACCTCGGGAAATACGGGCATCGGGCTCGCGCTTGTCGCGGCGGTGCGGGGTTACAAATGTATCTTTGTCCTTACGGAAAAGGCTTCGACCGAAAAGGTGCGCTACCTGAAAGGCCTCGGGGCGGACATCGTCGTTTGCCCGGCGGCGGCAAAACCGGGGACGCCGGACCATTACGTCGCGACGGCGAAACGCATTTCTGAGCAGACGCCAAACTCGTTCTATCCAGATCAGTATAATCACCCCGAAAATCCGGCGGCCCATTACCGCACGACCGGCCCTGAGATATGGGAGGACACGGACGGCAAGATCACGCACTTTGTCGCCAGCATCGGCACCGGCGGCACGATCAGCGGCACCGGACGCTATCTCAAAGAGATGAATCCGGACATCCAGATAATTGGCGCCGATCCATACGGCTCGATCTTTAAGACGTACAAGGAATCGGGCTTTGTCCCCGAAGCGACGCCGTACCTGGTCGAGGGCATCGGGCAAAACCTGCCGGTCGGGAACGCCGACCTCAACACGATCGACGAGATAATAAATATCACCGACCGCGAATCATTTGACCTCGCACGTCAGCTCGGCCGTCGCGAAGGTATATTTTGCGGCGGCTCGACGGGCACGATCTTTGGCGCGGCGCTCAAGGTCGCGAAAGAACTAGACGAGAGCGCACTGATCGTGTTTATTGTGTGCGACACAGGCGAACACTATTTGTCAAAATTCCAATCGGACGAGTGGATGAAGGAAAAACTGCTGCTTGAGCCGCAGCGTATCACCGCGAGCCTGATCGCCGAGACCAAGAACGCCGGAGCACCGGCCGCGATGGTCTCGGTCGGCCCGGGCGAGACCGTCAGCGAAGCTCTGACCAAAATGAGCGATTTCGGTGTGACGCAGATCCCGGTGCTCGACGGCAACGAATCGGTCGGCAGCCTGCGCGAAAGCCACATCCTCGCACTGCTGCTCAAGGACCGCGAGATGCTCAATTCACAGGTCCGCGACGTGATGGACGCAAGTTTTCCGATCGTCGAGATGGACGAGAGCATATCGAATATCAAGGCGAAATTGACCAAGTCTCCCGCGGTTTTGATCGAAGATTTTAAGCGTATCACGGGCATTATCACACGCTCGGACGTGCTGGATCTGCCCAGGTAAAATTCGGATGGACTAATAGAAATGGACCAAGACAACGGGAAAAAATGGGAACTGCCCGAGCCGATCTTTCGCAAGTCCACGGGCGAACTGGTAAAGCCGTCCGAAGACGTTTACCCGGACCCGGAGCCGGATACGCTCCCGCCGAATTCGGCGGACGATCCCGATATCGACGTCGTTCCAGAGCCGCCGGCTGGTCCGGCCGCGGCTGAACCCGCTGCTCCCGCCGTTCCCGCAACGCCTGAGACGGACGACCCGCTTGCCAGGCTTTATGATCCGCCGGTAAAAGCAGAGGGAGAGCCGGCGAAAGCGCCGGCCACGCCCGCAGCCGACGTCGAGCCGCAGCCGTTCATCTCGGAACAGTTTTCGGCTGAAAAGATAGTCGTTGCCAAGGACGTTCTGCAGTCCAATGGCACGAGCCGCTCTGCTTGGATCGTCATCGGTATACTGATATTGCTTGCGGCGGCGGCCGCGGCGGCGGCGCTGATCTATTTTACGTTTTTTGCCGCGCGTGCAAATACCAGCGGCTTTTGACCTCTCCGGTCCTCGGATAGAACCCCAAAAAGCGCAAATTCTCTGATACGATATCGTCGTAGGTTTTATGCTGGACGCGATCATAAAATTTGACGGACGCGAGATGGCGATCGACCGCGATGTGACCACGATCGGCCGCACGTCGGAGAATATCGTCTCATTCCCGAATGACTCGAACGTTTCGCGTTACCACGCCGAGATCGAACGCCGCGGCGGCGACCACTGGCTGATCGACCTCAACAGCAGCAATGGCACGACCGTTAACGGTAAGGAACTAAAGGGCGATATACGGCTTGAGCAGGGCGATAAGTTAGTATTTGGAGGCACCAGCACGGCTGAGTTCCTAGCCGCAGCCTCAATGGAGCCCGAGGCAGAGGCTGGCGGAAGTGAGATCGACGATGCCGGCATGGATATCAACGTTCCGGGAATGTCCGCCGCCCGCTCGGAGATCAGCGGCATTGGTTACCAGGCACAAAACGAGGTCGAATACGCCGCAGTCGGGGCCGTCCGGCACGGGGTCAGCCATGCCGTCTCAGGAGCGGCTTCGTCCGGCGCCGCGAGCACGGCCGGTACCGCCGCCTCATCGTCGGGCTCAACTGTTCTGGTCGCCGGGGCCGTTGTCGGACTCGCCGTTGTGTGCGCGGTCGCGGCGGGCGCCTTTTATATGACACGCGGATCGGCCTGCGCTGCCGAGGCGACGATCACTCAGCCCGAAACGGGCGATTCGATCAGCTCGCCTGTCGAGATCCAGCTGGACGCAAAGAACGCCGGCTGTGTGCAGCGGGCTGTATTTACGATCGACGGCAAGGAGGTCGCCAAGGCCGATGCTCCTCTGTTCGAGGCAACCCTTGACCCCAAAGATATGCCTGAGCTCGCCGACGGAGTCGACCACGCTCTTCAGGTCACGCTCGTCGATTCCACCGGGATCGCTCTCCCGCAGGCTGGCTCGGTGCTCGTCGCGTTTGAAACGCGCGTGGTCGCCAAGGCCTTGCCGACACAAACTGCGACAACCTCGAGCACTCCGGCGGTGAAAACGTCGGGACGCGGCCAGCCGAGTCTCGTCCAGATCTACGACATGTCGCAGCGGCTGGTGAAAGAATTTTCCGGCAAGCTCGCGTATAATTTATCCAATAAGCAGTTTCTCGCCGAGGTGCAAAAGCGTTCGGCGGAATACGCTCAGGACGGTTTTTCGCAGCGGGCGGCGGCGTATCGCGAAGTGATAATTGTGGCGTTCACCCGCGAACAGAACATTGACGCCCCGCTCGGCTTTATTCTTGCGATGAGCCGGAGCAAATTCGTCCCGGTCAAGCAGGGCGAGCGCGAAGGGCTTTGGCAACTGCCGACGGCGATGATCAACGAAAACAAGTACAACGGCCAATGCGGCACCGAAACCCTCTCGGATCCATCGCAAAACTGCGCCGCGCGTTCCGCTGCCCTGTACCTAAAAGCCATTCTTTACGGAGCGTTCGAAGGCGATCCGATCTACAGCGCGGCCGCATTTGGCAAATCGCCGCAGGACGCCGCGGCGTGGAAGGCAACGCTGCCGCAAAACCGGTCCGATGTCTGGACAACCATCAAAACCGCAGACGAACGCGAACAGCTTATTCGCTTTTTCGCCGCCGGCATCGTCGCTGAAAATCCACCGGCATTCGGCCTTACTAAAGACAGGCCTTTGTCCGAGCTCTATCGCGTGACGCAATGATCGAAGTTTCTCTGACATATCCGGCGCCCGAGGGTTCGCAGTCGATAAAGGTCGAAGGCGATAAATTCTCCTTTGGCAGAGGCAGCGAAGCCGATTGTCGGATCGCCGACGATGGGCTCTCGCGCCTCCATGCTGTCATCTACCGCGAGGGGCCTCGGGTCTGGATCGTCGACCAAAACTCGACGAACGGCACGTTTGTCAACGACGTCGCGGCTGCACCGTCAGGTACCGCCCTTAGATCGGGCGACCGGATAAAGATCGGCAACCACACCGTTTTGACCGTGCACATCGGCGAGCCGGCCGCTCCCGAGGTC
Organism: Acidobacteriota bacterium; assembly: GCA_040005135.1. Lineage (GTDB taxonomy): Bacteria > Acidobacteriota > Blastocatellia > Pyrinomonadales > Pyrinomonadaceae > OLB17. The sequence goes on along the minus strand of JBDTZO010000227.1, from coordinate 1,965 downwards.
GAAGAAAGGCCGATGGCCAGCGCCGCGGCCGAATATACCGCGGTCGAAAGTGCTGCGCCGGCGGCCAGCATGCTGCCGATGATCCTGATCGCCGTCGCGGTCGTCGTTATCAGCTTGTCGGCCGTAATTATCGGATTCGCGGTTTTCGGGAGAGGTGGAACGGAGGTCGTCGCGATGAGCAATAATCGAGCGGACGACCCGCTGGACGTCGACGACCGGCCGACACCGCGGCCGAAAGATACCGCCACCCCAACGAGCTCATCGACGCCGGTCCCTTCCAGTAAGGACGACCTGCCGACCAACTTAAATGCCGGGCCTCAGCCCGATGTGCCCGCCGGCAAGAAATACGCCGAGATGAACGATGCCGAACGGCGCCAGTACCTCGAAGTCAAAGCGATGCGGATCGCCCAGGTCATTGGTAATAACAATAGCGGACAGATCCCGGCGAACGCTGTCAGTGCGATAAAATCTTTCGCCGACGCCTACGCTTCGAGGGCCAAGGTCAAGCCGCTGAGCGGATGTCGATTCGGCGACAACCTTCAATCGACATACGAGCGTGCGAGCCGAAACGCTCCGTTCATCGTTCGGGCCTTTAACGAAAAAGGTATCGACCCGCGAATCGGCCTTTATCTGGCGATGATCGAATCAGAACATTGCGTCTGTCTGCAAAGCCCGACCGGGCCGCTCGGCATGTTCCAATTCACACGTGCGACTGCCGAATTACATGGGCTCAAGGTGTTCGCCGGTGCCTCGACCACAAATCCCGATGAGCGTTGCCAGCCCGAGGCGGCTGCCCGAGCCGCAGCCTCGTATATGAAAGCTCTCACGGGACGCTACGGCACCGGGCCGGCGAGCGTGCCGCTGGCGATCGGCAGCTACAACAGTGGCGAGGGCGGACTGAGCACAAATCTGGAAACGGCCTTGTCGACCAACTCGGGGCTGCCGCGTGATTTTTGGACGCTGATCGCGAACGGCGACAAACTCTCGAAACAATTTCAGGCCGAGAATTTTAAATACGTGCCTAAATTCTTTGCCGCGGCGATAATCGGTGAAAATCCGCAGGACTTCGGTCTGTCGCTGCAGCCGATCTCGACGTACACAAAATAGCGGCGTTTTTACTGATGGCTGAACTTTGGCTCAAATATAAGGACGCCGCGGGCGAAGAGAAACGAGTCTGCGTCGACAAGGAGCGTTTCACGGTCGGCCGGCATTCTGACAATGACCTTGCGATCGTCGATGGCAGGCTCTCGAGGGATCATGCGGTGATCGAACGGTTTGGCGATGTTTTCGTTATTACCGATCGCGAATCGAGCAACGGCACCGAGCTAAACGGTGAAGCTATTTCGGAACCCGCGACGATCGCTAATGGCGACAAACTAAGTCTCGGCGGATTGGACGTTGAACCGGAATTCGTATCCGACGCCGGCGAGGCGAGCCCTGACGAACAAGGCGGAGCCGAGCAGGCTCCCGCTTCCGCAGCAGCACCCGCGGCGCAAGCGGATCCGGGGTCCGGTATCCCGAAAGCGGTCTTTATCGTTGCTCCTATTTTCGCCGTGCTGATACTCTTGGGCTTAGGCTCATTGCTCTTTTTTGGCCGTACAAAGCCAGCCGCAAACCCAGTAGACATTTCCTATTCAGACAAGGATGAATCATTAACCGACAAGCCGAAAAAAGATAAAGATCGAAGCGATCCGATCCGGGATCGAACCGATCCTGTCAACGCTGAGTCGCCGTCGGCAAACACGACTACGACGGCAACAACGCCGCCCTCGACCGTAACCGAGCCGGGCATTGCCAAAACTGAGGTGAACGGATCGGCATTTATGCGAAAGATAGCTCAAAACGATCCGCGAGCGTTCTTGATCGGCGAACCCGCGAAAGAGGTTTATTCTAAGATAAAGAGCATTAGCAGTTCGGCCGCCCTTGCGTCTAATATCGCGTCAGCCCGAAAGAACTCTGCCGCGC
>JBDTZO010000205.1:0-11689 GCA_040005135.1 Acidobacteriota bacterium | reverse complement strand
TCGACGTCGTCGCCGAAGTCGGGGATCTGGTTGTTGCCGGCTAGGCGGGATGGGATCTCGGGGACCGGTTCGAGTGGGTCCTGGTCGACTAATTTCCCTTCGGATAGTTCCTGTTCGGTCGGTATGCGGTTCGGTTGGTCGGACATATGGCTTTGTAACTCCTTAAAAAAAATTGTTGTAGACCTGTTTCCTAGAGTATGCCGAAATGCGGGTCGTGAGTCGAGCAGTGGAGCGGTCGAGGAGCAGGAGGGGCGATGGCGTATGATCGCAAGACCTTGGGCCGCCCGCGACTTTTTTCTTGATGTTTTATCTGTGCAACGTTATACTATAACAGGATGCGGCGAATGCCGTCGGGATATGATTGAGTAGGCTGTAAGACAATGTCTTATCTTTTTTTAAAAAGCGTCGAACATACCCCATTTACAGCTGTAACCTTTGACAACACAGGGCTTATTTGTTCGGCAGATCAATGGAACAGCCGCCGAACAACGCCGAACAGGATCTTGCAGAAATTGCCGCAAGACATTGTTCTGCAGCTATTTACGCGATGTTCGCCGTTTTCGGTGTTCCACGCGGCACCCTATGAAAAAGACCATCACGGTCTCGGTTCATGACGGGATGTACTTGCTAATGCGCACTTGCGGCAATTCAGCCGATTGTCAAGAAACGCTCAGCGTGGCGCAGCTTCCCTGTGACACTTTTGCGGCGAGTGTTTTCCGCCATACTTTAACGCACGGCATTAGAGGCCATAATGTTAAATGGCATGTTTTATGCCTAATGACTGAGAAGTTGGAGGAGAAATTATGAGAACGACATTAATTGCAACGCTGGTCCTGGCGTTGTGCGGCCTGGCCTATGGCCAGAAAGCGACTACTTTTTCGGGCACCGCTCTGATCTACGGCAGCGGGATGAACACCCGGACCATCACGCGGACATTCAATCTGCGGGTGACCGGAGTCACCAGCCCGACCGACGCCGCCAGCTATCTGACGACATTGACCGACCACGGCCAGGACGCACTGCTCAATGATATGAGCAAGAACGATCTCGGCCGATTTTCGCTCGGCGGATCGATCGGCTCACCGCTCAGCGCCGTGATCGTCGACGAGCAGGACGGGAAAACCCGCGTCCGCGCCGTTTTCCAGCGTTGGATGGGTTTCGGCGAGATCCGCGGCGGATACCGTTCGACGGACTATCCTTTCGGATACGTCGAGGTACTCATCGACCCGCGGACCGGCAAGGGCGAGGGAACCTTTATTCCGGCGGCCAAGATCCGCTTTCGAAGTGGTAAGAATGGCGGAGCCGATACCGTCGAGATCGAAGATTTCGGTACATTCCCGGGCCGTCTGATGGGCGTCCAGATGACCGGAGCGATGCTTAGGTAGCTAGAGGGCCGCTCACTTTAAGACGTGAAAATGGCCCGTATCAACGCCAAACGCATAATATGGGCCATGCTTTGAAAACTAACCGCGAAGGGCGGCACCGGCCGCCCAATAAACATAGGGCTCTCGCACACGCCGCCCTCGCGGAGAGCATGTTAAGCCCCGATCCGACTGAACGACGTCAGCTGCTATTCGACGATCTTGATGTCGGCAGGATCCGTAAGGTCGATCTCGGTCGCATCGTGAAAGCTGGTAAATTTGCCCGTGATCAAAACCTTTTTGCCCTCGAGCGTGCTGAGGTCAGGAAATTTGGCAAAGTTGGACTTTTTGACGACAGCGGTGAGCGCTGTCTTGTAATCGCGGTCGAAATTGATGATCACGAGCGACCCGCCCTTTGGCGAGAAAAGCTTGGTTATCGTCCCCTTGAACGCACCGGTCTTGCCCACCATGCCGGCGGCCGATTTCAGGTCATGGGCGTCGATCGCACCTGTGAACGACGCGTCAGCTGCCTTGACGCTGCCGAATTTCGCGGTCTTCGATGCCGCGTCAGCCTGCGGATTCTGTGCCATCGCGGTAAAAGCCAACGAGACTATAAACATTGCGGCGATAGTAATATGTTTGATGAATTTCATAATGCGATATTTACTTTATTCTTGTTCTTCGATGCCTTCGTCGATGACGCCTTTTCTAAGCTCCTCGATAGCGACATCCGTCTTGTTTTCGGCAAAGACGACTTCGTCCCTTGCCCGTTCGCTTGACTTGACCAACTCGTCGAGTTTTAAGCTTGTCGCCTTGTCTCCGTGATTTTGCGATCTTTGGAGAAACACCAGAACGAGCAGCGTAATGATACTGGTATAAAACATCACGCTGTTTTTCCATTCGTTGGAAAAATCGTAGTATGCTCCGGTCGAAATCGTGACTGCCAGTATGGCTACGAGAGCCCAGAGCGAGCCGATCGCCTGCGAAACCCTAATTGCGAGGACACGAAAAAATTCATGCATAGTTTCCTATATCCCGGATTTCATCGCTGTCCAGATCGCATTTGGGCGAGCATACTATTCGGACGATCACGACTCGCTCACGTACGAATCTAGGATACCATCGCGTGCCGCGGTTTTTCGCCTAGAGCAACAATGTATATCGAAATAATACTTGCATTTTTTTCACCGGTCGTTCATTATCATTCACGTAATCCTACTCTCGCGTCTTCGAATGGAGACGCGCTTCGTCTTAACGGTTTTGGATAAGTCTGAGAGCAGGTTGGTTTTAAAATTAAGAAGTCGCTCTCGAAGTTCTTTTGAGTATCCGAAATCGCCCTTTCCCTGTCGGGCAAGTACGCTAATTTCGACGCTTCTACAGGATCCCGGCTATCGGGAAAGGAAAAAGAATAATGTCAATGAAACTCTACGTAGGAAATCTTTCGTTCAACACAAGCAATCAGGATCTCAATGACCTGTTTGGCGCGATCGGCACTGTCGAGTCGGCCAACATCATCGAAGATCGTGAAACGGGCCGCTCGCGCGGATTCGGTTTCGTCGAAATGTCGTCACAGGCAGAAGGCGAGAATGCGATCGCTCAGTTGAACGGTAAGGAAGTGGACGGCCGCGAACTGAAGGTCAACGAAGCTAAACCGCAGGAAAGCCGCGGTGGCGGCGGCGGCGGTGGCGGTCGTGGTGGATACGGTGGCGGTGGCGGTGGAAATCGTGGTGGCGGCGGCGGTGGTGGTAACCGTAGCGGCGGCGGCGGCGGCGGATACGGCGGCGGCGGCGGCCGTTGGTAAGACAGTCAGTTACCTAAGGTAATAGTGAAAAATGCCCGTAAAACGATGTGTTTTGCGGGCATTTCTCTTTTTTCTCCACGGCTCGGCCAATCCGTGGTATCGTAACAATATGTCATTTGGCCCGATATCCATCTCTCGTCGGCACGTGCTCGGCGATCTTTATACCCGCTGTGATGCCATCGAAAGTGTTCCCGTCCACATGGACAATATCGAGGGCGAACTGCTTGGCCACGTGGACGAAGGTCTCGGGCATTACGCCGACGCCTTTCGCTTTCACCTGAACGAGGACATTTGCAAAAAGCTCTCGGCCGGGCATTTTACTTACTCGTTCAATTACGAGCACTCGGAAAACGAGGAAAAGGTAACGGGACGTCGGCGGATCAAGCTCAATGCGATCCTGCTGAATGCCCGTAAGGGTTACGCCAAGCCGGTGCCAAAGACCAAGGCTTCTGCCGTCGCCGCTCTGGCGGCCGAGACAGCTGCAGCCGAGGCCGCAGCTCCCGAATCCGCCGAAGTTTAAGCCTAAAGATAACTGCACAGATCCGCCGCCGACGTATTGCCGCCGCAGAGGATCAAAACGAGCCGCGTGTCGCGATCGAAATTCCCGCACAGCTTTTCGGCAGCCGCAAGCGTGCATGATGCGGCCGGCTCGGTGATTACCTTTAGCCTTCCCAATATAAACGTCATCGCCTCGACGGCTGCTGCGTCCGTGACGACGGTGACAGACTCGAGGTATTTTTGTGTCAGTGCCAGGCTGCGGTCCGTAACAGCCGGAGCGCCGAGCGTTTTAGCGATCGACGTGATCGCCGCCAGTTGAACCGGATGGCCCGCCGCGATCGCTTGCGACATGGCGTCCGCCCCGACCGTCTCGACGCCCCACACGCGTATGTCCGGTTTTAGTGACTTGACGGCCATCCCGACACCCGCCGCGAGTCCGCCGCCGCCGATGCTTAATATTATGTCGGTGGCATCCGGCAGGTCTTCGAGTATCTCGAGCCCGACGGTTCCCTGACCTGCCATTACGACTTCGTCGTCAAATGGGTGGACATACACCATCCCGCTTGCCGTGTAATGCTCGACACGGGCAAAGGCATCAGCTATCGACGGCTGCAGATCGACGTCGGCCCCGTAACCGCGAGTGGCATCGAGATAGATCGTCGGAGTATTTTGGGGCATTGCGATCACCGAACGAATGCCGAGTGTGCTTGCAGCATATGCGACGGCCTGGGCGTGGTTGCCTCCGCTCACCGCCACGACACCTCGCTGACGCTCGTCCGGCGTCAGGCAGAGCAGCTTATTAAATGCTCCGCGTGCCTTGAACGCACCTGTTTTTTGAAAGAGTTCGAGCTTGACGTAAGTTTCGATGCCCAAGCGCTCAGAGAGTGAATCGCTCCGTTCGAGCCGCGTCCGTTTGATGAACGGAGCGATCCGAACCTGCGCCGCGAGAATGTCGTTGAGTTCCATTAGAGTGCCGACAGCGAGACCATATCGCTGATCAGTTTTATCTGTGCAGGCGTAAAGGTAAAATCCGCCTTGCCGAGCCTGAATTTGGCTCCGGCGACCGCGATCTTCTTGAGATCGTCGCGGGCGACAACAAAATTCAAGTACTCCATTTTCTCGGCAGGCTTGGCGGCGTATCTCGCATCGCCGAGATCGACCGTCGCGTTGCCCGCCATGACGATCCATTGATGGGCATCTGCAAACTGGGGTCTTTTGGCAAGCACCCAAAATGTCAGATCGATCTTCTCAGGCGATGCCGTCAGGTCCTTGCCTGCGAACGAAAATGCCATGGCGAAATTTATCGCTTGCGCTCCGGCGTTTTCGGCCTCTTTCTGCGGCAGGTTCTCGGCGACGGCCATTAACTTCGAGGCGTTCGAAGCCTTGTCATATGTCAATGTGAAAACGCGGTCTGCCTTGAGGTCTCGCATCTGTCGCCGCATGTCGTCCGCGGAACGCATTTGGGCAGCCGCAGCTGAGGTGAGAATTAGTGCAAATATCAGCGGTAATATCGTTCTGCTCATAACGAAACGAGCATAGCCCTGCTCGCCCTGAACGGCAAGCGCCTCTGCCGCTGATCGTGACGCCAGAATGGGGTAAGATTATCAGATCGCCCGGCAAATTATCGGGTTATAATGACAGTCATCGATCTTTTGATCGGAGGCTTCCGCAAAAAATGAAACGAGTCTATTTGGCCATCGGCCTTTGTGCAGCACTGCTAATATTTGAAGCTTGGGTATTTTTGCCGTCGACGACGGCCAAGACCGATGTGATCCCTGGCCTATTGCAGGTTCCTGCTCCACCTCCGCCCAATCCGTTGATCCCGAGACGAAATTCTTCAAGTAGGCCGACTGAATTTTTCAATCTTAGTAAGCCACCCGGCGACAACGCATCGATCGATGATCTGGTCGAATATTGGTCGGCGATCCAGCGTTCGCGCCAAACGCTGACTTACGCCCCCGAACCGACGGATGCCACGCTCGACCGCCTTTTTAAGGCGGTCGACAGCGATCCCGCAAAGCTGCCAAAGCTCATCGGATCTTTTCCGGATGGCGAAAGATCGGCTGATTTCGTGAAAAGGATCTACGACCACGAGGGAACGACCGGCGTCTTTTCGAAAGACGATCGTAAAAGTATTAGGGATTGGCTCGTTTACCACAGTCCCGCTTTCTCTGACGACCTATATCGGCTGGCAGAAAAGGCCGGTGATACCGACACGTATGTAACTAATCAGGACGAGCTGCTCGCACTTACGCGTGTGGATTTCGACAAGGCCAAGCCGCTGATCGACCGCCTTTACTCAAATCCTCCGGACAAGGTTTCGCGGGTCTTGGCGAAGTGGGCTCTGTACCGTCACGCCCTGGATACCGACTCGACGGGTGACATCGATCGCTACAGGGACGAACTGAAGTCGGTCGTCGAGGACAAATCTCTGCCCGGGCCGATGCGCGATCTCGCTATGGACGCGCTTGTGAGCGAAAAGGAGTGGTCCGGCCGCGACGATTGGTACACCTCCCTTTTGACCGATGAAACGCTCGGCGATCTCGGTACTTATACTGGATTGACGACGCTGATCAATGTCTCGCCGGAGGAAAAGTACACCGAAAAAATGCTCGAGCTGCTCAAGAGCGATAACAAGACGGTGCGAACCGCCGCAGTCCGAAACCTGTTGCTCAAAGGCAACGGCTCCAAGCTTGAGGTCGTTAAGGCAATGCTGCCATGGCTTGAAGACCCGACTTGGGCAAACGACATCAGCAACGCACGCGAAGGCATCGTTCAAGCACTCCATTCAGTCAAGATCCCGGAGAGCGTTCCGGGACTGATAAAGATGCTTGACGAGAAGAAGAAACAACTTACCGTTGGTAGTCCTGCAGTAGCAATGGCAAACGCGGCAAGCAGAATCGCGAACGCTGCTAATTCGATGGCATCCGCCAGTAATACTATTGCGAACAAACCCGCCAATTCAATGCGAATGAATTCGACCATAGCCAACAAGTCTTTCGCAGGCACCTCCGAGGTCTTCGCGTACCGTTCAGCCGCGATCGGAGCTCTTGCTTTCCAAGCCGATCCGGCCGCCGGACCTGCGTTGCGGCGTCTGATGACGGAAATGGAAGGCTACGAACGCTATTCGCTGATCGAGGCGTTGGTCAAATGCAACGGGTTCACCGTGTCCGAACAGGTCGACGCGTTCGAGGCGGCCGCCACGCGGCAGAAGCGTAATGAGGAGCGAGCTGCCAACACGACGACGCCTGGCTTGAGCGCCTTGGGAAATGGTGCGAATTACGCGTCGAATGTGTACTCATACGCAGACAATTCGCCGATGTACAAAGCCGGGCCTCTGACGGCCAGCGACGTCAGGCAGCTTATCGGCGAACGACTTCTGACGACTAGCGAAGTTAGCGACGAGCTCATTTTCGCGGCGATCACTCGGATCGAATCGCTTGACAGCCGCGACGCCAAGGTGGCGCAAGTAATGCGGAACGCGATGCTCCGCTGGCCAAATCTTTCGGTAAATCTGCTCTTTTTGCACGATATCAGGAACGATCGTGCCGATGTCGCGTCCGTAGTGCGCCTGCTCGCGATGCGCCGACCGTTAAAGGCTCAATATTCGTCAGAGGTTTTCGACACACGCAACGCTTCGCCCACGGCAAATGGTATCGTGTCGTGCATGATCGAGGACACCGCTGATTACGACGCTATACTCGACGGCGACAACGCAGAGGCCAAGGCCGCCTTGCTTGCCTGTGCACGGCTGATCCGTGCTCCGCTGCCGGTCGCGAAGGTTGCGGAATACGTAAAAAGCGCTGACCGCCGGCTTGCTCTCGCGGCCGAGCGATACCTCGAATCCGAAGATTCTCAGGCCGCACGCGCGGTTGTACTCAGCCTTCATCCCGGCGAGGCGAAAATATTGGGAGCGACGACCGCATTCTTTGTGGGCAGTGAGAGCACCGACAGCTCCGACGGAGGCCTTTACCGTGAACCGCTTTTCGCCAGTGTCGATCCCAACGAACCTGCTATTGAGGCACCTGTTCCAGTCTACGACGGTGATAGCGAAGGTAACTATGAGGGTGAAATGGGCCTGCAGCCCGCGACCGAAGACCTGCCAAAAACCGAAAAAATGCTGCAGGACGAGGTTAAAAGAGACGCCGACCTGCTCGGCATCTATGCCTATGCCCGACAATACGTACGCATATACAAGGACCGCGTGATCTTCAGTTGGGATGACGACGATTCGCGATATCACGAAAGGCCGCTTAATGCGGAAGAATTCGACTTGATCAAGGGCTATCTTACGGACAATCACGTAGACGATCTCAAGCCTTTCCTGCAGTGCGATACGGACCCATGCACCGAGCACGAATTGCTGATGCTCGGCCGCGGCGGTGGCCGCCGCGTTTATACGGACGGCGGGAATTATGAGTTTTTCAGGGGGCTCGAATCGATCTTTGCTCAGTACAGGGCCGGAAATGCGGTCATCAAATACGCTCTCAGCCGCGAGATCCCAAACCTCGAGATCCTGTTGGCTGACGAGAACGTCGACGTCCAGACCGTCTGGAAAGCGGGCTCCGATATGCGGGCCGCGGTCACCGACAAGGCCGCCCGCAAACGGGTCGATCAGGACATCGACGCCGCGGTCGAAAAGGCCGAGGAAAAGGACGACGAGATGGCTGAGGGTGCCGAGATGACGCCGTCTCAGGCACTGCGGATCGCCCTGACTAAAAAACATGAGTATGACGGCATCTCATGGCGTTCGGTCGTAAAAGAAAACGATGCCGGTGTGGCTGCGCAGCCGCCGGGATTTGATCTCATTCCGATGCACGGCCAGAGCACGGTTCCGGCTAGCCAGGAGCAATGGAAATCCCGTGCCGGCGGCCTCGAAATTCGTGCGTCGGAGGATGGCGTCTTCAAGATCGCCGGCGGCAAGACAACGGTGGTCGCCAAGGGCTCTTATTCAGATCCCGTGATAACGCCGAACGGGAAATGGGCCGTGCTGCACCGCACTCCGACAGGCGACGAAGGCGAGAGTTCGCTGGCTCGCATAAACCTGCTCACCGGCCGCGAGTATCAGATCAAGGTAGATAATTATCGCGACTTTTTGCCAAAGGCCTATATCGCCACGATAAACAAAGTGCTGGTCGTCGAAAACACCGCTGCGTATTACGAGGGCCGAAGAATTGGCGAGCAATACGATATCCCAAGCGACGTGGCCAACCCTGACCCCGACCCGAGCTCAATGATGCTCCTCGATCCTGAGACCGGCATCCTGCAAGACATCGCCGGCGAAATGGGGCCGCTTAGCCAACAGACATTCCGGCCGCTGCAGGCAAGCGGTAAATCCAACGAATTTTGGGCCGCGATCCCCGACGCTGAGAACAAAGCGACCCGCGTGGGCCTTTTCAATACCAACAACTTCGGATTCAAACAGCTCATGCTTATTCCGAAAATAACCTTTAACAGCATGTCCATGTGGGCCGATGAGCCCGGCGGAAAGTTGTATTTCATATACCGCGGCCACCTCCTAAGCCTTCCGCTGAAAAAGTAGCCCCACCTCACGGGGGCCTGATGCCTCTTTCACCGTAAACGCAGGCGACCGGCCTGCCCGTCAAGCACGAGGCTGGCGAAGTGCGACCGTTCGGGACCGGCCGAACGTCGCAACAGGATTGCATCCTGACGAATCATGCTCGGTGAGGCCGACAGACGGTTTGCGGTTTTGGGCAAAAAGTAGTTTAATGATTGTTTGCTCTAACGGGCAAAATTTCAGCCGAAAGGGGGTGAGACTGTAAATGGCTTTTATATCAATAAATTCGAACGAATCGATCGAATCTGCGCTTCGACGCTTTAAGCGTAAGGTGATCAGCGAAGAGATCATCAAGGATCTTAAGAAGCACGCTCACTTTATCCCGCCCGGCCAAAAGGCAAAGCTTAAGTCGGCAAACGCTCGTAAGCGTAACCGCAGGCGTTTTCGCCAGCAGCGTCCGATGGGCGGCGGCATGAACAACGGTCCGGCTCGGCCCTCAGGCCCGTCGTCGAGATAGCTTGGCAACGATCAACAGGTAGAAGGTGAAACGTGAAAGTATATTTCGCTTTTCACCTTTTTAGTTTTTTGAGAGAAATGAATTCCCAACGATTACGGATCCTGATAACGAACGACGACGGCATCCACTCAGCCGGCATCGCTGCCCTCGAGGCCGCACTCTCCGAGATCGGCGATGTCTATGTAGTGGCACCCGAGACCGAGATGAGCGGAGCTTCGCACAGTCTCACGCTCGCTCACCCGCTGCGAATTCGGCAGGTCGATGAACGGCATTGGACGGTCGACGGCACGCCTACGGATTGCGTCGTGCTCGCTTTGAACCGGATCCTGAGCTCTGACGAGCGGCCGCACATCTGCTGCTCGGGTATTAATCACGGAGCCAATCTCGGCGATGATGCGACCTATTCGGGCACTGTCGCGGGAGCCATGGAATCGACTATCCTAGGCGTTCCCGGCCTCGCGTTCAGCTTGGCGTCGTATCGAGATCACGATTTTACTGAGTCCGCACGCGTTGCCCGAGATGTGACCGCAAAAGCTCTTGCCGACGGAATTCCGCCGGGCACGTTGCTCAACGTAAACGTGCCAAAGGGCGTGCCGGTTGGGGTTCGCGTGACCAAGCAGGGTTTTAAGACTGCTCGGCCCGCGATCAGCGAACACATCGATCCGCGGGGCAAGCCGTATTATTGGATCGGCGAGGTCCGCGAAGGTTTTCGCTCCGAAGGCGGCACGGATTTTGAAGCGGTCCACGAGGGCTACGTCTCGGTCACGCCAATGCGGAGCGACCTGACGAACCACATCGCTATCGATCTTTTGAAAGGCTGGAATAGTTAATATCACAATGAGCTTTCCGCGAACCAGCAAGATCCAGGCTGACGGTTTTGAGATGGTCCGCTCGGCGATGATCGATCGCTTGCGTCAGCATTACGCGATCACCGACGAACGCGTGCTCGGGGTAATGGCGCAGCTTCCGCGGCACCTTTTCGTTCCCGAAGCTCTGCGTCCGCAAGCCTATAAGGACAATGCCCTGCCGATCTCGGGCGGCCAGACCATTTCGCAGCCGTTCATCGTCGCCAGAATGTCGGAGCTGCTCGAGCTGACGGGCACGGAAAAGGTGCTTGAGATCGGTTCGGGCACGGGCTATCAGACCGCGGTTCTCGCCGGGCTTGCACGAAAGGTCTTCGCGATCGAAAGGTTGCCGAATCTCGTTGACGAAGCCAACGCCCGTTTGCAGACGCTCGGGATCCGCAATGTCACGGTCAAAACCGCCGACGGCACGACCGGTTGGGAAGCATATCATCCCTACGACGCCATTCTTGTTGCCGCCGGAGGGCCGTCGGTGCCGGAGCCGCTCGTAAGACAGCTCAGGGTCGGCGGTCGGATGGTGATCCCCGTCGGCGATGATCATCGTAAGCAGATGCTCATCCGCGTCACGCGCACGGCCACGGGATCTACGCAAGAGAATTTCGGCCCGTGCGCTTTTGTACCGTTGATCGGCGAATTTGGCTGGAAATAGTATTCAATTATGGAATCGATCAGCGACATTCTGCATCAGCTCAAGGACTTTCTAAATCCCAAGCTCCTTATCGACTGGATGCTCAGCGTACTCGGCGGGTACGTTTATTTTGGGCTCTTTTTTGTGATCTTTGCGGAGACGGGGCTCGCGGTCGGATTCTTTCTGCCCGGCGATTCCCTGCTGGTCGTTTCGGGCCTGTTCGCGGCGGCGCACAAGCTAAATATCGGGCTTGTAATGCTCGCGTTCTTTCTCGGTTCGGTGATCGGCGACAACACGGGCTATTGGACCGGAAGGGCGATGGGCAAGACGCTGTTCAATCGCGAAAGCTCGCGGATCTTCAAGCCCAGCCGCGTCGAAAAGGCTCACGCTTTCTTCGAAAAGTACGGCGTCAAGACCGTCATCCTTGCACGCTTTATCCCGATCGTGCGGACGTTCGCCCCGATGGTCGTCGGAGCGGCGCGGATGCCAGATCCGACCTATCT
>JBDTZO010000015.1:0-3481 GCA_040005135.1 Acidobacteriota bacterium | reverse complement strand
GAGTTGATACAAACGTGACTGCGATCCAGGACTTCGAGATGGTTGTAAGACAAAATGTTACCTTTTTGCAAAAGTGGCAGAACAAAGCTCAATTATGGCTGTAACTATTGATAACAACTGAGTTATTTGTTCGCCAAACCTATCGAACAACCGCCGAACAAGGTAGAACACGTGTCGGGCGGCAGATTTGCAAAGCATTGTTCTGCAGCTATTTACGCGATTCTCGCTGTTTTCGCTGTTCGGCGTGAGATGTTATGAGAAAGACGATTACGATCTCGGTCTAGGACGAGATGTACCGGCTAGCGATATATACGACATGTACAACGGGCATTTAACCACCAACGGACCGCGGTTTTCCCGTCCGCATGTGTCAGCAGCCCCCAAGTTAAGAAGGGCACCGCCGACAACCAAAATGTCGCTCGACGATCAAAAGGCCTCGTTACTCGGCCGGGCCTTTTTCTTGCAGTGGCCGACCATTGATGTTACCTTTCCTTCAATTCCCAGTTTATCCCGGAGGTATTTATGGTTGCAGATCGAACGTTCAGATACTCTGTATTTCTCGTTGCCACGGTGTTTGCTCCTCTCCTGATCATAACTTCGTCATTTGTTCACGTGCGCAGTCAAACTCCCGACTCGAGGAAGGGCGGCGCCGACAAGACCACAAAGACAACTCCCGAAGTACGAGCGGAAAAACCGCGTGATCTCTCATTTGGCACGTCGGGTGTCGACCTGCAGTTCCTGATTCGCGAGCTCGCCCGAGACATGGACCTCAATGTCACTTTCGACTCGGACACATTCAGAACGCCCAGAAAGACGAACATCACGCTCGCGAATGTAACGACGTCGGCAGCACTCGACTATCTTCTTTTGCAGGAAGGTCTGACCTACGACGAAGTGGGGCCGAAGACCATATTGATATCGAGCCGCGATAAAGCTGCATCGATTCGCCGTTTCGGAGTTGGCATTACACCGCTGAACGAGCAGCTTGCCAGATATTTCGGCGTCGAGGGCGGGATACTCATCAACAACGTCCGGCCCGACTCGCCCGGATCCAGTGCGGGACTCAAGGCCGGCGATGTGATCACCGCGGTCGACGGCGTTCCCGTCCGAAGCACACTTGGTCTGATCCGCTCCATCGACGCCAAAGCTGACGGTGACATTTCGCTAAAGATCGTGCGTAACCGCAAAGAACAAACGTTCACCGTAACGCATCCAAAAGGCATCGAGCGATAGCGGCAGCGATATAGACCGACATGTAGCACGGGCATGTAACCACCCACGGACCGCAGACGCCAATATGTCGCTGGACGATAAAAAGGCTCTTCAACCGGCGGGGCATTTTTTGAAATGGGCGAAATAAACAGTATTGATCGCGGTTTGAACTGCGTTCGATACGATTCTGTAGTTTGTGGACTCTATGCTGACTGAGGCAACTATCTGATCACTTCCGAACCCAATTTCAAGATGACCGACCCAGAGATCATCGCGGAAAAAGCTATTTATGCCATCGATAATAATGGCCGCGGGTTTGATATTGGGCTGCAGATCGGACGGCCATTCAAAACTGAAATGCCCCATGGCGATTGGGCTTGTCCTTCGGCTTTGATCGGATTGCACAGCAGAATTCGTAATATGTTTGGCGTTGATCCGCTGCAAGCATTAAGCATCGCATTGAAATTGACTCGCAGTCTATTGGAAGTTTTCGTCGAGGATGGCGGACAGCTGTTTTCGGAGCCAGGCGGTGAACCCATCACCGTGGACGAGGTGTTTGGCGTCGCGGCTGAACGGCCGGTCCCGGACGGCCCGCTAACACCGGAGCAGTCGGTGCAAGCATCGGCGTTAACACAAGTTGAACTCGATTCGATCGATGCCATGATATTACGAAACTGTTCACTCCAGTTTCGGAAGATCGCCAGAGTTGTCGGCGGAGCAATGTTTGAGGTCGGGGATTCGTTCCCGAAACTTCCGGATGTTTTCTACGCTGATCGCGTCCGAGAGCTTGTCGCAAAAGGCAAACTCGAATCCCATGGCGATATTACCGCTATGCGGTTCGGCGAAGTAAAACTCGTCTAAACCCCCAAACGCCGCGGCACGGACGAATCTGCTTTGCCGGATTGTCCCATCACTGCAATATTGTATTATCACTACAAGATTGCTATAATTAAGGATATGCTACCTGCCGAGTGTTGGGCAGCGAGATCTTTGATAATTCGAGGCGCAGAGTTCAAATGTGATGGAGAAACTCTCGATTGCGAAAACAAGTGGAAAAGTGGGACAGATAGCGTAAGTATTCGCGATGTCAACAATTAACTTGTCCCAGCTTTTGTCCCACTTTAAGTTGGGCTGGGACAAGTGCCGTTTGTGCTGGTCAGGCACAAATGTGGCAGTTTGGGGCTAAATTGGGGTGAGGCAACAGTTAGGCTGCCGCATAAGCGAAAAGCCCCTTTGGCCTTTCATTCGAGATCACGCTGCCATGCCCATCAATTCCCCATTGCCTGGGCATAAGAGTGCGGCATTGTACCCCTTCCCGATGACCATCTACGCAACGCCGTTCGGCTGACGGAGCAAAAACAGGCGTAAAACCACAAATTACCTGCTTCGCCCCGGACGGCACGCGGCTTGATATGGAAGAGTTGCGGCCCACCGTCGCAACTGACACGAAATCTACGTCTTTATTCAAAACCAATGCCACGGCAGTGAACCGTTCGACCGAATCCCAAAAAAAATGAGAAGTATATTAATCAAAACACTTGCTATGTTCGCCACAGTGCTCTTCCTCGGCCTTGTCGCTGCACAGGCCGCGACATTGACGGTCGACAACACCGCTGACAGCGGCCCGGGCACTCTCCGACAGGCTCTCACCGATGCTACGTTTAATGCCGAGGCGAACGACATTCTCTTCAACATTCCGACCACAGATCCCGGCTACGACTCGGGCACTAACAGATTTACCATTCTGCTGACGAGTGAACTTCCAAGCATTCCCGTCGCGGCTACGACGATCACGAATGCTCAACCACAGGCTGTCACGATAACGGGAAACGGCCAGATTCGTATTTTTACCCTCGATAATGGCGCCGCGGTGTTGATGAACAACATCACGATCAGCAACGGTTATTCCGGCCCACTCTTGGCTCCAAACAAAACGATGTCCCGGGCCCGGTCCGCAAAGCTCGTTGCCATCGGTGAGTCATACGGCGGCGGAATCTATATGGGCAGCAGCAGCACGCTTACCCTCAATGCCGTTGTCATAAGCAATAACGTCGCGACTTTTTTGGGTGGCGGAATCTATATGAGCGGCGACGCTACTCTGCATGCCCACTACAGCTCGATGACCGGCAACTCGGCAAATCACGGCGGAGCGATATTCATGGAGAACGGCGGAACTTTGAATATCGACACATCCACACTCAACGGTAACATAGCGAGCGGTGACGGCGGCGCCGGCGGCGGTGCCGTGTATGTCGGGTGGACCTCAACC
>JBDTZO010000149.1:0-11778 GCA_040005135.1 Acidobacteriota bacterium | reverse complement strand
GCCGTCTTAGCTCAGTGGTAGAGCACTCGCTTCACACGCGATAGGCCACAAGTTCGAATCTTGTAGACGGCACCATTGTTTCTAATAGGTTACGGGCACGTAAAACGTGCCCGTTTTTAATTGTCCACGCTATTTCTTCGACTACTGCCAGGTCGTCACCGGAACCAGGCATTTCCTTTCCGATGCAAACGGGCGAGCTGTTTGATGATACTGTTAACTAGTGAAGAAACCGCTTCAAGCTTTGGTGATCGACGATGAGGAGTCCGTAAGGTCTCTTGTGAAGATCGTTCTAACCGGTGATGGTTGGATCGTAAGCGAGGCCCAAACCGCGGACGAAGCGATAATAAAACTTGAGGAAGAGACGTGGTCTCTGGTCTTTTGCGATGTCGTGCTCGGCGGCCCGGACGGTTACTCCGTACTAAAGGAGTTTACGCAGATCCAGCCTAATGCGCGGTTCGTCTTAATGACCGGACAAGGCTCGGCCGCCGGAGCCCTCGACGCGACCTCGACCGGAGCCTACGATTATCTGCTCAAACCATTTTCGATCGATGACATCCTCCGGATATCGGCGATCGTAAAAGACCAGTTCAATAACCGCAAGCAGCAAAACCTGATTGGAGAGCGGCCGCCGCCAGGCTACCAATCGGACCTGCCGCTGATCGGCACGTCGCCTAAGTTTGTTGAGTGCTTAAAGGTCGTTGGCAGAGTGTCAGGCACCAGTCTGCCAGTCCTCATCACGGGCGAATCTGGTACGGGCAAAGATCTCGTTGCCCGTGCCATTCATCAGCGAAGCAAACGGGCCGCTAAGAATTTTGTCACGGTTAATTGCGGAGCGATACCGACCGAACTGATCGAGTCCGAGCTGTTCGGACACGCTCGCGGATCTTTTACGGGTGCTGATCGCGAACGTATGGGCCTCTGGGAAGAAGCAGCCGGCGGCACACTTTTTCTGGATGAAATAACCGAGACGAATTCTCTTTTTCAGGTCAAGCTGCTTCGGGCTCTGCAGGACGGCGAGATCCGCAGGGTCGGTTCAAACCGTAGCATCAAGGTCGATGTCAGAGTGATCGCAGCGTCGAACCGAAATATAGAAACAGAAGTAGAAACAGGCAATTTCCGACAGGACCTCTTGTACAGGCTCAACGCCGTGACGGTCGAACTCCCTCCGCTTCGCGAAAGAAAAGAGGATATTGCGTTATTGGCCGACCATTTTATTCGTAAGGCGGCCCGCTCCGGCACCAGTTCTCGAACTATCGCGGACACAACTATCGAGATCCTTACAAACTATGGATGGCCTGGAAACATTCGCGAGCTGGAGAACGCGGTCCTGCACGCCGTTTCATTGAGCGACGACATCATTTACCCCGAGCATCTCCCGTCGCGGATAAGGCTTGGCCTCGGCTTGCCATCGATTATTGAGGCTGACAAGGATAGCAGCGACCCATTAGCCGACATATCGAATACCAACCAAAGTTGGCTGTCGCTCGCTGAAATGGAAGCAAAATACGTTACACGCGTCCTGGCGTCCACCGGCGGGAATAAACAGGCAGCTTCAAGGATACTTAACATCGACCGAAAAACATTGGGCCGGATAATCCAGCGTAAATATCCTTGATCTTCCGAACCCAACGACACCGCGACCAATGAGGTCCACAGCCTATCTACTTGCATTTGTTATCGGTTCGGTACCGCACAGACACGGCAACGGACCTTGTGAAATAATTTTTGAGGTCGGCGGCGAAGGTTTTCGATCAATATGAGTTTCCGGTCACGATAGGTCACTTCCTCATGGTACGGTGATCATCGGACGCGTCGGTGGATTAACAAGGCTTCATCATACATTCATACCTAATTCTGCACTTGTTAAGGCTGTCAGTTCCTAAAGCATAGATTGTTTAATAAGTACCGTGCATCATCTCTCCTTTCGAGGCGAGTATTTGGCGGCTTTTTTTGCTCATGGAACGGATCGCAAGCGGTCATCGCCGTTAAATTACAGCGACAACAGTCGGAGTTTTATGCCTTTGAATCCCTCCAAAGACCCTGGCGAATTGATCGGAGAGATACCCGATCGCTCGGATGAGGTCGGATCCACGGATGACCACATCCGCACAAGCGAGATACGTTACAGACGACTGTTCGAAAGTGCACGCGACGGGATACTGATCCTCGACGCAGTCACCCGGCAGATCACTGACGTTAATCCGTTCATGACCAAATTACTTGGTTACCAACGCGACGAATTTTTGGGCAAAGAGCTCTGGCAGTTCGGTTTTTTTACTGATAAAAAGGCAAGCAAGCATGCGTTTCGGGAATTACAAAAAAACGGGTACTTACGCTACGACGATCTGCCCCTCAAATCTGCCGACGGAGAACCGAGGGAGGTCGAGTTCATAAGCAATGTATACGACGAAGCTGGCCGTCCGGTAATTCAATGCAACATCCGCGACATTACCGGGCGCAGACAGACCGAAGCGGAGCAGCTCTCGCTCGAAAAGCGTTACCACACGCTCTTTGAATACGCTCCCGACGGTATCGTGATCGCCAGCCCACAGAACTATTACCTGGATGCAAATGCGAGTATGTGCCGGATGCTTGGGTATGATCACGGTGAGCTGATCGGCATGCACGCCTCGGATATAGTCACGGCACCTGAGATCAAGCACATCGAATCCGCGTTCGCAGAGATCAAAGCCTCATCCGATTATCACCGTGAGTGGCAGTTTCGGCGTAAGGACGGTTCCGAATTTCCCGGCGATGTAATTGTCACTATAATGCCGGACGGTAATCTGTTGGGGATGATCCGTGATATCACCGAGCGCAGAAATGCTCAGATCGCGTTAGTCGAAAGCGATCAGAAATTTCATCAGTTAGCCGACAATATTACCGATGTATTTTGGATCCGGTCGCCGGATATGGCCGAGATCTACTATATAAGCCCGGCCTATGAACAGATCTGGGGCCGCACGTTGGAAAGTGATCATGCCCATCCTGGCGAATGGTTCGATCTCATTTTTCCGCCGGATCGGCCGATCGTAGAGCGTGCGTACGCCGGGCTGATGAGCGACAAGCCCAAAATCGAGGTCGAATACCGCATCCTACGCCCCGACGGCGAACAACGGTGGGTTCGGGCCCGAGGTTTTCAAGTCAAGGATCCAGACGGTGTGATCATCCGCCTCGCCGGGATCGTTACTGATATTACCGAGAAAAAGCAGGCTGAAACGGAGATCGAGTTGACACTGCTGCGACTCACGGACGCCCAGCGTATAGGCAAGATCGGAGATTGGGCATGGGACAGTCAGACCGGAGCCATCAGATGGTCGAAGGAGGTCTTTAAGATCGTCGGGCGCGATCCGGCACTTGGGCCACCCAAAGACTACGAGGAACAGCAGGCATGCTACGACGTTGTTAGCCGAAAGGTGATGGATGCGTCGACCGCAAAGGCCATGGAATCGGGCAAGACGCAAGAATACGAACTCGTTATTGTGCGGCCGGACGGCGAGCGTGAATACGTGCAAGCGATATGCGAGGCCATTAAGAATGAACATGGCGAAGTTTTAGGCCTCAGAGGTACGATCCAAAATATCTCGACCCGCAAACGAGCGGACGCAGCTCTTAAGAAAAGTGAATTTCGTTATCGCTCGTTATTCGAGAGCATGATCGAGGGCTACGCTTATTGTGAACTGATCTATGCGGATGATGGGGAACTTATTGACCTAATATATCTCGAGGTCAACCGAGCATTCGGCGAGCTGACCGGACTGACGGACGCTCTTGGCAAGAAAGTTACCGATCTAATACCCACCATTCGCGAGACAAATCCTGAGCTATTTACAATTTACGGAGATGTTGTTCGAACGGGCGAGCCTGCAAAATTCGAAACGTATTTAGCGCCGCTTGCGATCTGGCTTTACATCACGATCTACAGCCCTGACCGGGAACACCTCGTTGCGGTGTTTGAGAACATCACCGAGCGAAAAGTTACTGCGGCGGCACTGGCAGAGAACGCAGCCAGCTTTAGGTCACTATTCGAAACCTCAAGTGACGCTATTTTCGTGCTGAACGAAGGATATTTTCTTGCTTGCAACCCAAGTGCGGAACTGCTGTTCGGCTGCGACAAGGACAAAATTATTGGCCAGGACCCATCTGCATTCTCGCCTCGTGATCAACCGGATGGACGACTCTCATCTGAAATGGCTCGCGAACATATTCAAAGAGCGATGGCGGGCGTGCCGCAATTCTTTGGGTGGAAACACAAACGCCTCGACGGTACGCTTTTCGACGCCGAGGTTAGCCTCAACCGTGTAAATTTTGACGGAGCAACGCACATTCAGGCAACCGTTCGCGATATTAGCGCAAGAAAATTTGCTGCTGACGAACTCCAGCGTCAGCAGGCCGAGCTGCGCGTTTTGTTCGATCTCATGCCAGCGATGATCTGGTTCAAGGACACTAAAAACAATATTCTCCGCGTTAATGAACGAGTCGCCCACGCAGCCGGCTTACCGATCGCCGAGATAGAGGGGAAAGCGTCTGCGAAGATCTATCCTGACGAGGCAGAAAAATTTTACGCCGATGATCGGTTGGTGATCGAATCGAGAAAGCCGAGACTGGGTTACGTCGAAACAGTTCCCGGCCCGGACGGCGCGAACCTGTGGGTACAGACTGATAAGGTGCCGTATTTTGACAGCAAGGGAGAGGTGATCGGCATCGTCGTGATGTCCCAGGACGTAACCGAAAGAATGACCGCGGCGGCCACACTCAACACTCTCACGTCGCGAACCAAAACCCGTGAGCGAATGCTGACAACATTACTGTCATCGATGTCGGATTTTGCCCAGATCTACGACCGCGACGGGCGCATTGTGTTTGTTAATCAGCCGCTTCTGGACCTTTGGGGCCAAACTCTGGATGAGGTGATCGGAAAGGACTTCCATGATCTGGATTATCCGGCGGAACTGGCGGAAACGCTACAGTCCGAGCTCACTCAGGTATTTAAGACCAAAGAATCGGTTAGCGTCGAAACTTCATTTACCGACGCGGACGACCTACCCGGCTATTATGAATATATTTTCTCGCCGGCGATCGGAACCGATGGTAATGTTGATTTTGTCGTCGGTTCCACACGAAATGTAACCGAACGACGGCGCGGTGAGCAAAAACTAAAGTCCATAGCAGACGATCTGTCCAGATCTCAGCAGATCGCGCATCTGGGAAGCTGGGAAATGGATATTCCCGAAAGAGGGGACGTAAATAACGGGAAATTAATTTGGTCCGACGAGGTCTTTCGAATCTTTGGGTACCAGCCTCATGAGATCGACGTGACCAACGAACTTTTTTTCAACGCAGTTCATCCCGATGACCGAGCCTCGGTCGCCGATGCTATGACTAATGCCCTGCGTGACGGCACAGACTATCACCTGGAACATAGGATCTCGCGCCCTGACGGTAGCGAGCGATCTGTTCGCGAACACTCCGAGATCGTTCGTAACGAAAACGGTAAGACCGTTAAAATGGTCGGGACCATTCAGGACATCACCGATCAGAACGAGTTGGGCGAGCAGCTTCGCCATTCGCAAAAGATGGAGGCTGTAGGAATCCTGGCCGGTGGAATTGCGCATGATTTCAACAACTTGCTAACGGCAATTAATGGCTATAGCGATCTGACGCTGAAGAAAATGGACGCAGCGGACCCGCTCCGGCAAAATATCCAGGAGGTTAAGAACGCTGGAGTTCGCGGGGCCGAGCTTACGAGCCAGCTACTTGCTTTTAGTCGCAAGCAGGTGCTCAGATCCGCTGTGATCAATCTCAATACGGTGGTCTCTAACATAGAGAATATGCTTCGCAGGATCTTACGCGAAAGTGTCGACCTACGAATCGTTCTAGATCCAAAACTGGGGAATGTAAAGGCCGACGCCGGGCAGATCGAGCAGGTGCTGATGAATCTGGCGATCAATGCCCGTGACGCAATGCCCTCCGGCGGCACATTGCTGGTGGAGACAGAAAATGTCTATTTGGAAGGCGAATACGTTAGCCATCATCTCGCGGTTGCTCCCGGTAGTTTCATCAAGTTGACGGTGACGGATAACGGCGAAGGCATGGATGCGGCGACGAAAGCTCGTATTTTCGAACCGTTCTTTACGACCAAAGCGGTTGGTAAGGGAACTGGACTCGGGCTTTCGACGGTTTACGGGATCGTAAAGCAGTCAGGCGGCGATATTTTCGTATACACCGAGATCGGACACGGAACGTCATTTAAGATTTACCTTCCGTGCGTTGATGCGACCGTCGAAAAACCCCGATGGACTCTATCGACTCCGCAGAGGCAGATAGGTACCGAGACAATCCTTGTCGTCGAGGACGAAGCGGTCGTTCGCAAGCTCGTCTGTGAGATCCTGGTCGACAACGGCTATACCGTCCTTGAGGCGAACGGCAGCGCGGCGGCATTAGAGATCTGCCGCACTCATTCCAGCCGCATCGACATGATGTTGACCGATGTCATCATGCCGACTATGGGCGGCGGTCAACTTCATGGGGAAGTTGTGAAGATATTGCCTGAGATCAAGACTCTTTTTATGTCGGGCTATTCCGACGACGTGTTAGAGCAGTGGCGTATCTTAGATGGCCATACAGCCATTATTGAAAAGCCCTTCACACCTGATGGATTGAACAGCAAGGTCCGAGAGCTTTTTGAGAGCTAGTCAATTGTCTTTACGGAGCCGATCACGTGACCTCTGGGGCAGTCATTGCAGAGCTGCTCATAACCGTTCGATAACAATCTTCACACATGCCGTGGGATAGCATCGGCATTGCCTCGTCCTCAAATAAGCCAAGCGACAGCACGGCATCCTCGCATTCTTGCCAGACCTTTTCACCGGTCTTTATCTTGTTGCACCACGAGCAGGTGATGACCATCTCGATGATCTTATCAGCATTCGTGCAAAATAATGGCTGATACTCGCGCTTCTCAGTGCGGGTGGTTTCGGTTAAAAATTCGATGCCGCCTGCCGCGTTCGGGATCATATCCAGTGTCAGAAAACGCCTGAGCGTGGGCGAATCGCATCTAAAGTTAAAATGCAGTTTTGTTCCTGCTCGCACCTTGGCCAATATTTGTCGGTAGACGTGCTCGGTGAGGTCGCCGGATATAAAATCCCAGAATGAGCGGTGAAGGATGTTGCGGGCGAAAACCTCAGGCGGCGAATCGTTTTCGGCAGCAAACCGGTCCCAGTTGCCGCCGACCGAGACTATTTTGTCAGACGCGTCGATCGCGTATCGAACGCTGTTTTGGAGTTCATTCATAATCCACAAGCGAAATTGACGGGGTCAAATTTCTAAGAAGGGGTACTTTCGGAGACGTTCGTCAGCAACGACTGAAAGGCCGGGACCGAGAGGGGCTTATTGCAAAGATAGCCTTGCCACTCGTCGCAGTCCAGTCTCCGAAGCAGTTCGAGCTGTCCTTCGGTTTCGACCCCTTCGGCGACAACTTTCAGTTTCAGATTGTGAGCGAGGGTTATTACAGCTGTGACCAAAGATTCGTCATCGGTGTTGATCGTTACGTCATCTAAAAATGTCTTGTCGATCTTAAGTACATCGATCGGAAGGTCTTTTAAAAGCCCGAGAGATGAATAACCAGTGCCAAAATCATCTATCGATATCTTTATTCCGCTCACTCTAAGCATCGTGAGTAGCTCGATCGCCGAGCGACAGTCGTTAGTGATCGAGCTTTCAGTTACTTCCAGATTAAGAAAGTGCGGATCGAAACCTGTATTGTTCACTATTTCGATTATTCGTCCTGCTAGATCTTTTTGTTGGAATTGTCGCGGCGATAGATTCACCGCTAGTTCGAGTATGTGACCCTCGTCATGCCAGACCTTGCTTTGGGCACAAGCTGTCTCGATAACCCATTCCCCGATCGCCATGATCAGCCCGGTTTCCTCGGCGAGCGGGATAAAATCGAGCGGCGGCACAAGGCCGAGGCCCGGATGGAACCATCGAATGAGAGCCTCCATACCTACGATCTTATTTTGGCGGACATCGATCTTCGGTTGATAATGCAGCTGAAACTCCTGTCGTTCCAGGGCACCACGAAGTTCATTCTCCAGGGAGTGGCGGCGAATTGCCGCGTCCCGCAACTCTCGGGTGAAAAACTTGTGTTGATCTCCACCGTTCTTACGGGCGTGGGCAAGGGCCGCTGCGGAATTCTTCAGCAGAGCACTTGGATCGTCACCGTCGTCGGGCGACAGGCTGAGGCCTATGCTGGCGGTGGCCACGATCGCGTGGCCGTCGACCTCGAGCGGTTTCCTGAATGCTGCGGAAATACTCTCGCCAAGCTCTTCAAACTCATCACGATTTTCCGGCGACAGTAGTATCGCGAATTCGTCTCGCTCAAAACGAGCGGCCAACGCTCCTTTCGTCAAGACGCCCCTTAATCGCTTCGCCGCTTGGACCAAAAGCCGGTCGCCTGCCGCGTGTCCCAGGGTGTCCCGCAATAACTTAAACCTGTCGAGCGAGACTAAAATGACCCCAGTTTTGCGATTGTTCGCCGGCGTGCCCAAGATCCGGGCGAGTTCATCCTCAAAGTAGATTCGGTTTCGAAGCCCTGTCAGCGGGTCGTTATACGCAAGATAATCGAGTTTGGTTGTCCGCTCGGCGACAAGCTCCTCGAGCCGGGTTTCGTGCTGGCGCTTGGAAACTAAGAGGCTCGCGTGCGCCACGGCCCTTGCGACCGCCATTTCGACCTGATCAATATCGAAAGGTTTCTTAATGTAGTCAAAGGCTCCGGTGCGCATAGCATCGATCGGGCTGTCCACGCTCTGATTTCCGCTTATCATCATCACCACCGTTTCGGGCGATGCCGCGAGAACTCGCGATGTCAATTCGATCCCGTCCATGCCGCCCATGTTGATATCGCTAATGACGACATCGAACCGCTCGTTTTGCAGATGCGAAAGTGCTGCCTCAGCGGATTCTGCGAGCGTACATGAATAGACTTCGCCGAGGATCGAGCTAAGCAGCTTTCTTATGCTCGGCTCGTCGTCGACGATCAAAATGTGCGGTGTGTTGGCGTCCATCTTTAGGTACTCGAATGATCTATCGGAACGGTTCCCTTGCCGAGCGATGTTCCGATGCAGGCATTAACATCGACATATCGGGAACAAGTACGTTACCGGACTGCTCGGCTGGCTTTTCTGGTGGCAGCGTAGCCAGACATATTTCCACGAGCTGTGGATCAAGCTGGCTGCCTGCACGCTTTCTAAGTTCGTTTGCCATGTCGTCTGATCTCGCTTCACGGTGGATATACCGGCCTGAGTTCAGTTCGTCAAATGCATTTGCGACCGCCAGTATTCGAGAAGTAAGGGGGATCAAGTCAAGGTCGAGTCCGTTGAAATATCCGGTTCCGTCGAAATGCTCATGCTGATTCGACAGTATCGTTACCACATCTTCCAGGTCAGGGACGCTCGCGAACATTCGCAGCCCCTTATCGTAACTTATCTGCGTCGAATTTAACTGAGCCGGCGTCAAAGATGCCTTGTTAAGCAGCAGATCGAACGGGAGCCGCATGTTGGGCATTTCGTGAAGAAGGGCGGCATAATTGAGCTTTTCCAATTGGTGAGGGGCGAGACCCATTTTTTCGCCAATGCGGCCGGCGACAACGGCAGTACGCCTGCAATGTTCCGCCAACTCAGAATTCTTCAGACCTAGCGTTTCGACAATTCCATATACGAAACCCCTGACCGTAACGCCGAGACGACTTCTAAGTCGTGCGTTCTCTCCGATCAGAAGTTGGCCATTCTTTCCGGTCTCGTAGTGTTCGACCCCGCGTTGGACCGTCAGTATCAGATCCTGGTTTGACCACGGTTTGGTTATGTACTTGTAGACCACGCCTGAGTTGATCGCCTCGACCAACTCGCTAACATCGGTATATCCGGTCAGTATGATCCGCACGGTATGCGGACGCAGCTCAGCGGCGCGTTTTAGGAATTCGATGCCGGTCATGACCGGCATTCGCTGATCGGAAATGATGAGAGCAAACTCGTATTCGCTCAGCAGCTCCAAGGCCTCAGAGCCTGATCCTGCGGTCATCACGTCATATGCGTCGCGGAAAAGACGTTCGAGAACGCGAAGATTGGCGTGTTCATCGTCAACAAATAGTATCTTGTGTTTCATATTTCACTAGTTTCGAGGGAGTTGGATCTCAGAGTAAGCTTGGACCCCTTTGTCCTCGTGTAAAGCCAAAGGAACGAAATTAAGCGGTAGAACAGCTGTAAATGTTGTTCCTTCATTAAGCCGTGATGACACTGACAGAATTCCGCCGTGGCGTTCGATAATGCCGTATGAGATCGAAAGCCCGAGTCCGGTGCCTTCGCCGACCGGCTTGGTCGTGTAGAACGGATCGAAGACCCGATTCAGATTCTGCACTGCGATCCCGCAGCCGGTATCGGTGATCCGAACATAGACATTTGTATCGTCACAACTGGTTTCTATGGTCACGATGCCCCTGGCATCTCCGATCGATTGGGCTGCGTTCACCAGCAGGTTCATCCACACCTGATTTAACGGTCCGGGAAATGCGCTGATGAGGGGAATTTCCCCGTAATTTTGCTCCAGCAGTATGTTTCCCGATGAAAAATAACGAGACAGCAGCCGGCACGTCGCGCTGATTCCCTCGTGGATATCGGTTTCCTTGTATTCAGCCTCGTCCAACCGGGAAAAGGTCCGAAGATTCTGAACGATATTTTGGATCCGATCCGATCCCTCGCTGCAATCTTTTACTATCGATTCGATGTCCTCGATGATGGCCGGATATCCGATCCGTTTCATCAATAGTTCACGGTTCGGCTCGTCTGCGGGAGTCGGCTCTTGGTCGTAAGATCTGATCAGTGTGAAGAGATCCTGAAGATACCTCTCGAGAATTTCGAGGTTCGCGTGCACAAAGCCGACCGGATTGTTAAGTTCATGAGCGACACCGGCGGCCAGTTGGCCAAGCGAGGCCATCTTTTCGCTCTGAAGTATGTGGGCCTGCAGTCGAGCCATCTGCTCTCTTTGGCGGATCAGCTCGGAATTCTGCGACTCGAGTTCGATTTTGTACTTTCGGGCATCCAGCAAAAGTGATCGCCGTTCGAGTGCCCGCTCGACCGTCATTTCGAGTACTTCGTGTTCGCACGGCTTTATAAGGTAGTCAAAAGCGCCGATGCGGATCGCGTCAAGTGCCCTTTGAGAACGGTTGACGCCCGAGGCAACGATCACTTGGGTTTCCGGATACTTTTCAACGACTTTTCTCAGAAGTTCGATCCCCGACATTCCCGGCATGATTATGTCGGTAATAACGACCGCGAACTCGTTTTCCTTTAGTTTACTTAGCGCTTCATCGAAAGAGCCGGCTTCGAAACACTCGTATTTCGCGCTCAAGTACGCCGAGTAGACCCGTCTGATCGTCGGTGAGTCGTCCACGACCAAAATCAGTTGTTTTGTGGACTTCTTGGGCGACCGCTCAATTAAATCGGCAGGAGCGAATTGAGGTTCCATATTCTTAACGGTCCGGAACGAGCGGCTTAGAGACAGCTCTCGACCGGCAAGTTTCTAACAATCACTAGGGCACATGTTATGCCAGACGTCACGTGGATTCGTAAATATTGTCGCAAGGCGACTTAGCCTGTCCGGCAATGCGGTTCACCGCCGTCGCGGTCTCAAAAGCGGGCAAAATGCCGCACCTATTCTCCTCAGCTATGTGCAAAATAACGAGAAAACAGGACGTCTTAGTACGGCGTTAGAGCACTCGTTTTC
>JBDTZO010000140.1:0-11852 GCA_040005135.1 Acidobacteriota bacterium | reverse complement strand
TTGCGCAGATCAATATTCCCAGAGCGGCGATCATAGATCTCTTTTGCATTTATTTTAGTGTCTCCTGAACTCTTCGAGCTCTATAAAACGAGTCACGACCCATGACGGTGGCCGGCCATAAAAAGTGTTCGCGGGCGTATGGAAAACCCGTAAAAGGCTGTATAAGTGAGGGCGAATGTCGATCTCGAATCACCACAATATCACGGAATATTGCGTCGTTCAATCGGTATTCGGCGGGTCGTCCGGCGGGCGGAAGCGAGGACGCAGTTAACACCGGTCGTTCGTCGTGGTATCTTCGACAGTGTCCGCAGGCAGCGGCCATACAGAATGCTTAAGATCGACATCCACACACATATTCTTCCGAAAGATATTCCGTCTTGGAAGCAAAAGTTCGGGTACGGAGGGTTTATCTCGCTGGACCATTACCGTCCGTGCTGTGCACGGATGGTGCGGGACGACGGAAAGGCGTTTCGGGATGTTGACGAAAATTGCTGGAGCCCGGAAAAGAGGATCGAGGAGTGCGATGCGGCGGGCATTCGCTTACAGGTCTTGTCGACAGTCCCGGTGATGTTCAGCTACTGGGCGAAAGCGGCCGACGCAGCGGAATTGTCGAGGTTTCTAAACGACCACATTGCGGAGATCGTTAGGGAATTTCCGCTCCGGTTCATTGGACTCGGCAACGTGCCGATGCAGGACACGCGGCTAGCTATCCGCGAACTCGAGCGCTGCAAACAGCTCGGACTCGCAGGAGTGCAGATCGGTACGAACATAAATCAGCAAAATCTCGGCGAATTGCAATTTTTCGACTTTTTTCAGGCATGCGAAGAGCTGGAGATGGCGGTCTTTGTTCACCCGTGGGACATGATGGGCGAGGCCGATATGCAAAAATACTGGCTGCCGTGGCTCGTCGGCATGCCGGCCGAATCCTCGCGTGCAATATGTTCGCTAATATTTTCAGGCACGTTGGAACAGTTGCCTAAGCTGCGGATCTGCTTTGCTCACGGCGGCGGAGCGTTTCCGGCGACGATTGGACGGATCGAGCACGGCTTCGACGTCCGTCCCGACCTCTGCGCCGCCGACAATCCGCACAGCCCGCGTAAATACGTTCGGCAGATCTACTTTGACTCGCTCGTCCACGACCCGGCGGCGCTCGAGTATCTAGTCGGCCTCGCCGGAGCCGATCATGTGGCGTTGGGTTCAGATTACCCGTTCCCTCTCGGCGAACTCGAACCGGGAAAGCTGATCGCATCGATGCCGTACGATGAACCGACCAATGAGATGCTTTTCAACGGCACCGCACTAAATTGGCTCGGATTAAAGAAATCGATGTTTCTGTAATTGCGGCCCTTGCGGACGGGTCACGTCCGCAAGGACCGCTTTGTCATATTTAGGCGAACTTCGACAGGCTCCTATCGAAAGTATCGCTATCGTCATTGACCAAGCGTTACTTGAAGTATTTCACCCAACGGCGGGCCGAAACCCCAATTTGAAATGTAAAGCTTGCCATCCGGTCCAAATGTCATCGCGGTGGGCAAATTTAGCCCGGTCACGATCTCGGTCAATGCTCCTGTCCGCCGATTAATCCGGACGACGCGGCCTGATCCCGGAACAGGAAAGTCATGGTCGACCGTAGACATTTCGAGGGCATAAAGGTTGAAGTCGGAATCAAACTGCACTCCGAGGACCGCGGTCAATCCAAGAGCTATTGTCTGAGTTTGACCGTCCCGATCGACGGCAAATATCTGCTGAGAGCCATCTGTTATGGGAAATAGCCCAAGGTTGCTCACATATAGGTTGTCGCCATAGCGCGTCATCGCGGTGGGCACGATGTGGCCGTAGACTGACGAGGTATCGAAAAAGCGCCTTATCTGCCCGTTGGTTTCGATCTTGAGGATCTGGCCATGGTTGGATTCGACAACAATGAGCGATCCATCGACCGCGAGCATACTGAATGGAGTTCCGTCGGGTTCGAAATCGTCCGCCTCGGGATGGGCCGTTTCGTGATCGTGAACAAATTTACTGATATCGGCCACCAAGCTCCAACTACCGTTGTTATTTATCCGATAAACGCCGTTTACCTCTGAGGCGCTCACGTGACCATGCGAACAGCCGCCGCCCGCGACCAGAGCGTAGAGTCCGCCACCGAGGAATGCGATGTCCGCGACACCCATTTCGCCGCCATTGATCGAGAACGTCGAGGGAAAACCGTCGGCTACCGTAGTTCGAAGGCCATCGTGATCAAGCCGAGAAACACGGCCATCATTTCCTCCGGTCCACGGCCCAACCGGAGCCGGGACCTGTGTGCAGACCCCGACAGTCGATGTAGTGCCGCCAGCGCCCGATTCGGCAACATAAAGGTTGCCGCCGGGCCCGAATTTCAGCCCGCGGGGAAAGCTCATACCCGCGGCGAATTGCCGAACCGTCGTTCCGGCCGATGCCTTCCAGCCCGGCTCAGACAAAAACTTTGTCACTGACGGTGAAGAATCAAACACGCCGGCTGTGATGCGCGGCCTGACCGTTTGGGCGGCTGTGGAAACGGCGAGTGAAACGACTATTGCCGAAAGGCATAACAGCCAACCGGCCGTATTTGAATGGCTACTGATCTGATCGAGTGATTTCATTTTTCTGCTCCTTTAATTGATTTTCATGAACCGAACCTGGAGCGAACCATATATAGACCAAAGGGTACGTCTATTTTTTTGTTTCCTCCGAACACCGGTTGCTATATAATGCGGGCAAAGCTTCTCGGCTATTCCCCACGCGTCATATGCGAATGGCAATCATTGTTTGTTCGGGTACAAATTAACGCTTCGGTGCCGGGAAAGTCTTTCGAAAAAGTTCCGATTTTTCTTCTATATTTCTCCGAGGCTGAAATGAACGGCTTTGAATGCCATTCTTACCGGTTTGACTCGTTTCTCCTGAATGTCGGCGAGAGGCAGTTGTTTTTTTCGGACAAACTCGTGTCGCTCACACCAAAGGCGTTCGACGTACTGACGATCCTGGTCGCGAATGCAGGTCACCTTGTTTTAAAGGACGATCTCATGAAAGCGGTATGGACCGATTCGTTTGTCGACGAAGTTAACCTTCCCCGGACGATCCACACGCTTCGACGTTTACTCGGCGAGGATCAGAACGGACATAAATTCATCGAGACCGTCCCGACAAAGGGTTACCGTTTTGTCGCCGGCGTTCGTTTGGTCGACGACGAAGATGGCGGCTCCGCGAACACCAACCTCTCATTGGACGTTAAGACGAATGATGTGACCGCAGCCGCATCTCTGCTCGCTCCAGTCCGCCGCCGATGGCAAAGCCCCGCGGTGCTGGTCGCGGTCGCTGCAGTTCTGGTCGCAGGAATAGTCGGCTCATACCTTTTATTCGCTACACGAAACGCAGTTGGGAATGGCGGACGAAGGTCGGTCGCGGTATTGCCTTTTGACAATTCGACCTCGGATCCAAATCAGGATTACCTTGTCGACGGAATGACTGAAAATGTGATCGACAATCTCTCTCGCCTCTCGGGACTGAAGGTGACGTCGCGAAGCGCGGTTTTTAATTATAGAGGGAAAATGAGTGACCTCGGAAAGGTCGCCGCCGAACTGGGCGTGGATGCGATCATCACCGGTGATATAAAGCAATTCGGTGATCAGGTGATCATTAATATAAATCTGGTTGACGCGTCGGGCCGTTCGGTGATCTGGGGCAAACAATTTATCAAGAACCGTTTGGACGCAGTCGCAACCCCCAACGAGATCGCCCAGGCCGTGGCGGAGAATCTGCGAGTCAATCTTACTGATTCGGACCGGCGTTCGCTAGGAAAACTTCCGACGGAAAACGAAGAAGCCTATCGGCTCTTTCTGAAAGGGCGGAAACTCGCCCAGGTAAGCACCCCCGAAAACCTCAACGGATCGATCAATTATTATCGGCAGGCTATCGAGAAAGATCCGAATTTTGCGGTCGCGTATTCTGACATGGGAATGCGTTACGCAAGCCTCGGGATCTATTTCGGCCCGCCTCGCGAGGTAATGCCGAAAGCGAAGGACGCGGCCCTAAAGGCATTGGCGATCGACGAAACACTGTCTGACCCTCACACGATCCTTGGACTGGTCGCTCTTCTTTACGACTGGGACTGGGACAAAGCGAAGGAGGAGCTCGCCGAAGGGTCGTTCGTTAACTTGCGATCGATAGAAATGTTCAATTGCTCAGCTCATGTCTTGCAGGTGACGGGACGGGCGGTCGATGCTGACGGTTCGCTGCGGAGCGCGTTGAAAAGCGACCCGCTATCGATCTCACTAGCTACCGAGCTTGGGTGCAACTCCTATTATGCTGGGCGATTTGATGAATCGATCAGCGAGTACCGCGACGCATTAGTACTAGCTCCAGACAATTTCATGGCGCTCTATGGCCTTGCAAGGTCTTTGAATCACAAAAAGCAATATCAGGAGGCGATCGACGAACTGGATAAGGCAAAAGAGTTTATGCCAATGCTGCCGCCGATCGCGGTTGCCGAAATGGCATACGCGAATGCGAAGCTCGGCCGCCGCGACGAGGTTGAAAAAAGCCTTAAGACGCTTGACAGCCTTCCGCACGAGGTCTACGTCGACCCATTTTTCATAGCCGTGATCTATTCGAGCCTCGATGATAAGGATAAGACGTTCGAATGGCTCGAAAAAGCTTACCAGGCCAGGTCTTCACTGATGCCGACACTGGTAAATGATCCCAAATGGGACGGATTGCGGAGCGACCCGCGTTTTCAGGACCTGCTGCCTAAGATCGGATTTACTCGTCAGAAACCGGTTTAAGCATCTCGGACCCGTGACCTTGTCGTGTGCCTGTGTTAGATCATTGTATCGAGAATATCTTGGATATCTTTTTCGGTCGTATCCGGATTGATAAAGCAGAATCTCGAGACTGTTTCAGGGCCCGAAGGGTTTCGCCACTTGGTCGGAGCGACCAGGGCGAAGCCTGACTTGTGATTTTTGTACGTCCACTCGCGATAGTCTTCTGGCGTCCAGCCGATGCGGCGGTAAAGTACGCACGACAAGCTTGGTTCGCGCACAAGCTCGGTATGCTCCGATTCAGTGATCAGGCGGCCCGCGATCTGAGCGAGCTCGATGCCGCGTTCGATCGCGACCTCGTACCGGTCAGTGCCGTGCATAGCAAGCGAAAACCAAAGCGGCAGCCCGCGGACCCGCCGCGTCAGCTGGATCTGGTAGTCCGACGGGTTGAACCCACGAGCGCCTTCGTCGCTGAAAATATCGAGATACGAACCCTCCTGCGAATGGGCTTTCTTTGCGAGCTCCGGATGGCGGTAAATGACGGCGCCGCAGTCATACGGAGAAAACAGCCATTTGTGCGGATCGATAGTCACGCTGTCAGCTCGTTCGATGCCGTCAAACAGGTGACGCACCGATCGCGCCGCGAGAGCACCGCCGCCATACGCGGCGTCGACATGAAACCAAATACCATTACGCGAACAAACGTCGGCTATGCCCGCGAGGTCGTCGATGATCCCCGAGTTGGTCGTGCCGCCCGTTCCGATCACAGCGAAAAGACGGCTCCGGTCGTCGGAACTCAATTCGGCGATCGTCTCGGCCAATTGCGGCCCTTCGAGCCGGTCCTCGGTATGGATGAGCAGTACATCTACGTCGATCACCTTTGCCATCGCGACAACCGACGAATGCGCTGCGTCGGACGTGATGATGATGCCGCGCGACCTTTCACGTGTTGGGTCGTTCGCGCGCCATGCCTCGCGTGCGGCGACCATCGCCGACAGATTTGCTTCGGTTCCGCCGCTCGTGAAAACGCCGAATGTGCCCTCCGGCATGCCCGTCAGCGAGACCAGCCACTCCATTGCCTGATTTTCAGCAAAAATGCAGCCGGCACCCTCGAGCCAGAACGCCCCGTGGACGCTGGTCGCCGATGTGACAAGATCAAACATTACCGCGGCACGAGTCGGAGAGCCGGGAACGAACGCGAGGTGTCGCGGATGATCGATCGAGACACTTGCCTTGACCAGAACGTCGCGAAAGAGCTGAAATGCTTTTTCGCCGCCGATCCCGCTGGACGTAATGGTTTCGCCGACCAGTTCCTTGAGTTCCTCGGCTTTTTTCGGAAAACCGAGCTGCGGATCGACATCTGATATGCGGCCGATGGCAAATTTGATGACGTCGAGCGACATTTCGACAAGATCGATATCTACGTTATGCATAGGTGGATCGCTGTTCGCATTGCAAGCGAATGTTAATATTCTGAATAGAGCGACGCGCCGAAACCTAGGATATGCTAATTTCGCTGCAGTGTCTGCTGAGCAATATGCCTAACGAGATCGACGCCTACATCCTGACGGGAGGAAACTCGAGCCGAATGGGTGAAGCCAAAGGCAAACTAACGATAAACGGCAAAAGCCTTGTCGAACGCATCTCCGCCGCGCTCGCAGTGCGATCAAAAACTGTCTATACGGTCGGCAGCGTCGATCTCTATCCGGGACTGGAAAACATTTGCGATCAGAATGGAGGCAGTGGAGAACGGAGCTCGATGAATGGATTGCACTCTGCATTGAAACATGCGAGCACAGATTGGATATTCGTGGTGGCGTGCGATCTGCCGTTCGTGACAGATGATCTATTCGTCCATCTTGCGGCCGCCCGTTCCGATAGATTCGGGGCTTTGGTCCCCGCAGCCGAAGACGGTACTTGGCAGACGGTTTGCGCTCTATATAATGTATCAGCGTGCGTCGAGAGGTGCACGGGATCTATTCGCTGCGGCGACCTGAGTTTGCGGCGTATGCTGATGGCCGTAAACGCATTGATCGTTCCGTTCGATGACATCCATCATCTGGCCGGTTCTGACCAACTTTTTCGCAATATCAATACTCCCGTGGATTTTGGCGAGGCCCGGGCTCTGGCCCAAAATGCAGAATTTGACTTGAAGTTATGATCAAGAAACTTTTACCAGCCGCCGCGGTTCTCGCCCTGCTCCTAACGGCGGCGGTCGCGTACATATGGTTCAGCCGGCCGCTGGATGTTTCTTTCGACGCGCTAAGATCGACCATTCCGCATGCGGAAAACAGTAACTTTGCCGAAGTCGAAGGCATACGCATCCATTATCAGGAAAAAGGAAGCGGAACGCCGATCGTCCTGATCCACGGATATACGTCGTCGGTTTACACCTGGAAAGACGAGATCGACGCTCTCGCGCAGAAGTATCACGTTATCGCCGTCGACCTCAAAGGATTTGGTTTTTCGGATAAGCCGGACGGTGATTATACCCGACGTGCTCAGGGCGAGTTGGTCGCGGGCCTGCTGGATAAGCTGCGGATCGAACATGCATGGCTTGCCGGAAACTCTATGGGCGGCGAGGTCGCTCTGAACGTAGCGGTGTATCACCCAGAAAAGGTGCTGGGTCTCGTGCTGATCGATAGCTCAGGCGTAAAATTCGAACGAAAGACGTCGCTCACGCCTTGGTATCTGCAGATCCCTGTCGTTGGACGGGTGTTGATCGCGATGGCCCTTACTTCCGATGGTCTGGTCCGCCGCGGGCTCGAAAACAGCTTTTTTGACCGATCAAAGGTGACCGACGACAGGGTCGCGTTCTATTATCAGCCATTGCGAACGCAAGGCGGCCAGATAGGAGCGGTGCGTGCTCGGGAACAATTTGAACAGCTGCCGATCGAGGACAAGCTAAATTCGATAAGTGTCCCGACACTCATAATTTGGGGAGCCGACGACGAACTGATACCGCTCGCTTCCGGCAAAAGCATGCACGAACTGATCCGCGGCTCGAAAATGATAGTCTTGCAAAACTGCGGCCATGTTCCGCAAGAGGAAACGCCCGAACGCGTAATAAGCGAGATCAATAATTTTATTAAATGAGCTGATCTTTTGATTAAAACATTACAGATGAATGACTCATACCCAGACTTTGGCTCCGGCTTGGGCTTTGCCCAGCAGTTGGACGCCGCGGACCCGCTCGCCAGCTTTCGCGGCCGATTTCATATGCCCGTCGATGCTTCGGGAAACGAAGCCGTGTATCTCACTGGCAATTCACTCGGCCTGCAGCCGAAAACGGTCAGCGGGTATGTTGAACAGGAACTCGACGATTGGGCACGGCTTGGCGTTTCAGGACACGCGAGTGCGAAAAATCCGTGGATGCCGTATCACGAGTTTCTGACCGGACAAATGTCTCGAGTCATCGGCGCCAACCCGATCGAGACCGTCGTGATGAACGCTTTGACCGTCAATCTACATCTGCTGATGGTCTCGTTTTATCGGCCAAGTGATAGCCGGCACAAAGTGATCATCGAAAAGGGAGCGTTCCCCTCGGATGTGTACGCCGTGGAATCTCAAATGCGTTGTCACGGTATCGATCCGCGAGCTTCGCTGGTAGAGATAACTTCCCGAACGGGCGAAGCGACGCTGCGAACGGCCGACATTGTGGAAGTGATCGAGCGAGAGGGCAAGTCACTCGCGATGGTGCTGCTTGGCGGTGTGAATTATTACACTGGACAGGCGTTCCAAATGCGAGAAATTACGGAGGCCGGACATCATGTCGGGGCAATGGTTGGTTTCGATCTGGCTCACGCTGCGGGCAATCTGGAACTGAAATTACACGATTGGGGCGTGGATTTCGCGGCTTGGTGCTCGTACAAGTATCTGAACGGCGGCCCCGGAGCAGTCGGCGGTGCATTTGTCCATGAACGGCACGCCGATTGCGCTGATATATGCAGATTGGCAGGTTGGTGGGGACACCACAAGGCCACGCGTTTTCTGATGGGTCCCGAATTCCACCCCATAGCCGGAGCCGAAGGCTGGCAGTTGTCGAATCCGCCGATATTGCAAATGGCGGCGCTCCGGGCGTCACTCGAGATATTTGACGAAGCGGGAATGACGGCCCTGCGTAAAAAGTCGGAAAAGTTGACTGGCTATCTTGAATATCTACTCGGAGACATCCATGACGACCGGATTTCGGTGATCACGCCCGCCGAAGCGGCAGAACGCGGCTGTCAGTTGTCGATCAGGGTCAGAGACGCCGACCGGACACTGTTCACCTCAATAGGCGAACGCGGCGTTGTCGCAGATTGGCGTGAACCCGACGTTATCCGGGTTGCTCCGGTGCCGCTTTATAATTCGTTTGCGGACGTTTTCAGATTCGCCGGGATATTGCGAGACGCTTTGGCTTAGCGTGCTCCGCTCGGGCCGAATCTTCCGCTAAAAGGAGAATCGGATGATCCGAGCTAGCATCAACCGCGTAGAACGAGAATTTGCCGACGGCATTACGATCCTTGCAGCGGCACGTGAATTAGGTGTGGACATCCCAACGCTCTGCAACGACGATCGGCTGGATCCGGTCGGCGCTTGCCGCATGTGCCTCGTCGAGATCAAGGGCCGGACCCATGAGGCAGTTTCCTGTACGACCGCCTTGGCGGAAGGGATGGAGGTCCAGACACACAGCGACCCGGTTGAGGAAGCCCGTACGTGGAACCTCAGGATGCTCGCCCGCAATTATCCGCCGGACGCCTTTACCGCATTTCCAAACAAACCGTTTCATAAGATGGCCCGTCAATACGGCCTGTCAATCGAGGATTTTCACGGCGACACGACGCGGCCGATTGACGGTTCGCACACGTATATAGATGTCGATATGTCGCGGTGTATCAACTGCTATGCGTGTGCCCGTATATGTGCCGATGTCCAGGGACAGTTCGTATGGCACGTGCTCGGCCGCGGTGAAGATTCAAGGCTAACGCCTGACTCGTTCGGCGAATTCGGCGAGAGCAGCTGCGTCTCTTGCGGAGCCTGCGTCGACGCGTGTCCGACCGGAGCGTTGGAAGATAAAAGCGTTCTCGAGCACGGATACCCGACAGTCTGGACAAAAACGACTTGCCCGTACTGCGGCACCGGATGCGAGATGAACGTCGGCGTCCGACATGACCATGTCGTCCAGGTAAAGCCCGTTATGGACGCACCGGTCAATTACGGCCATCTATGCGTGAAGGGTCGGTACGCATTCGATTTCATTGACGCGGACGACCGGATGACCGAGCCGATGATTCGCGAGAACCAGGCGTGGCGTGTCGTTTCGTGGGAAGAGGCGATCCGCTTTACGGCCGATAAGCTGAAGCAGATCGTGAGCGATCACGGTGCCGAGGCGATCGCTGTGCTCGGATCAGCCCGTGCCACCAACGAAGAAAATTACCTCGCTCAAAAATTTACCCGCGTCGTTCTCGGGACGAACAACGTAGATAGCTGCGCCCGCGTCTGCCACACGCCATCGGCGGCCGCGATGAAGATCATGATCGGCACGGGCGCGGCTACCAATTCTTTTGACGACATCGAAAATGCCCGGACCATCATCCTATGCGGGTGTAACCCGAGCGAAAATCATCCGATCCCCGGTGCCCGAATCAAACAGGCCGTGATCAAGAACGGCACTAAGCTTATCGTCGTCGATCCGCGAACGACCGACCTTACAAAGTATGCCGACGTCCATCTTCGGCTACGGCCCGGGACGAACATTTTAATGTTCAACGCCCTCGCCCACGCGATCATTGACGAAGGTCTCACCGATCCGGAATTCATCCGGACACGCGTTTCTGAGTTTGAGGAATTCAAGGCGTTTGTTGCCGAATATTCGCCGGAGGCAGTCGCCGAACGATGCGGTGTCGATGCCGAGCTTATTCGTAAGGCCGCTCGCATATACGCGACCGATACGCCATCGATGGCAATGCACGGTTTGGGAATGACCGAGCATCTGCAGGGAACTGAGGGCGTGATGACGGTCGTCAACCTCGCACTGCTCACCGGAAATATCGGCAAGCCCGGCAGCGGCGTCAACCCGCTTCGCGGTCAGAATAACGTGCAGGGTTCGGCTCATATGGGCTGCGATCCCGGCATTCTCACCGGTTCGGTTGCGATCGAAACTGCAAAGGAACTGTTTGAAAGCGTTTGGCAACGGCCGGTGCCGACGGCGGCCGGACTCAACCAGCTTCAAATGATCGACGCTGCCCGCGATGGCAAACTGAAGGCGTTGTGGGCGATCGGATACGATGTATTTTTGTCGAACGCCAACGCTCACGAGACTGCCAAAGGCTTTTCGAACATGGATCTCGTCATTATTCAGGATTTCTTTATGAACGAGACGGCCAAGCGGTTCGGAAATGTATTTTTTCCAGCCGTATCCTCATTCGAAAAGGACGGCACGTTCATGAATGGCGAACGCCGCGTACAGCGTATCCGCGCAGCGGTGACCTCTCGCGGAAACGCCCACTCGGATCTCCAGATCATTTGCGATCTGGCGGCAGCGATGGGTTTTGAGAAAGACTTTGCGTTCAAGACGGCCGAGGAGGTATGGAACGAGATCAGGCTGGTCTGGCCCGCAGGTTCCGGCATTACGTACGAACGGATCGAAAAGGCGGGCATCCAGTGGCCGTGCCCCGACGTTGAACATCCGGGCACTGAGGTACTGCACGCCGATTCGTTCTCGAACGGAGTGACCGCGGCGCTTCGACGGATCAAGTTCCGTCCGACCAAAGAGGTTATTTCCGACGAGTTTCCATTCCTGATGACCACAGGCCGCGTCCTCGAACAATTTAACGCGGGCACGATGACAATGCGAACGCCAAATATCGAACTGCGACCCACTGACATGCTTATGATGTGCAAGGCCGATTCAACGAGGCTCGGGATCGCTGATGGTGAGCGCATACGGGTGACGAGCCATTATGGCGAAGCGATAATGCCCGTCGACGTAACAGAAAGGGTCAAAACAGGAGAATTATTCGCGTCATTTCACGATCCGGAGGTGTTCCTCAATTACACCACCGGCCCAACGCGTGACCGATTCACGCAGGCACC
>JBDTZO010000249.1:0-36519 GCA_040005135.1 Acidobacteriota bacterium | reverse complement strand
GATCTGTGCGGCACTAACTGGCGTCGTTGTGTAAGACGACATGCCAAACAGACCTCCTAGAACTAATATGCCAATGACTAATGCCACGGCCAATGCAGTACGGTTCCTAAATAACATAAACTACCTCCTGGAAGTTATCGACATTTGGTACAGATCCGGCGGGAAAAGACTTCGCAATCTTGGCGGGAATACAGCCGTTTTGCAATGCCTTCATCTGGACGACACAAGTGTGGCCGAGACGATCGCAGGAAAAAAACTGGGCGCAACTGTATATACACTATCCGTTGCCTGAACAATTGTGACGTACGTCACAATTAAGAAAAAAATGTAAAATTCTCAAATATTTTTCCATTTTCCCAGTTTGTATAGTGCAAAATGCATAAAAGTCGCGTTTTTCAGCGATCTTGGATCAGATTGCTGCAAATTTGGTTTGTCAGCCTAACCGCCCACAATTCCAGAGCACATTAAGGTGGTTTTCAGGTTAAAAAGCAGGTAGAATCGAAGTTCGCAAATTTGATCATTACCGCGTCCCGGCACAGTATCCGCTGGCCGATGAGCAATAGATGACCCCGGAACGCTGGCAACAGTTCGAAGAGAGATATTTCACGCGGCGCTTGAGGTCGACTCAGATTCCCGCGATGGCTTTCTGCGTGAACGGACCGACGGGGACCACCTTCTGCACTCCGAAGTCCTCGAACTGCTCTCTCACCTCGACGACGCCCGCAGTTTTATCGAAGAGCCGCTTTACGACAGTTCCAGAGCGGAGTAATATCTTCGCTCCTCGACGATCACGACGGCCAAATGACCGGAAAGCTGCTCGGCTCGTATCGGATCGAACGGGAGATAGGCCGCGGAGGAATGGGAGCGGTATATGAAGCCGTTCGCGCCGACAGTATTCGCCGCCGCGTTTCTGGGCATTAAGCTGGCGGGCGTTATCGACCAATATCCGCTGCATCTGATTGGGGGCCACCCCGATGAAACGGGCCTTATTCTGCCATGAGACCTCAATTATATCGACGAGCTTGATGTACGCCTCGTTAACAAGTGCTCTTGGCTGCAGCGTATGATCGCTCCGCTCGCGGCGGAGATAGGCGGCGGCGAGGCGTTTGAGCTCGTCGTATATCAACGACAATAGCTTGTCAACGACAGCTTGATCACCGCCGGAGAGCTTTACGAGCAGGTCCGTTACGCCGTGTGTGACCATTTCGTTGAGGACATTCTAGCGTTTGGCCCGGGGAAAGCAAATAAGTGTGGCGGCCGAGTTGATCCGCGGCGATCCGCTCCCGCGACGGGTTTAGATAATGAACGCATCCGAGGCTGTTATAATATGGAGTTCACGTTCGCTCTTTGCTTTGATTGCAACTAAAAACCAGCTTTTATCATCTGTTTTGCGGCTGGCCAATGAGGGCTCCGCTTTTTGCCTAAGAACCGTATGCTGGAGGAAAAATGACGTTCAGATCCATCACAACCCGACTCGGAATTTTGCTCGTACTGATCCTGGCGTTTTCGCTTGCCGGCTTTGCCGACACGATCAGACTAAAGGACGGGAGCATTATAAAAGGCCGCATTGTGGGTTTCACAGGCGGAAAATTCACGGTCTCGATCGGCGATGGATCAAGGCTCAAGCACATGACGTTCACGGCCGACGAGGTCGAATCGATCACGTTCGATACGCCCGCAGACCGTCCGCAATTCACGGCCACGACTAGGGTTTCGGGGCCGGATGCCGGCGGTAGCGCGAACCCGGTGGAATCGAACCCGCCAAAGGTGATCGTTACTGACCAGACGCCTCACCCGAACTCACCGGTTGTGACGACCGTCAGCAACGTCCCGCGTCGTCCGAGTTCTGCCTCAACGAAATCGGCTCCGATCGCGTGGGATGTCAAGGTTCTCGCCGACAATACAAACAATGGCTGGACCAACTCTGGTTGGGTGCTAAAGAAAGGCCAAAAGATCCGAATCACCGGTGGAGGGACCATTTCTCTCGGCAAGGGCAAAACCTCGCCGGCTGCCGGTTTGGGAGATCTGCCCGATGAACAAAAGCTCCTCAAAAACGTACCGACAGGGGCGCTCATAGCCGTCATAGGCGACGACAACAATGACTTTATTTATGTCGGCAGCGAACGCGAGTTCACCGCAACGCGAGACGGAGCCCTTTTCCTCGGCATCAACGAGGGGTTTCTTGATGACAATTCCGGTGCGTTCGACGTCAAGGTTGAAATATTGCCCGATCAGGGAGAATAGCTTGGCGATTTCCGGATCGCTTGGAATGCTTTTGCTCTTGGCGGCCGCATTGCGGCTGCATTCATCCAACTAAAAACCGAGTATCTGTATCTAATTGGTATAGTTTGTTTTTAAGGTATCTTTATGAGAAATCGGACTTGTCGGGAGATTCTCTCCTGTGCCTTTGCATTTATGTTGTTGATGAGCGGCCTTGCCGCACATGTTGCCGCTCAGTCGAAACCGCAAAAACCTGATGCCAGTAAGGGCGATGGGAAAAGGAACGATCGTCCGAAGCCTTTGACCGAAGAGGAGCAAAAGAAAGCGGATCTCGAGAAACAGCGCGCCGAGGAAGATAAGAATGCGATAGTTGACCCGACCGTCGAAAAGGTCAACACCAACATCGTCTCCGTCGAAGCCGTCGTAGTAAACAAAAAGACCGGACAGATCGTCACGGGCCTGACGAAAGAAAACTTCGCCATTTTTGAAAATGGCATAAAACAAAATATCAGCAGTTTCTCGACACCCGAGGCTCCGATCACCGTTTCGCTCGTTGTCGAATACAGCAAATGGACAGAAATGTTCGGTTCCGCAGCTGGCGGCAGATTCGAGCCGGGGACGTATGAGGTCATTCGTCCGGTCTCTCAGTTTTTGACCCAGTTCATCAAACCGCCTAACGATTACGCTTCGGTAATAGCGTTCGACATACGTCCAACGCCTATCACCGATTTCACGAATGATCCGGCTCGTATTCGACAAACGATCGATCTGCTATTGAGGAACAGCCCGGCGTTCAGGGAAAACAATCTCTGGGATGCTCTCAAGTTCACCCTGATCGGCGGCAAAGGCGATTCGGTCGTTCTCGACAATTCGAAAAGCGAAACATCGACATATGCGGGCATGGTCGATATAAAGGCGAAGCGCAAGGCAATAATCCTCATCGCCTCAGGGATCGATACGTTCAGCCGAACAAACTACGACGAGATCCGACGCATAGTGCAGGAGGCTGGCGTGCCGATCTATATCATCAGCACCGGAAACCTCTTTTACAAACGATACGAGCAGTATCTGGACGCGACCGATGGACTCACAGGTATGCCGGGTCGGCTCACATTTCTCCAGGCCCAGAACGCAATGAACACAATTGCCAAAGAATCGGGAGGCCGTCATTACGCAATGACGTTCGAGGGTGAGGTCCCGGGTTATCTTCAGAGTATTAATGCCCTGATGCGAAATCAGTATAGCCTTGCCTATGACCTTGCCGAACCAAAGCCGCCAGGCACCCGCTCGAAGATAGAGGTTAAAGTCGACGTTGACGGCGATGGGGTTTATGACGACAAAACATTTGAGGTCCAGGCCCGCCCATTTTATATAACGCCAGGCGGCGACAAAGACAAAAAGGACAAAAAGAGTAAAAAGGATAAGTAAGCTCGTGGTTTCATGGGAACCGGGATCCGTCGCGACGGAACGGTCAGATGTTAACGCGCGCGGTTTTTACTTTTATCGAGCCGCCCATTCTGCTATTGTTAAAGATTGCCT
Source organism: Acidobacteriota bacterium (assembly GCA_040005135.1). Lineage (GTDB taxonomy): Bacteria > Acidobacteriota > Blastocatellia > Pyrinomonadales > Pyrinomonadaceae > OLB17. The sequence continues at coordinate 32,760 of JBDTZO010000249.1, read as the reverse complement.
TTTATGAGCAGGAAGATAATAGAGAGCTATAAAAAGAAGTTGTCAGCCGAAACGGGCTACGTCACCGATCGGCGTGCCGGGCTACGTATTGCGCTCTGTTATCCGAACACGCACGCGATCGGAATGGCGAATTTAGGGCTTCATACGATGTATGAATTATTCAATTCGATCCCGGACGTCGTGTGTGAACGCGTTTTTTTGCCGGATCCTATCGAACTGATTGAGTACGAGAAAGCGGGTTCCCCGCTGATGTCGCTCGAGACCCAGTCGCACGTTAAAGGCTTCGATGTTGTCGCATTTTCGATCTCGTTCGAGACCGATTATTTGAATATGGCCAGGATGCTGCAGCTCTCGGGTTTGCCTGTTTGGTCAGAGCAGCGAAATGAGAGACACCCGCTCGTCGTCATGGGCGGCGCGGCGTCATTCCTGAATCCGGAACCTATTGCGGATTTTACGGACGTTATCGCAGTTGGCGAAGGCGAAGTCCTGGCGTTTCAGCTGATAGATGCGATCCTCGAAAATGATTCGCGACAAGAGTTGCTTTTGGCGCTCTCGCGGCTCGGACGCGGCTTTTACGTTCCGAATCTTTACGATGTCGTTTACAACGACGACGGAACGGTCTTTGATTACATACCAAAGGAAAAGGGCGTTCCACGCCGGGTCGGTCGAGCGTTGGCTGCGGTAAACCCGAAAGAAGGCACGCTCAGACGGGCCATAAAACGTGGTGAAGCGGAGCTTGCGAATTTTCTCACGAGTCAGGACGTCTTTTGCCCGTCGACTTCGGTCTGGTCCCCGGAAGCTGAGATGGGCGACCGCCTTTTAGTCGAAATTTCGCGTGGCTGTTCGCAAGGGTGCCGTTTTTGCTGGGCCGGTTACAACTATTATCCGCCTCGAGTCGTCCCGGCCAAAGATATTTTGGATAAGGCGCGCGAATGGCGTTCGAAAACGAATAAGATCGGGCTTGTGTCGACGGCCGTTTGCGATCATCCCGAAATCTCGACGATTCTTAGCGAACTTCGAGCAATGGACTATCGGATCACAGTCTCCAGCCTTCGGCTCGATCAGATTTCTGATGAACTTCTAGACGCTCTCGTGGACTCACGCGACCAGCAGATCGCAGTGGCTCCCGAAACCGGCTCGGACAGATTGCGGAGAGTAATTAACAAGAATTTAACTAACGATGAGATCGTCGATATCTGCGGTTCGGTGTTCGACCGCGGAATGCTCACCATCAAACTTTATTTGATGGTTGGATTGCCGACCGAGACTGACGAGGACCTTGACGAGATGTTCGTCCTCGTCGAGCGTATCAAGGACCGTATGCTGGTCGCGGGCAAGAAATTTGGCCGGGCCGGCAAGATAATTCCGTCGTTGAACGGTTTTGTTCCGAAGCCCAATACTCCGCTTCAATGGGACGCCATCTGCGGCGAGAAAGAGCTCAAGCGACGAATTAAGTATGTTGCAAAAGGGCTTAGCAAAATACCCAACGTCGAGGTCAGATACATGTCGGCCCGGATCGCACATGAGCAGGCTCTGTTCTCGTCGGGCGACCGAACGGTCTCAAAGGCGATCGACCTTGCGGCTCGCTACAAGGGCGACGTGAGCCGGGCTTTGCGTGAAACCAGTATCGACCCGGCGTTCCACACTTCCCGCGATCGCACCTACGAGGAATATCTGCCGTGGTCGATCGTCGACTCGGGGCTTTCTTTCGAATTTTTAAAAACGGAGCATGACAAGGCTCTGGAATCGCTTTCCAGTCTTCCCTGTCCCGCCGTTGAGAAATGTACGACTTGCGGCGTTTGTCCCACAACGTGGCTGGCTGACGCTCCGGCGAGTCTAGTTCAGATACAGCCGCTCAAAATTCAGCAGGCACTGGCCGCGGCGGTCTGATCTCGAAGCACTGATCATTCCTTGAGTAAAAAGCCGGTGGGCGTGGCGGTGTGGTCAAACTTATAGTGATATTTGTAAATTCCAAACGGAAGGAGTGACACCGCTTTTTCGTACGAGACGTGGGCCTGAATAACGGTTCCCACCTGGGCGACGTTGATCATAGCGTCTGCTGGAATATCGTTTGCCTGAGCAGCTTTCTGCACACGCGCTTTAACGTTATCGAGCGGATTCATTTTGCCGGGCATGGCCAGACCTTGAAGAACGGCTGTCGCCATTTCGGTCTTCATGCTTTCCGCCTGATACGCTACGGGAACATAGTTAAATCCAGCGTTGCCAGCGAGTATAACAACCGTCATGAAGATAGCAAATTTAGTCCCGGCGCTCCCGCGCTCGGATGAGCGCTCGCGATTGTTACCGATCATAATTCAAACTCCTTAGGACGCTGGACATTCCGTATTAGGTTCTTTTAAGAAGGTTATTGAGGGCTCTGATATGGGTGGAATGTGGGATCGATGCAGCATCAACGATAAGCGGCTTTCCAATACCTTTTATGAGTATCATTTGCAGTGAACCGCCGACTACTTTCTTGTCAAAACGAAATGCCTCAAATACCTCTTCGGGGTTGATGTCGGTCAAAGTTGGGAGCGATCCAGTCCGATGCACAACATCGTATAACAAGCTTACAACTTCATTGTCGATCAAATCAAGCATTTTCGACAATTCGGCCGCATATAGAATTCCGTAACCGACAGCTTCGCCATGCTTGAAGTATTTGTAACCAGTGATCTTTTCAAGCGCATGGGCCAAAGTGTGGCCAAAATTGAGGATTTTTCTCGACCCCGCGTCGATTCGTTCGACCGACTCGCGTTCGTCGGCGCGAACGATCGAGGCCTTATACGACAATTGTTCCTCTATTAACGAGTCCAGATCGATCTGGAAACTAACATTGTCGAATTGTGACGGAAAATCATCGATAGGATACGTTTTGATGAAATTAAGCGTCTTGTTAAAAAGTGTCGGCCCTGAAAGCACTCCATGCTTTATCGCCTCGCACAGGCCGGCTGTGACCTCTCTTTTGGGCAAAGTTTTGAGCACGGCCGTATCGATAAGCACGCCTTTGGGTTGATAGAATGTGCCCACGCGGTTTTTGCCCACCGTCGAGTTAACACCAGTTTTACCGCCGACCGACGAATCGATCATTGACAATAAAGTAGTAGGCATTTGCAGGTATGCGACGCCGCGAAGATATATCGACGCTGCAAAACCGGCGAGGTCACCAACCACGCCGCCGCCAAGCGCGAGAACGAGATCGGTCCTCGAAAGATCAAATTGCGAGAACGCGTTAAGTGCACATTCTGCACTATCGAAATTCTTATGGACCTCGCCATCTTCCATCAGCCAAACCCCAACTTCTAGATTAGCTGTGCCGAGTACGTTTACGGTCGCGTCGCCGTAAAGATCAAAGACGGTGGAATTTGAAACAATGATCACCTTAGAGGTAGATTCGAGCGAGCGATCTCTCACCCAGTTTTCGATATCTGCTCTCGAACCATTAGCAATTGTGATCTCATATGTCGAGTCTCGTTCGGAAACATCGATGTTGATCTTTCGCGGGCGTACTGTGGGGAACATATTGGTTATCCGATCGAAGCTCTGATCACGTCAGCAAGATGATTGGCGAGTATCTCGATCTCCGCTTGATCGAGGCCTTCGATCATGACACGTGCAAGATTTTCGGTTCCAGAATATCTCAACAGCAAACGCCCGTGGCCATCGAGATCCGCTTCTACCTTTCTGGCGGCCTCGGCGATAGGGGCTATGCTTTCGAAAGGGAGCTTTTCACGCACTCTTACATTATTAAGTATCTGCGGAAAGGCCGTGAATCCACGAGTTGCCTCTGAAAGCGTTGCATTCTGTTCGCCGATCGCCCGCATGATCAGCAACGCGGTCATCATTCCATCGCCGACCAAACTGTTCTCGGGGAAAATAATATGGCCGGACTGCTCCCCGCCGATCTCGGCTCCGGTCGCAAGCAATTGTTCGAGAACATATTTGTCACCAACCGACGAACGAATAAGCTGGATCCCGATCGATCGTAGGGCCAACTCAAGACCGATGTTGCTCATTACGGTGGCGACAACCTTGGAATTGCGGAGTTTGCCGTGTCTGTTGAGATAACGAGCCAATATCCATAATGTTGCGTCGCCGTCCACGATATCACCTAGTTCATTGACAAAAAGGGCACGATCCGCGTCGCCGTCAAATGCTATGCCAATGTCAGCATGTTCTGCCAGGACACGTTCCTGCAGTTTCTCCAAATAGAGTGAGCCGCACGCGGCGTTAATATTTCGTCCGTCGGGACAATTGTTGATGATGATTAGGTCCGCGTTGATCCGTCCGAAAACCTCACCGGCCAAGGAGGACGCCGCGCCGTTTGCGCAGTCGATCACTATTCGCTGCCGTCTTTCAAACGGCCGGCTTTTTTGAACTAGGTGATCGATGTAAGCTGAGCAGAACTCTGCCTGACGCGATGTGTCTAGCTGCTCGTTATGCTCCACATCAACACTCATGGACTTGTGCACATCGATTTCGATCTTTCGTTCCGTTACGTCATCGATCTTTTTTCCGGACGGAGAAAAGACCTTGATTCCATTGTCCTCATAAGGGTTATGAGAGGCACTGATAACGATACCGGCGTCCATTCCGAATTCGTTTGTTAGAAATGCGATCCCAGGCGTTGTTATCACGCCCGACGAAAGGCACTGAGCTCCTTCCTGTTCGGCTCCGGAGCAAAGTGCGGCCTCGATCCACTCGCCTGATTCGCGAGTATCTCGGCCGCTGACAAAACATGGATTTCGTCCACTTCTTTCTCGGAATTGCCGAGCCAGAGATGCTCCGATGATCTTAACTGTACGTTCGTCCAAGGGGAATACACCTGCGTGACCGCGAATTCCGTCTGTCCCGAAGAGCTGCTTCATAATATGTGCTTTGTCACGATGACAAAGCTTTGTTATACAACAGCCCATGGACCCTGACAACTTTAGTATCCATAACTATTTTTTGTATATCTGATAAAATATTCTATATGTCTTGACAACTGTACGGGGAATGTCGGAATCTTAATTTAGCAGAACCGGCTTTCGCCGGAGCTGCGAAGTTAGACCACCTGCCGCATCTATACTTATGAAGAAAAGTTTTGGTTTGGGCTTTGTATTAATACTCACGGCGATCAACATCTTGGCCCAAACAGACACCACTCGGCCACCTTCGACAGGTGCTCACGTAATTGTAACAAATACAATTCCAGTTCCGAGTTCGACTCCGCTGACTGCCCCCGTACAGCGTCCCGCACAGACTTTCCCCGTTGTATCGACCTCGAAAGAGGTCAGTGAGGCGAGCAACCTGACATATAAAGGACTTAGTTTTGCTCAGATCAAGAATAAGATCGCCGAAGCCAAACGACAGATGCAAACTCGGCCGATCACGACAGCGTCCGTGGAACCGATGCTGCTCACCAGCCTGGTGCGCATTGCATTTTACGATTGGAAATTGCAGCAGGTAGACTATATCGTAGTCTCAAAAGATCAGTTCCTCACGCCAAATTCTCCCGCGACCTCTACGTCGACCCGCGGGAAACAGATGACCCTACGAACGATTCGGGCCAACGGCGTTAACACGCCTGTGTCGATCACAGATGATAATGGACAACCGCAATTGCCTTTGCTGATCCAATATCCCGTTGAGAAGAATGGACGTTTTGTTGAAACAGCGTACTACATGTCGACTCACCCGGGGATCGTAACTCCTGAAGTCGTAAGCGCCGGACGCTTCTACGTTCACAATGTGATCGAGATCGCCCGTGACCGATTACGTGAACGTGGGATTTCCATCCAACCTAAGGTGGCCGATATCGCGGAACGTCTTGCGACGGTCGAGCACGTGGATCACCTGCGCTTCAGAACGGAGTTTCAACCCAATATCTACAATGACATCTTTACCTTGTACGCCCTGAACGAGGGTCAGACCTATCGTTACTCGATAAGTTCTGCGGGAGCTGGAGGGATGGTTCAGATGATCCCATCCACCTACGCAATGATCCGTAGTCGATATACGTCCGTTGGACTAATGCCCGATTTCGTCGAAGGAATGCGGAATCATGTGAATGCAACTGAAGCGATGCTGCTGTACATGCAGATGACGTGGAATGATCTTTCTGCTAGCCCAACCATCACTGGTGCAATTCAGTCCGGAATTGCGACTCAGGAACACTTAATGGCTGCCGGTTACAATTCCAATCCCGCGAAACTTGCCGGATACATCAATCGCGGCGCGGATCGCTGGACAACTCTCATTCCACGAGAGACACAAATATATTTGCAGATCTGGGATTCGCTCGAGCGGGCAGTGAATCTCACGCCCAGAAAATTGTAAAGACGTTAGAGAAGGCCTAAAGAGTACCCTTCATTCGTCCGGTCCCTCGTGAAGTATCGGCGAAAGTCGGCTAAGGCTGTTTATCTTCTCCGCGACGGCCTCGTAATTCTTATCAGCTAAGTGGGCTGGCGTGAAGAATGGGTCGTTTGTGATTTCGTAAATCGTGAAAGGTGGCGGCTCAAAATTGTCCATTTCGCGGTCATCGCAGAAATCGACTTTTGCGATCGTGAGTCCCAAGAGTGATCCGAGGTAAACGTCGAAGACCATCATCTTACCGTCCAAATCGTGAAAATATCTGTTTTTGCGAGACTCTCGCCCCGGTAATTGAATTAATGTCGATCGCTCAGATTCGTCGAGATGGATCTCTTCGACCTTACGCAGTACCGTGCTTTGTCGGGTGATGACAGTAGTCTTCTGAAGAGCGTATGCGATCTCCCTGGATCGTGGGTCCCGGACCTGTCGAACCCGAATGTTCGTTCTTGAAATGTGCTGATCAGTGATCTGCAAATGGCTGCTCGAGTAGCGGAGTGGCTCCGGCAGGCGCTCGATTAGAAAGGATCTCGATAGTTCGGATTCAGCAATTTTGTTCATTTAAATCGGATTTATTATAATCATGATTTTAATCGAACCGCGAATAAACCACCATATGATCTTGCGAACCGCAACTGTTATTCTTGCCGTAATTTTTTGTTTTTTCTTAGCGGGGTGCGGCGGGAATCCGAATGTTAATAAGGGGAACGCCACAAATATAAATCTCTCGAACCCGAATTCGAATCGTAGATCCGATGGAAATAGTGCGGTTGATACGGTAAAGAAGCCGATAATTGAGACTTCAAACAACGCTTCCGCTACCTCACCCGTCGTAAGGTCGTATTTTGATGCTTTGAAAAATAAAGATGATGCGGCCCTCAGCAGTATCCTGTCGGCTCAATATCTTAGAACTGTTTCGTCCGATATGAAAAAGGAAAAAAAAGCGAGTATGTCATCATATCTGGCGGAATACGACGGGGTTTCGGACAAGCCGATCGAGGTCCGAAACGAAAGGATCGAAGGTGACAAGGCGGTGGTCGAGATCAAAGGGGCGAATTTCCTTAACTGGACCCCGTATATCCTCTTAAAAGAGGGCGGCATTTGGAAGTGGACCGGTCAGAGCCCAGACCTCGATAGTGTAAAACAAGGCCCGTCGGCATCACCTGTTGTAAAGTAGCTCCTTAGCCCCGTTTTGCCTACCCACCAGGGCTGGGGCATCTTTCTTACTCCGTTTGCAAAAATCTTCATACCTGCTACTATCTGAATCTTGCTTATTTGGTAGAAGGAATCGAATGAGCAAACCGGAGACTACTTACTTAAAGGAAAGTTAAACGACGAAATGAAAAACAAACTTATTATCGCGATGAGTGTGGGCGCAAGCGCGGCACTCTTCTCGGCTTGCGGCGGTGCGGCAACGAACAACGCGAATACAAACGTGAAAACCGCTAATGCAACCACGAATGCTAACGCTAATACATCAAATGCTAACGCGAATGCTGCAGCAAATACCGCAGTCGCTCCTGCGACCGAGGGTACGGTGATCAAGATCGAGGAAGCCGGCATTCAGATGACGGTGCCTAAAGGTTTCAAATTTAGTAAAGACGGTGAAGACACGATCATCAAGTCTGAAGACGAAGGCGTTGACATTCGCTTTACGGTTCCGAAAGATGGCGATTACGACACTGTTGTTTCGGATGCTGCCAAAGAGATCGATTCATACCTCGATGACGTCAAGGTCACCGACAAAGGTTCAAAGGTCGATGTAAATGGCATGGAAGGAACCTCAATGAGTGGCACAGCGAAGAACAAGGGCGAAGAGCTTTCGTGGGATCTGACGATCATAAAGGCTCCGAAAAAGCCTGTTCTCGCTAACATCTACGCTGAAAAGAGCAGCCTCGAAAAAGAGATGAAGGCCGTCACTGAATTCCTAAAGAGCGTAAAGAAGATATAATTCTTCTGCGATCTGAATAAAACGAAGGCGATAGAATCCAAGTTCTATCGCCTTCGTTTTATTGAATCTCACTCGATCTAAGCGGCGGCATCGCTAATTGCCTCATGGTATGGCGGCAAGGTCACCCGCGCGGCCTTTTCTTTTTTGAGCCCTAAAGCCCAGTCAGCCTGCATCAGTGTATGAATGTCGCGAGTTCCCTCGTAGATAACAGCTGCTTTGCAGTTACGCAAATAGCGTTCGACGGGATAATCATTTGTATAACCGTTCGCTCCGTGCACCTCAATCGCCATGGACGCTGCCGTTTCGCTCCGGATCGTCGCTTGCCATTTGGCTAAGCTAGCCGCCTTTGCAGACGGTAAACCTTTATTTTTGAGATATCCGCATTTTAGCCACAGCAGATGGGCCATTTCGTAGTCGGCCTCCATGTTTGCGATCTTCTGCTTAACCAACTGGAAATTGGCAATGGTTTGGCCTTGAACTTCGCGGGTATTAGCGTAAGCCACAGATGCGTCCCGTGAAGCTTTGATAACACCCGTCGCTCCCGCGGCAACAGTGTATCTCCCGTTTTCGAGCGAAAACATTGCTATCTTAAAGCCCTCACCTTCCTTACCTAGCATATTTTCTTTGGGTACGCGAACATCCTGAAGTGAGAAATAGCCCGTATTTCCAGCCCGAATACCGAGTTTCCCATGTATGGTCCCGCTCGAGAAACCCGCCATTGAACGTTCCACGATAAAACAGCTAAGCCCGGAGTGGTCACGCGCCTTTTGTTTCTCGGGATCTGTCCAACAAAAGAACAAAAAATTATCTGCTACGTCCGCTAGCGAGATCCACATCTTTTCCCCGTTCAGGATCCAGTGATCGCCGTCCCTCCGAGCGTATGACTTCATTCCGATAACGTCCGATCCGGCATTGGGTTCGGTCAAGCCAAAAGTCGCTATCTTTTCCCCTTTAGCTTGGGGAACAAGGTATCGTTGCTTCTGATCTTCGGTTCCCCAGCTGTACAAGCTGAGGCTGTTAAGACCAACATGCACAGACATCACAACCCTGAGAAAAGTGTCGCAAGCCTCGAGTTCTTCACAAACTAACCCGAGTGCAAGGTAATCAAAACCAGCTCCTCCGTACTGCGGAGGAATGCAGACGCCGAGCAAGCCGAGGTCAGCCATTTTGCTAAAGATCGAACCATCGAAATACCCTTTTTCGTCCCATTCTTTTATGTACGGAGCTACTTCGCCGGCGACAAATTCGAGCACAGTGTTCTTCAACGCCACATGTTCTTCGGTCAATTCAAGTTCGATCACGTCGTTAATTTTCCTCTCTTATATTTTGATATAATATGATTATACGTCTATTGGCCACACGAGAATATTATCATTTCGCCTTACGTTTCGCGACCGCTAGCTACGCCCATGATCTCAGTAGAGGATGCCCTAAGAATCGTTTGCCGCGAGGCTTTTCCGTTAGTGAGCGAAACGGTCCCGTTATCGGAATCCGTTGGACGAACGCTGTCCGAATCGGTGATAGCGGATTCGGATATGCCGCCTTTCGACCGATCGCAGATGGATGGGTTCGCTGTCCGGGCAGAAGATACTATCGATGCACCGGTATGTCTCCGTTTGGTGGGTGAATCCGCAGCGGGGCGAGGCTGGCATCACGTTCTCCAGAGCGGTGAGGCGGTTGCTATCATGACCGGAGCCCCGATTCCTGAGGGTGCGAATGCGGTGCAAAAGATCGAGCTCACTCGGGCTATGGCGAGTTCGAATTCAGGCGAGGCCGCTGCCTCAAATATTGAGATAGTCGAACCGACTGAAGAAGGCAGATACATTGTCAACCGAGGCTCCGAGATCTGCCAAGGTGAAGTCATATTCCAGCCGGGCTCTCTTATTACAGACGCAATGATCGCGACTCTCGCGGCGTTTGGTTACTCCTACATCAATGTTGGACGACAGCCGCGGATTTCAATACTTGGTACAGGAAGCGAGATCGTTGAAATTGGTGATCGCCCGGGACGCGATCAAATAAGAAATTCCAATTCGTCCATGTTGACGGCCATGGCTCGCCGTCGAGGAGCAAGCCCATCAGTTTGTCCAAATGTGAAGGACAATCTTGCCGATCTGAAAACGGCTATCAACGACGCCGCCGAATCATCTGACGTCGTTGTCATCACAGGCGGAGTGTCGGTCGGGAAATATGATTTAACGAAAACCGCGATCGCCGAACTCGGTACCGACGTGTTCTTTGAAAGGGTTAAACTGAAACCTGGAAAACCAACGGTGTTCGGACGACTTAGGGACACTTTTATTTTCGGGCTTCCTGGCAACCCTGTTTCGGCTGCCGTGACATTTCACTTGTTCGTTGAGCCCGTGCTTGCAATATTGCAAGGCCGTTCGGACCCGTCGCCCAAGGTGGGCTTCGCGATTGTCAGTGCAGCGGTGGAAGCCGCACGCGAGCGCCAAACTTATCTGCCCGCCGCACTTTCTAGCCTCAACTCTGGATATCTTTCGGCCGAACCGCTGCGATGGAACGGCTCCTCCGATTTTATTGGCTTCGCCCGCGCTGATGCCCTGATAGTTCTGGAAAAAGGGACTTCGCATTCCAACGGTGACTGTATACCGATCGAGTATCTATGAATGAACTGTCTCACTACGACGTAGATGGCACCATAAAAATGGTCGATGTATCGGGGAAGTCAGCGACCATTCGCCGTGCCGTCGCTTCAGGAAAGGTGTTTCTATCCACCAGTACGCTGGCGACGCTTCGTAAATCTATGAATCCAAAAGGCGACCCGTTAGAGATCGCCCGCATTGCGGGAATAATGGCTTCAAAAAGGACCTCTGAACTTATTCCACTGTGTCATCAGATTTCACTGTCCAAGGCCAACGTCATCGCGGAGTTTCGGGAGTTTGGAATCTACCTTGAAGCAGATGTTACAACGAGTGCTCAAACTGGAGTCGAAATGGAGGCACTTACGGCAGTATCCATAGCTGCACTCACGATCTATGATATGTGCAAGGCGATTCAAAAAGACATTACCATCGCTGAAATCAGACTGGAAACTAAAACGGGCGGAAAGTCAGACTATACAAGGGTTTGATGGAGACGGAGCGGTGGTCCTCCGAATGACAAAGTAGTGAACATTCTGCAGTAAATGCCGTATTATTAGTTGGTTATCCAGGAGAAAAATATGAAATACAGACTCGCCGAAGACGCTAAACCGCAGGTGGTCTTACTGATAATCGCGACGTTGTTGACGGTCGCATTGTGGTTTGTTCCGTATGCGGACTATTTGGTATATCCCATAAGACTCTTTGTTACTTTTATTCACGAATCAAGCCACGCGTTAGTAGCGTTCATAACGGGCGGCACCGTGCAGAGTCTTACTATCGCCTCGGATGGTAGCGGAGTAGTTTATTCGGCCGCCGCCGGATGGTTTAGCGGGTTGCTGACTTCCAGTGCAGGTTACTTGGGAACCGCGATATTCGGCGTGTTCTTGCTTTATCTTATCCGACGGTCGGTTTCGCCACGAAAGATATTGATCGGGTCTGGTGTTTTCATAGCTCTCGTCACGGTGGTGTTCGGCATCGTTAGCCCCGTCTTTCACGTGTTTTCTTTGCAAGTCGCGTTCTCGAGCATCGCGTTCACCGTGATGGCCGGTATCGTTTTGACGGCCGCGCTTCTTGCCATCGGTAAATTCGCTAGTCTGCGGTATGCCAACTTCGCCGTTGCTTTCCTCGCGATCCAGTGTTTGCTTAATTCCCTCTCCGACCTCAAGACGGTATTTTTCATCAATGCGCCGTTTGTCGGTTCAGATATCCAAAATGACGCCTCGAATATGGCCGCCGCGACCGGAATTCCGGGCGTAGTTTGGGTCGTTATCTGGATTTGCATTTCGGTAGTCCTAATATCGCTTGGTTTGCGGATGTACGCGGTTGCGGCCGGCTCGAAATCAACCGCTTCGGTCTTTGACGATTAGAAACGTACGCCGGCCTTAGTAACCTAGAAATATGACGGACGTTGCTGATCACCCGGAAATTCAAACATGCCTTGAGCATCTACCGATCGGAAGCCGGCTCCTTGTAAGATCACGTAAAGACTGGCGCTTCGCCGCGATCTCAAAGCTCTTCGACGGGCGAGTCATTCTGACCGTGTGTTCGCCATGTGGTCGGACATACAGAATGCGGCGCGAGCTAAACGCGAAGATCGTGACAGACGGTCCGATACCGGTCCTCATTTCGGAATACGAGGACGACTGGCGCGAAAATTTCGGCAATTTCGATTGTCGATGGTAGTTAGTTAACGAGTAGCTACGATCTGAGATCACTGCTCCTGCTAGTTTCGTGCGTTAACGGCGTGATTCACGCATCTCAATTTCGGCCCTCTCTGCCCCCAACGTGGCCTTTGTCTGCCGCAACCCCATCTGATAAGCTAAGACATTTGCGCATTGCTCTAATTTTCTATCTATGTCTGCTACGAAATTGAAAGAAGTGATGATCGAGGTCCACGGAGCTCGAGTTCATAACCTTAAGAACATCACCGTTTCATTTCCACTCAATAAATTGACCGTGGTGACAGGGGTCTCCGGCTCAGGCAAGTCTTCTCTTGCATTCGACACGCTTTATGCTGAGGGACAACGGCGCTACGTCGAATCGCTGTCCGCCTACGCTCGACAGTTTCTGGAACGGATGGACAAGCCTGACGTTGACGAAATCACGGGCATAGCTCCCGCTATCGCGATCAGGCAAAAGAATGCCACTAAGAATCCTCGGTCCACCGTGGCAACACAAACCGAGATCTACGACTATCTTCGCCTTTTGTATGCACGGGCAGGTCAGACCGTTTGCCATGTTTGCCGTCGAGAAGTACGCAAGGATTCTCCCGAGTCGGCAGCGGACGAGATACTCTCGCGGTTGCCCAGCGATTCTCGATTCTATCTGTTATTTCCGATCCAGGATGAGGTCTCGCGACAGGCCGTTAAAACTGCCAAAAAGCCGAAGATCAAAGCCTCGACGGAAAACCTTAGTACTTCTGCATTTCTGATCTCGCTGCTGCAGCAGGGATTTTCGAGGCTTTACCGCAATGGAGAAGTCCTGGAGCTTCAAAAGCCGGAAGATTATCCGTATGCCGATTTTTCAAATACCTACGTCTTGATCGACCGTTTGAAGGCCGATCCTAATATCCGCCAGCGTCTCGTGGATTCTCTTGAAATATGCTTTCGTGAATCGCATTCGGCTGTCGTAGAAACCACCGACGGCACGCAGTTGAAGTTCTCCGATCAATTCGTCTGCAAATATGACGGCACTCGCTACGAGCAGCCCGAGCCTCAGCTTTTTAGCTTTAATTCGCCCTTCGGGGCGTGCCCGACGTGCCAGGGCTTTGGCAACACGATCGGCATCGACTACGATCTGGTCATCCCAAACCAATTGAAGTCTCTCAAAGAGGGTGCGATAGAGCCCTTTTCCCGGCCGACGAACGCTTGGGCGCAAAAGGAGCTTGTTCGTTACGCCACATCGGCCAATATCGACATGAAGGTTCCGTTCGCCGACCTGCCGGATTTTCAACAAAATTGTATTATCTACGGCGACGAAGGATGGCGGGGACTCAAGGGCTTCTTCGAATTTCTCGAAACCAAAAAGTACAAGCTCCATGTGCGCGTCTTTTTGGCGAAGTACCGCGGGTACACAAAATGTCCCGACTGTGGAGGGCAGCGTCTCCGCCAGGCGGCTCGGGATGTCAAGATCGGCAAACTCTCGCTGCCTGAGATCATCGACATGTCGATCGGCGATGCACAAGCATTTTTCCAAGCTCTCCGCCTCGATACCGAACGCACCGAGATAGCCGAAAAGCTGTTGCTCGAGATTCGGAGGCGCATCAAATTTCTTGTCGAGGTCGGGCTCGATTACCTCTCGCTCGGTCGACTCGCGGCGACCCTTTCCGGCGGCGAGGCTCAGCGGATCCAACTCGCGACCAACCTCGGTTCCCTTCTTGTCGGGACGCTCTACGTTCTCGATGAGCCAAGTATCGGACTCCATCCTCGAGATAATTCGCGGCTTATCAAGATCTTGGAAAATCTCCGCGACATCGGTAATACGCTTATCGTAGTTGAGCATGACGAAGATACGATGCGCTCCGCCGACCACATTGTTGACATCGGCCTTTACGCCGGTGAACTCGGCGGCGAACTTGTCTTCGCAGGTGACTATGCCGGCTTGATGAAAAACACGACATCGCTCACCGGCAAGTATCTTCGCGGCGATTCTGTGATCAAGGTTCCTCAAAAGCGCCGTCCTGTAACGAAACAAGTGATTGAAATTGTTGGTGCTCGGGAACATAATCTCAGAGACGTTTCGGTATCGATCCCGCTCGAAATGCTCGTGTGTATCACTGGTGTCTCGGGCTCTGGAAAATCTACTTTGGTGCACGACATTTTGTTTGCAGGGTTGAAGAAAAAGCGCGGCGAATGGAATGCCCATGTCGGGTTCCACAAAGAAATCATCGGTGCTGAATTCGTCGATGACGTCATTCTGGTCGACCAGTCTCCGATCGGCCGTACGCCTAGATCCAACCCGGTTACATATATCAAGGCATATGACGTCATTCGCGAGGTATTTGCCTCGACCAACGGCGCGAAATCAAAGGGTTTCAATGCTTCACACTTCTCGTTCAACGTTCCCGGCGGCCGCTGCGAGATCTGCCAGGGAAGTGGTACCGTGACGATCGAGATGCAGTTTCTCGCGGACGTTGAATTGACCTGCGAAGACTGTCGCGGCACACGCTTTAAGCAGGAAGTGCTGGATGTAAAGTACAAAGGCAAGAACATCCACGAGGTCCTGCAAATGACGGTTCGTGAGGCGCTGCTCTTCTTCAAAGATGTACCGAAGTTAACTTCAAAACTAAAGGTACTTGACGCTGTGGGCCTCGGGTACTTGCGGCTTGGACAGTCCGCGACAACGCTTAGCGGCGGCGAGGCACAGCGCGTAAAGCTCGCATCGCATCTGGCCCAAAAAACGCTGTCAAAAACTCTTTTCATATTCGACGAGCCGACGACCGGCCTTCATTTCGATGATATAAACAAGTTGCTCACCGCATTTCGTGCCCTTATCGATAACGGCGGAAGTTTGGTCGTCATCGAACACAATATGGACGTGATCAAAACAGCCGATCATGTCATCGACCTCGGCCCCGAGGGAGGCGTTGGCGGCGGCCAAGTCGTGGCGACGGGGACACCCGAAGAGGTCGCCGCTAACCCGAAGTCCATTACCGGCAAATACATACAGAAAGCCCTGGATGGGCATCGATGAGTCCGCCGTGATCGATCATCGTTAATCATCGCCGAATTTATTGCGCCACAGCGGCGCGATCTGTTCCATCAGCTTGCAGTCGCAATAGCCGCCATTTGCGTGCAGCCAGTTAGTGATCTTGGGGAAATTGAGCTTGTTATCCATCATAAAACGCATTGCGTGCCGGAGGGTGTCGTCACACTCCGACTCGTATAGCTCGTCCTCGACATAATCCATCAATTCACTCATAGAATGCTGCCCAGCCGGCAGAGAGTCCAGAAAACTCTCTAACTGCTCGCTGGTCATCTGTTCGAGGTTTTCGATCTGTCGCTTCCGTAAAATTGCCATAATATTAAAATTCCGCTTCCGACATTCGCATCATTTCCGAACGTTCGGCTTCTTCGATTTCGCGCTGTTTGATGCCGTCACGACCGTCGTAGGTGGCGAACTTCGGCATAAATACCGCGGCTCCCAGGACGGCCACGATGCACAATGCCCCGCCAGATATAAGTGCCGCTTTCACGCCAAATCGTTCGGCGACGATGCCCATTTTAGCACTCCCGAGCATCGGGCCTGTTAGATAGCTCATCATTTCGATGCTGGCCAAGCGGCCTCGCAGATAATTGGGGATCGTCTGGTTCCAGATCGCTCCACGGAAAATGCCGGAGATCATGTCAAAAAATCCGGCGGTCGCAAGCAGCAAGAGTGCCGGGACAAGGCTGTCGACGAAACCAAAAAGAAGGATCGCGACGCCCCACAGAACCGCCGCGATTATGACAATGAGACCGTGCCGGTGCACATTCTTCGTCCAACCTGAGGTGATGCTTGCTGTCAGGGCCCCGACGGCAATAGCCGCGGGGAAAAAGCCCACATATTTATCACCATAGATCAGAGCAAGCGCCGGATACAACGCCTGCGGAAACGCAAAGAACATCGCCGCAATATCAATAAAGTATGTTCCGACCAACTCCTGACGACCGAACGCATATTTCCACGCCTTTTTGATCGATCTGAGGCTCGGCTTTTCCGCATTCTCCGGCGGCGGCACGAATTTGAGCATGAATACCGCTATCAACGATGCCGCAAATGTCACGAGATCGATCGAGTACGCGACCGACGGGCTGAGCTGCGTAGCGATCACACCGGCGATCGCTGGCCCAACGATCATTCCGACGCTAAACCTGACCGAATTTAACGCCATGACCGCAGTCATCATTTCTACCGGAATGACCTTTTGAATAAACGATTCGAATGCCGGCCGCTGGAGAGCGGCTAGTCCGGCGTGGAGCGCCACGGCCACGAACATGATCCAGATCCGCGGCTGCTCCAAAAGCGAGTTTCCAAGCAACAACGCGGTTACGAGTGTTTGGCCGACCTCGGTGAACCGCAGCATTTTTCGCTTGTCCAGAAAATCGGCAAGTGCACCGCCGACAAACGCGAGGCTCATCATCGGCACGAATTCCGCAAGCGAGATGTAACCGACCATCGCGGACGACTGCGTGATCTTAAACATCTGCCACGGGACGACAATGAACGTCATCATCGAACCGAAAAACGATACGAGCTGGCCAAAGAAGAGGAGCCGGTAGTCGCGTGACGTCTTTAATGGGGAAAGGTCGAGAAACATAAGTTATCCGCCGCCCACCTTCATATAGCCGGTCCAGTGAAAAAGCCACGTCGCATAGAGATTTGCTCCGATCGAAAGCGCGTACAATACCCACTCCAAACGCGTCAGGCGTCTCGGGGCCGACTCGAGAAGGATCACGAACAGCCATGGCAGCAGTACCATCGCGTATCGATAGCCAAACTGCCAGCCGCCCGAGTTTCCGTGGATCCAAAGCAGGAACGTCAGGATCACCACCGCTGTCCACGAAACAAGTTTGACAGCACCTGAACGGTAGCCGGGCTTCAACGCAAGAAGCAAGAACGGACTACTTATCAGTATCGAACTGCTGAAACCGTTGGGTAACAAGTATGGAAACGTCGGCCCAACTTCCCAGTTCTTTCCAAGCATCTCCCACGCCTGCCGCGGTATATATTGTGTCGAAAAGATCCCGTGGTTGTACCACTGTTCGACCAGCACGCCCGGTATCCTTGCATAGCCAAAGTCCGTTAGATCGCCAAACCGAGCGTAGTTGTATGCGAGCGTTGCGACGCCCATTGCGAGCGGGACCGCTGAAAATCGGAGTATCGCCTTGAGGTCAAACTTGAATTTCAGCGACTTTGCCTTTTTCGGTTTCTCGACCGGCGAGCCGGCTTCAACATACATTTCGTCATTGCCATCAAGGCTCAGAAGGTACATCAAGATCGGTGCCGTGAGAAGGTTTTCGGTCCGGTTGCCGAACGCCAGCGCGAAAAAGGCGCCTGCGATCAGCGGGCGGCGGTCGTAGATCGTAAAATAGATAGCGCCGAGCTCGCCGATCATCGAGAACCCAAGTGCGAGCTGCCATGCTCCGGCAAATGTCAGGTTCGTCCACATGAACGACCCGAATACGATCCCCGCTGTCATCACGGAGCTCCGAGTGAGGGACGTATCGTATTTTGCAGAGATCTTTATCAGCAGCCAGCAGATGATGCCGGCACTGATCGCCGCGAGAAGAGTTCCGGGCATATCGGCGATCAGCCCGACGGTTTTCAACATCGCGGCCGGGATCATCGTCAGGACGGCACCGAGCGGAAATACTGAGTAAAAAGTTCCGCCAAGCGGAACAAACTCGTTCAGCCAGCTTGGCGGTTGTTCGATGAGTCCAAGCCTGCCGCTGAGCAGGCTGCCAGCGACACGGAAAGTGTAATCGTAGTAGTTTTGCGGTTTTGGGTTCGAAACGTAGTAGACGATCGCCGTAACGAACGAGAACAGCAGTGCCAAATGCTCCGTCAGATATCGTTCCGCCGCCGTGCGGTTATCTTGCGGTTCGATCGCCGCTCGCCTGGTCACGCGGCGAACACCTTGAGCTTAAATTCGTCGTTTGCCAGATAGATCTCTACTTTCCTGCCCGAAAATCCTCGCGATTGCCGCAGTATCATCGGCAGCCCGCCGTGCGGTGCGGTGATGCCGTATTCGCGGCGCGTAAAGATCGCTGCGATCTGCGGATTAAGCCGCTGCGTGATCCCGTACCTGATCGCTCGCGAAGCCGGCGGTGAAAATCCGTTCGTCCTCCGCGGATTGATGAATTCGATCGAATTATCGTAAATGTTGATCCGCGTCCTGATATCGCGGAGAGCAAGGTCGCGATGGATCAAAGCATTGATCACGGCCTCGGCGACCGAATAATAGTGGTAAACGCCGCGTGCCTGGACAACGGCGTCCGTCACAAGCTCGAGCCTGCGTTTTGGCTTGTCTTTCGAAAAGTCCACATAGCGTTTGATAAATTCGAATATCGCCTCGAACTGTGTATGCATGTTGCCCTTGATCTCAACCGCCTCGATCAGCTGTGCGGTACCGTTGTCGCCCGAAAATCTTGCGACCGTCACATTCGAACGCGGCAGCA
Source organism: Acidobacteriota bacterium (assembly GCA_040005135.1). Taxonomy (GTDB): domain Bacteria; phylum Acidobacteriota; class Blastocatellia; order Pyrinomonadales; family Pyrinomonadaceae; genus OLB17. The sequence continues at coordinate 13,693 of JBDTZO010000249.1, read as the reverse complement.
GCTCAGGCACACGTTCGTCCTTGCCAAATAGCAGCACGGCGGCTACCGTCGGAAAAAATTCGTCAGCGTTGCCGACCGCGAGCAGCAGATCTTTTCTAAGAAAATCGCTTGTCTGGTAAAGATTGATATTCGGAGCATTTTCGTCGAAGCCGCTCGCAAAGCTCCAGAGCAATGCATCGTCAAAATCATCTTCGGTAACGGTCTGAAGCGGAATATTCTCAAACCCTAGAGGCCGCAGTTCGTCCAGCCAGTTCGAGAGCTCGTCACGCGAAACTTCCCTCTTTTCGGCCCCGATCCGCAGGTAAAACCGGCCATCGCGAGTTCGATATGGGCGGCGTTTGCCGTCGATGTCGAGTGCGACGATCCGTTTGCCGCTGTCAAAAGCGATCGTATCGATCAACGGGATCAGCGGCGGGACGATCTCGTCACGGCAGATACGGGCGAGCTCCTGTTGGACCCATTCGGGATTGCTGACGCCCTCGATCCTGAGATGGTCGTTCACGCCGAAAATGATCGTGCCGCCATCCGTATTTGCGAGGGCGACGATGCCCTGCGCGATCCGCTCGGAATTAGACAGCTTTACCTTCAGCTCAAGATACGTGTCTTCGCCGCCGCGGATCAGCCGCAAAAGCTCGGTCCGCGTCGTCATCTGAGCGGGCTGATTAAGTAAATATTCCTGAAATGATTGTTCGCCGGGCGAGTCAGATCGTTGGGTGTGACGAAATTTTCTTCGCGGCATCGGGTTTTGTGGCGTGAGTTTTATGTTAAGACGAGAACGCTCAAGTCCCGCCCGGGCACCCGAGAGCGGCGCCGCTGGATTCACATTTTCAATACTGTAATTGAACCATTCTCCGGCATAAAAGTAAATAATTGCCGCCTGTCGAACTTTAGCCGTGTCGATTGTCTTTGACGATACCATTTCGAGGCACAATGGTGCGATAACCTCGTCGTATAGGAGATATGAACGAAATGAATGAAAACCAAACAGCAGGCCAGGACCGCCGGCCAAGTGATATCGAGGGCAACTGGAGCGGCTCAGACGTCGAGGGTTCGAACCACGACGAGACGGGCCGAAACGCGGAGTCTGAGGAAACCGCTGATGCTCGCAAAAGCGGATTTGATGCTCCGCCATGGAGGCCGACCGACCAGCACCAAAGTGACGTCGTTGACGAGTCGGCTCATCCGGATACAAGTTCCGGCGAATCCTGAATCGAGAGCTCATCAAACTAACGTCTGACGCAGTATAAGGTCGATGGAATTCAGAGTTTGTTAGCGTAATTCTGACCTCTGCGAACTCTGTGCTCCGCACCTCGCTGGCATGGACTTTACTTCGCCCTTTACATGAGGTTTGTGCCAGAATCAACCTTAAATGGGACGCCTTTATTATTGCATACACTGAGGTTACACTGCATTTTATCCCATTAACGTTTTGAGCATAGCTTAATGGGACGAAACTATAATCAGGATTAAGTAACCGTGCGTAAATGTTACATTTGAATAGCTTATACAGCTTTAACATAACGATGTGCGGTGCTCTTTGGGATTGCGAGTTCAGTAGCGATGTCCGCGATGATCTTGCCTTGTGCGGCGAGGTTTTTTGCCTTGGCGGCAATGCTCGCGTGGTGCTTTGATCGCCGGGATTTATCCGTGTTTAGACGAGCGTCGTCCTCGAGATGCTCGTCCTCGGGCGCAAACTCGACGAATCTAAGGCCGAGAAAGTCCTTTGATTCCACACCCGAACCGCGACCTTGAGCGGCGGCGAAATCATATCGCTCCAACGCAAAAACGGGCACGCGGCCGGTGGTCATCTCGGGGCGGCCGGAGCGGACCTTGATCTGTTTCAGGTATCGCAGATCGAGCGACTGGCGGCTGCGGGCGACAGCAAATATCGAATCGGCAAAATTCGCGAGATTGATCGAACCCTGCAGATCGAGTTCGGTCACCGGCATCCACGGCGAACGCTTTGACGTGTGCGCAAGCACGAGGACCGAGACATCGGCCTGCCGTTTTAGCTGCTGCAAAGCACGCATTATCATCAGGGCCGCGTTGGCGTTCGATGTCGACGACCGGTCGAGAAATGTGATGTTATCGACGATCACGACGGTCGATCTATATGCGTTGATGGCATTGATGAGCGCCGTAAAGAACATGTCTGAAAATCCGTCATAACCCTCGATCACCGCTCCGTCCCACGCCAGTTCGCATCGGATCATATCGGGCGAAAATTCGTAATAGTCTCTCGTCGGCTTGCCGTCCTCTCCGGTGCGGACATACCGCATCGCAAACTGGTCCACCTGCAGTTCAAAATCAACATACAGAACCCGCTGCGGCCCAACCGAATGTCCCTCCGAATCGCTGAACGGTGCGATCGTCCGTCCGCGAGCCAAGCTCTCGCCGATCTGCGCGGCAAGCGCACTCTTGCCCGTTCCCGTTGTGCCAAAAAGCACGGCGACCTCGCGCTGACGCCAAAACGGCCCGAACATCTGCTCAGTCGGAGAGCGGCGGTCAGCGTATCCCAACCACTCCGCCACCGGATGGGTCTCGAGCATCTTGGGAGCCTTGGCCCACGCCCTCGGATCCCGCTTTTTCGCATCGCGGACCATTTTCTCGATATCCACGTCCTGATTCCATCCGCGCGCCGAATCATAATCCTGGTCCCCGGATGCAAACCGCGGCAGATCGTCCCTCTCTCGCCAAACATCTTCTGTCTCGTCCATTGATCTTTCTCCTTTAATCCAATTATAAAATATTGTTGCGAGGATTGCGAGATGTTTTATACATGAAACGTCGACAAATAAAGTTTTGACAGTCTGGGCCGCGGACGAGCCTTCATGGGTCCAGCCGTTCACGAACAAAAAGGCCTCGCTTTGCCGGAGCGGGGCCTTTCATGTGGATTCGCGGGGCCCGGGAAAGGTTCCGTGAATTTTTAGCTGGTTTCGACTATCGGTTGGTGTTCATGTTGCTGTAATCGCCGCGGTTACCCCTGTTGCTGTTAGAACGCGGGCGATTGCCGCGATTGGCGTTCGTGCGAATATTCGCATTCCAGTTGGCCGGATTGGCATTCCAACTGGAGTTTGAGTTGTGGTTGACGTTGTCGTTCGGAGTGACGGTCGGAGCCGGCGAAGCTCCGCTCCTCGACATCGCGGAGCCGACGCTGCCTCCAAACAAAATGGCCGAACCAGCGAACAAAACCAAGGCGAGTGCCAGGATCAATTTCATAATATTCCCCTCATGTGTTCAAGATCTAGACGGGCTATTGTATACCGCCATAGTTGCAGTCGACCACATGTCCCGAGCCTCTTTATGTTCTGTGGGAGACATTATCGGCGAAAGTCGTCGGCGGCCGACCGATTGACAAGCGGTTGGGTTATCATCTATCTAGTTAATAACTAGAACAGTGGAACAGGGACACACACTTGCATTTGTAGCATTGGGCTCGAACCTTGGGGACAGGGCGGGCAATCTGCTGTTGGCTGTTCGGGGCCTGATGGAGGCAAGCTTTCATGTGCACAAGCTGTCGCCCGTTTACGAGACCGAGCCGGTCGGGATGGAACCCGGCCATAAATTTCTGAACATGGTCGCGGAGATCCATATCACCAACATCAGCCCGACACAGATGATGGCTCGTTTGCTGAGGATCGAATACCTGCTCGGGCGGACCGATAAATCGCTCAAGAAGCCGAGGACCGTCGATCTCGACATACTATTCTTTGGCGATGTGCAGATGGACACCGAATTTCTGGTGCTGCCCCATCCGCGGCTGCATCTGCGGCGTTTCGTGCTAAAACCGCTCTCGAAGATCGCACCGAATTTCATGCACCCGACGCTGCATAAGGAGATCGCCGCGCTCCTCGCCGAATGCCCGGACCACAGCGAGATCAAACGGTGGAACCCAAATAGGACTTAAGTCCCAGGCCCGAGGCCGTGTGTCCGACGTCTATGACCAAGGTGCCGGCCCTGGACCCTGGATTTTGAACTTTGGATCTTGGACTTTGGACACCGACAAGACTAGACTCTAGGGAAATTTATGGCATATTTACAGCCTGACAGACCCGGAAAAGTTTATCTGCCCGCGATACGTGCTGCCAAGGAGAGTGGCGAAAAGCTCGTGTGCCTGACTGCCTACGATTACCCGACCGCGCGGATCGTCGATGAGGCCGGCGTCGACATGATCCTCGTCGGCGACAGCATGGGCAATGTCATTCACGGCTACGGCAACACTATACCGGTTTCGCTCGATGAGATAACGTCCGCGTGCATTGCCGTCAAACGCGGCACCGAACGGGCAATGGTCATCGCCGACATGCCGTTTGGCACGTATCACGTCAGCGAGAACGAAAGCGTTAAGAACGCGCTTCGGCTGATGAAATACGGCGGCGCCGAGGCCGTAAAACTCGAAGGCGGCCGCAATCGCTTTGAGCTCGTAAAACGCCTCGTGAACGAAGAGATACCGGTCGTAGCCCACATCGGCCTGACGCCGCAATCGGTCTACAAAATGGGCGGTTACCGCGTTCAGGGCCGCACGGCGGAGCAGGCGAAGATCCTGATCGAGGATGCCAAAATGCTCGAGGAGGCGGGAGCATTTGCGATCGTGCTCGAGCTCGTCCCGCGTGAGGTCGCCGCGATGGTCACCGCCGAACTCGAAATTTCAACGATCGGCATCGGTGCCGGCACGGACTGCGACATCCAGGTGCTCGTGCTTCATGATCTCGTCGGAATGACGTTCGGCCGGCAGCCGCGGTTCGTTCGCCAATACGCAAGCGTCCGTGACGTGATGACCGCGGCTATCCACAGTTGGACAAAAGACGTAAAATCCGGCGCCTACCCGAGCGACACCGAATCGTACGGACTGACCGAAGAAATAAAAAAGGAAATGGGCGTAACTTGATCCAGATTTCGAGAGAAACATGCGCTTGCGATTCGTTTTCGAACATATAACGTCAATAGACCGGATGGAGTTTGGGAAAGATTCGAGTGGGTTGACTGATTAAAATGGAGATAATCAACCGCCGTCAGCGAATGTTTTCGATCAGCCGCAAGCTGCGGCGTGAGGCGAAGACCGTCGGGTTTGTCCCGACGATGGGTGCCCTGCACGACGGACATCTCGCACTCGTGCGTGAGGCACGTGCAGCGTGCAATGTCGTGATCGTCTCGATATTTGTTAACGGCAAACAGTTTAATGACGGCAGCGATCTCGAGCGTTATCCCCGCGATCTGACCTCGGATGCCGCGATCCTCGCCGGATACGAGGTCGACTACCTCTTTGCCCCGGACGACGCCGATATGTATCCGCCCGGATATTCGACGTACGTTTCAGTTGAGGGATTGTCCGACAGGCTTGAGGGCGAAAGCCGGCCGAACCATTTTCGCGGCGTATCGACCGTCGTAACGATCCTATTGAATACAATTAGGCCGGCCCTTGCCTTCCTTGGCCAAAAGGACGCTCAGCAAGTTGCGGTTATAAAGCGGCTGACGATGGACCTCGGCTTTGAGACGGAGATCGTTGTGGTCCCGACGGTCCGCGAAGAAACGGGCCTCGCGATGTCGTCGCGCAATTCCCTGCTGACGGACGAACAGCGGCAAAAAGCGGTTGTGATCATTGAGGCCCTGCGCGAGGCCAAGACCGCTTTTAAGAAAGGTGAACGAAATGCTTCGGCGCTCACTGAAAGCGTCAAGCGGCGGCTTGAAACCGAGCCCGCAGCCCGACTCGACTACGTTGCGGTGGTCGACCGCGATTCCCTGCAACCCATTGAAAAGGTTGGTGATGATGAGGCGCTGATCGCAGTTGCCGTTCATTTCGGCACGATTCGGCTGATCGACAACGTCATCCTAAACCGAAAGCAGTAGCGTGGCCTCAAACTTGCATCTAATCTATTTGAGATCGCTCGTGGGACGATCTCGTAAATATATGAGAACACTTAGAGGTTTTGCCGCGATCGCCGCAATTGTCGTAATGACAGCATTTGCGGCATCTGCCCAAACTAATCTGACGACGCTCGACGGAGCCAGCGTCAACATTCAGTCACAGAACGGCAAGGTTGTCGTACTCGCGATCGGAGCCGGCTGGCTGCCGCTGTCGGAGCAGCAAGCCGGGTTCGCGAACACGCTGGCGAAAAGGTACGCGGGCAAGAATGTCGTGGTTTATTTCGTCCTGACCGATTCCAATCGGCCGGGCTCCAAGAATTACGCTTCGAACGATGACCTTCGCAAATTCGCCTCCGATCGAAAGCTCAGCGTGACAGTCCTGCGTGATCCGGACGGAGCCGCGACCCTTAAGAAGTTTCGGGTCGAGCAGGTGCCATCGTTCGTCATATTGAACCGGTCGGGAGCATTGGCGGGCGAGCCATTCGGCGGTATTGACCCGAAATACGATATCACGATCGCCATTTCCAAGGCCATCGACGGCCTGCTCTGATCGGCTGATCAGCCTCGGAAAAAGCCCGGCTTAACCGCCGGGCTTTTTCATTATCAAGTCGTAGACCAGGCTTACGGGCAGTCCGACAACATTCCAGTAATCTCCTTCGATCCGTTCGATAAAAAGAGCCGCTTGTGCCTGGACCGCATACGCACCGGCCTTGTCGAGAGGATCGCCGAGAGTGGCGAGGAAATTGATCTCATCGTCGGTCATTTGGGCAAATTTCACCCGTGTGCGCTGAACGGCGGAGACGGTTTCGTTCGATCGGACGACGGCAACGGCGGTGAATACCTCGTGCCATTTGCCGGCGAGCAACCTTAACATTCGGCGGGCGTCGTCGAGATCGACCGGTTTGCCGATGATCTGGCCGTCTATGACGACAGTCGTGTCGGCGCCGAGGACGATCGCGTCCGGATAACCAATCGCCACAGCCTCAGCTTTTTCACGCGCGAGACGTTCGACGTAGGTATCGGCCGGCTCGCCTTCGCGCTCGGCCTCGTCGATGTCGGCGACGTGTTTGGTAAAATCCCAGCCGACCGAAGCAAGTATCTCCGATCGCCGCGGGCTGGCTGAGGCAAGTATCAGTTTTGGCAGTTGTATCATCTAAATTTCGGGCATTTAGCATTTAGCCAAATGTCGTCTAAAATGATAGTTGATTAGCAGAAATTCACCAATGCAGGAACTTTTTCAGTCGTTTCCCGGCGTGTTACGCCGGCTCGAAGGCAATGATCTCGCCATATCCGCCATTGTCTTTGCCGCGTGGCGAAGGACCGCTGGCGAGAACCTGCGGCAGCGGACCGAACCTGTCGGGTTTAGGCAAAAACGGTTGACACTGGCGGTCGAGAACGCGATCTGGAAACGGCATCTCGAGGACCTGAGCGGCGATATGCTCTATCGGCTCAACGCCAAACTCGGGCAGGGCGTGGTAAATTTTATCGAGTTTCGCGTCGACGAACACGCCGTGCTGAACGCTCCGGACCGAAGGAAATTGACGAGTGCCGAAGACGACACGTCATCGGCTATTTCGCCCGAACTCAAGCAGGCGGCTATGCGTATTACGGACCCTAAGCTTCGCGAACGTTTCCTGAGCGCGGCCGGAGCGTATCTGTCGCGGCAGTAATTATCGAATATGGACGTCAGAACAGTAGCAAAGCTCGCGCATCTCGAGATCACGGACGAAGAGGTCGCGATCTACACTCCGCAGATGGCAAATATCGTCAAATATATTGAGCAGCTCAATGAACTCGATACCGAGAATATCGAACCGATGCTCGGCGGCTTTACCGACGAGGGAAAACGGACGAGGACGATACGCGAGGACGTGATCGTGCCCTCGCTCGGCCAAGCGGCCGCGCTTGAGGAGGCTCCGTCGGGCGTCGCCGGACATTTTCAAGTGCCAAAGGTTTTATGAGGTTAGAGGAGAGCGGCGAGCGGCGAGCAGCTTTTACAGTCGGGCGACTGGCCCGTCTCGCGTGCTTGTTGATCGCTGCCTACGGTTCGATCGCATGCAGTTTGCCAAATCTCGAAAAGCCGCAGTGCACTGACGCTCGGCTTGCCGCCAGGCGGTTTTACTCGATCCATTTCGGCAACGATATGAAGATGACGGCGGACAACCTAAAGATCCGCGAGTCGTATATGACGCCGGAACTCTATTCCTCGCTCCTGGCGGCGGGCGATTCAAAGTTCGACTATTTTACGGCCACGGACGATTACCCGAAAGCGTTTCGCGTCGGCTCGTGCACATCTGATTCCGACACCGCAGCGACGCTTCAGATCCTGCTGTTGTGGAAGGACGCGACGAGGTCGGAGCAGAAAGAGGTCCACGCAGATTTCGTCAAAAAAGGCGATAATTGGTTGATACAAAGCGTTTCGAAATAGAAATTTATGTCCCTTGTCTCTGACATTGAAAACGTCCTAAGCAACGCGGAAAGGCTAAACCCACAGCTCAATTCGTTCCTCTCGATCGAACGCGATCACGCTCTGTCACGGGCCGCCGAGCTCTCATCAGCCGATACGCCGCTGCACGGCATGGCCATTGCCGTTAAGGACAATATTTGCACCAAAGGTATGCGGACATCATGCGGTTCGCAGATATTGCACAATTATAAAGCGCAATATGACGCGACCGCCGTTACGAGGCTCAACGATGCCGGGGCGATCATCGTCGGCAAAACCAACATGGACGAATTTGCGATGGGTTCGTCGAACGAATCCTCGGCATTCGGTCCGGTTAAGAATCCGTGGGATGTGACACGCGTTCCCGGCGGAAGTTCGGGCGGTTCGGCGGCGGCGGTTGCTTCGGGCATCGTAAGTGCATCGCTCGGTTCTGAGACCGGCGGATCGGTTCGGCAGCCTGCTTCGCTGTGCGGGATCGTTGGGTTCAAACCGACGTACGGCCGGATCTCACGCTACGGGTTGATCGCATTTGCGTCGTCGCTTGATAACATCGGTATCTTTGGGCAAACTTGCGCCGACGTCGCCGACGTCCTGGGCGTTGTTGCCGGACGCGATCCGCACGATTCGACATCGGCGGATGTGACTGTTCCAGACTATAAATTTGCCCTCGACGCCGATATGTTGGGAAAGACTATCGGAATCCCGCGAGAGCTATTTGGCGAAGGGCTCGATGAGGAAGTTCGGGCAAGCGTACTTGCCGCAGTCGAAAATTTTCGCTCGCTCGGTGCCAAGATCGTCGACGTCGAACTTCCCTACGCAAAATACGGCATAGCCGTCTACTACATCATCGCGACCGCCGAAGCTTCGTCCAATCTCGCGCGTTTTGACGGCGTCCGGTACGGCTACCGTGCCGAGAACGCTCCGAGCCTGCGTGAAATGTACTTTAAGACGCGCGAAGAGGGCTTTGGCGCGGAGGTCAAACGCCGGATCATGCTCGGCACGTACGTGCTGTCGAGCGGTTATTATGACGCGTATTACTCAAAAGCTCAGCGCGTTCGGGCACTCGTCAAACGCGATTATCAGCGGGCATTCGAATCGTGCGACGCGATACTGACACCGACCTCGCCGTCGGTCGCGTTCAAGATCGGCGAACGGTCAGACGATCCCATCGCGATGTATCTGAGTGATATTTACACAGTTTCAGCAAATCTGGCGGGCGTTCCGGCGATCAGTGTGCCGTGCGGGCTCTCGGACGGCGGGCTGCCGATCGGAATGCAGCTCGTCGGCGATTTCTGGTCAGAGGACGTGCTGCTCAATCTCGGCCACAAATACGAAACGGCCTTTCCGCTCGAGGCGAAACCGGCCGTATTCGCAGACTGAATTTCCAATTATTGAGTCAGGCTAAAATGCGAGATGTCGGGTGTGGGCTCGATCACGCGCGGACGCTGCATTGGCAACAGGCTCTGCCACGGATCCTTTTCGTCCAACAGTTTTTCTATCTCGCGTACCGGCAGCGGCTTTGAGAACAAATAGCCTTGGCCGTACTCGCAGTGCAGATTCATCAGCTGATGCAGCTGATCGATGCTCTCGATCCCTTCGGCAACGACCTTGAGCTTGAGAGCTTTTGCCAGAGCAATTACTGTCCGTACGATCTCGCCATTCTCCGAGTTCTTTTCCATCGCACTTACGAATGAACGGTCAACCTTGAGCAGATCGATTGGAAAGCGGTGGAGATAGCTGAGGCTCGAATAACCCGTACCAAAATCGTCGATGCTGATCTGAACGCCCGTCTTTTTGATCTCGGTCAACATTAGGATCGCGGTCTCAGCGTTTTCCATTACCGCGCTTTCGGTCAGCTCGAGCTTGAGGCAAGACGGGTCGATACCTGTCGAACCCAAGATCACGGCGATCTGTTCGACTAGATTCGGGTCCGCAAAATGCTTGCCGGATAAGTTAACGGCGATGCTCAGCGGCTTAGGGTTGAGCGAGCGGCTCTGCCAGCGAACGACCTGCGCACATGCCGAGTGAAGCAGTTGGATGGTCATCGGAATGATCAGGCCGGTGTTCTCACAGATCGGAATAAATTCGTTAGGCGGGACGAGGCCGCGTTGCGGATGATTCCATCGCACGAGGGCTTCGAATCCGACGAGAGAAGCGGTTTCCAAGCTGATGATAGGCTGATAGTAGAGCTCAAACTCGTTGCGCTCGATCGCAAATCTGAGGTCTGTCTCGAGCTGCAGCCTCGTGACCGCACGAATATGCATTTTTTGGTCAAAGATAACGTATTTCTCTTCGTTATCCTTGGCGTTATACATGGCGATATCGGCGTCGCGAAGGATGTCCTCCGCCTCCATATGTTTTGAATTTCCGAACGCGATCCCGATCTTTACGTTGGTAAAGACTTGACGGCCATCGAGCGTGTACGGTTCGGCGATGCGTTTCGTCAGCCGTTCGGCAAAAGCAGTCGCCTCGTTCTTGAGCAACAGATCGCAGAGAATGATGCCAAATTTGTCACCGCTGAATCGGGCGACCATATCTTCTTCGCGGACCAATTGAGACAATCGCTCCGCAACGTTCTTGATCAACCGATCGCCCATCGAATGGCCAAGACTGTCGTTGATCGTCTTAAATCGGTTGAGATCGAGGAGCAAAACGGCGAAGTTCATTTCCGCACTCTCACGGCTCTGCCGTAGCAGCCGCTTAAGCGAGTCAATGAAAAAATTTCGATTCGGGAGTCCGGTCAGAGCGTCATGAAAGGCCGCGTGTCGAAAGTTCTCATGACTTTCTTGCAACGCCTCGCCGGTCTGCTCCAGTTCCTGGACATAATATTGAAGCTCGATGACATGCTCCTCGGCCTGCTCCGCGCGTACTCGTTCAGACTCCTTCGCTTTTTCGACCGTCTTTTTAACGTCGTCGACAAAGCGGCGGAATGTCAGGTAAATGACACCGAAAACAAATATCACAGCCGCAAATAAATAAATGTTTACTTGTTCGAGCGACCTAAAAATGATGCCCGCGAGTACTCCGCCCGTTACATACATAACGAGGGCATCCATACAGCTCTCAGTCCAGACCTTCCATATCGACCTTTCGGATTTTAAGGACGAAACGACCGCGATAAGCAGCGAATTGACCAGGAACATTACGATGGTCACTGCAGCCAACACCCATATAAAACTCGCTAGGTCGCCGCGGCCCAATACTCGCTCCATCGAACCAAACATCCATTCAATAAACTTCCAGGCGGCGAATACGGCGATCGGAGCAACGAGAACGTTTATAAGTATCGTCTTGAGTTTGATCGGAGTTCCGCGTCGCCTAAGGTTTAACGATCCCGCGGCCATTTCTACGACAGCGAGGACCACCGCGACCTCGCCTCCGTAAAGAAGCATCGCAAGTATTACCAGGGCATCGGAAATGGTGAGATATATCTTTACCCTCGGGAGCTGGATCCTAAGGTAACAGCTGCAAAAGACCGTCAACAGCGTTACCGTCAGAACACCCGAATCCAGGCGTTCGACGGGAATGCCCGTTATGGCCCAGAACAAAGCGTATGCCGCGCACGGAGCAAGCACAGCTATAAAAATATTTACAAATGTTTCCTTAGATACCATGTGCTATCGAACGCGGATGAAGTAGATTTACCGGTCGAGCCGGCGATAGGCAAGATGCAACGTTTCCCACGAAAAGGAACGTCGACGAAAACAGTATACGTTAAAAAACGTTATTTACAAACAAAAATGTTTGTCGGCTTTCTATGATCTTTGGCGGAAAGAGGAGCATGGCCGCAGATGCAGCCGTGCCCCTTCGCCATTTGCCGCATTGATGCGGGATCAGTGCATTGAAGGGCTCGGATCGCCGTTCGCCAGGACCCGATTTGACATCGACATCGCCGTGTCGCCGGTCAGAGTGCCGTCACTTATCAAAATTCCGTCGCTGATCAAGATGCCGTCAGCGATGGGCGAGTTGTCGAACATCCCGAGCGAGTTACTGAAAAGAATGTTCGAGGATGCCAGTGGATGTCCATGATTTAAGATCGGATCGCTTGCCGGCATGGCACCGTCGGCGAGAACGCCGCCGTCACTGATCATAATTCAGTCACTGATCATAATTCCGTCACTGATCATGATGCCGTCGCTGATCATAATTCCGTCACTGATCATGATGCCATCGCTGATCATGATGCCGTTAGCGTAAATGCCCTGGTATTTGGTGATCAGATCCGTGCCGGTTATCGACCCGTAGCTCGGCAGCATGCCGCCGGACCATTGAAATCGCGTTCCTCCGACGACGGAATATTGCTGCGGCACGGAATTAGTCGTTAATAGCTGCGTTCCGGTGGGCGTCGGACTCGGAAGATTTTGACGAATGAGCTTAGCGAGGCGGACGGCACCTTCGACATTGAGTTCGCCGGCACCCTGTTCGAGCACATTCCAGCCCGCGAGCGGCTGAGCTGTGTACTCGAGTATCATTTTGACCATGTTCGGAGTCAGCTTAGGGTTGACCTGCAACATAAGGGCGACGGCGCCGGACACGATCGGTGTCGACATCGATGTGCCGCTTAGGTACATGGTGGCTCGCGTGGGGTCGGCACCGTTCGGGTTAGCTAGCTGAGGATTGGTCAGAATGAGCTCGTTCTGTTTTGCCTGCGCTCCGATCAGCTTATTGCCGGGGGCGACGAGGTCGGGTTTGATCAGGTGATCGTATACCTTTTGACCCGAAGCGTTAGTGTAATACGAACGTGTCGGCCCGCGTGAGCTGAATGTGGCTACGGCGTCGTCGTCCCGGTTGTCGGTCCCGAAAGTGTTTGTCGCGCCGACCGTGATGACCGTCGGATCGTTACCCGGAGCATGGATCGCACCATAGATCTTTTGGCCTCCGGCATTCTTGCCGCTGTTTCCGGCAGCAGCGACGACCACTATTCCGGCAGCGGTCAGCTGTCGGACTGCGCGGCAGATCGGGTCATTTCTCCATGTTTCTAACGCCGGAGTTCCCAGGCTGAGATTGACCACGCGGATATTGTTTGTCGTTCGGTTTGCGAGGATCCAGTTGAGTCCGTTTATCAGTTTCGCGGTTGTGGACTTTCCACTTCCGTCCAAGACGCGAACGTTTATGATCTTCGCGTTCGGGGCGACACCGTTGTAATTTGAAATGTAGCGGTTATCGCTCGAGTCCAACAATTTGCCCACGCCGCCTGCCGCGAGCGAAGCTACATGCGAGCCATGGCCATATTCGTCGCTGGTAAGATTATCATCGCCGGAAAAGTCGATCTTCTGGACGATCCGTTTATTGCCATACGCATCGGTAAATAAGTGATGGTCGTCGCGAACGCTGGAATCGACGATCGCGATGCCGACGCCCGCGCCATCGACGTTTCCGAGA
>JBDTZO010000007.1:0-3555 GCA_040005135.1 Acidobacteriota bacterium | reverse complement strand
CGGTGTCCATATAGACCGTCGGCGAGATGAACGCGTGGTACATCGCCGTGTAGAAATTGGTCATCTCGCCGTTGTCGGTTGTGGTGACGGCGATCTTGCTCAGCTCACGGTTCCAGGCAGCTTGGCCTTCGGATTTTACGCGTTCGAAATCCCAATCCGGTATCTCGATAGCCATATTCGCTTTGGCTCCGTCGGTCGAGACGGGTGAGAGGGCGAATTTTACTTTGATCTTTTCGTCCTTTTCGGTCTTGAAATCGAAATACGCACGCAGCTGTTTGCCTGCCATCTCGGGGAAGTTCTTTGTCTGGTCAAACTTTCGCCAGAAACCTTTGTAGTCTTCCTTGCCGAAATTTTTGACGCCGTAGCTTATGAACGGTTTGGAAAATTCCATTGCGAAATAGACGGTTCGCGTGCGTGCCCAGCCGTTCGTCTGACGATAGCCGACGATGGTGTGGTCGTTTTCAACGCGGGCGTAGGTCCAGACGTTTTTGTCGTCGTAATTGTAGATGCCATGCATCAGGTCGAGGATGATGTGAGCGTTGTCGGATTGGGGGAAAGTGTATTGGTGAAAGCCAACGCGCGTTGTCGCGGTCATCTCGGCCCAGATATTGTCGTCCTCGAGCAGTACCTTGTAATAGTCGGCTTCGGCGGTTTCGTTTGCATGCGAAAACGCGGAGCGGAAACCGCTTTTGGGATTACCCTTGTCTCCGGGAGTTAATTGCAGATCGCCGACCGTCGGCATGATCAGAAAATCACCAAGATCAGAGTGCCCTGTTCCGCTAAAATGCGTGTGCGAAAAACCGACGATCTCGCTGTCGTCGTAGTCGTAACCTGCACAGTATTTGTAAGTGTCTTTGTTATACTTGCCGCCGATCAAATATGGCTGCTCGTCAGTGTCCGGCGACAACTGCACCGACCCGAACGGCACGGTCGCTCCGGGATATGTGTGTCCCATCTTTTGGGTGCCAATGAGCGGGTTGACGTACTTGACGAAATTGCCGGTGCTTTGGGCGAAAACGGTTGAGCCGGCGAGCAGCGAAACTATAAAGGCGGCGGCAATGAATCTTGGCAATAGAATGTCGGTCATATGTTTGAGCACTTTTGACGGTCAAGCAAATTTGAAATACCTATCTTCCGGCTGCTGTGACTGACAGAGCAAGCAGCACCTGAGCGAGATAATATAACGGAATTCCCCAAAGCTGGTTAACAAAACTTGGCTTTATAAACCGGTCCCGGGCGACGAACACGTCCGATACAGCAAACATCGCAGCTCCTACGCCGACGAACGCGGGCATCGACCGTATGCTCATGCCGATGGCGAGCGATGTCATGGCAATTATCGCGGCCAAATAAACCGGAACCGCGATCCGGTAAAAGCCTTCGAGATGCGGCCACAGCCATCGGAGAAGGAATATTCCGGCGACCGCTGAAATGCCGAGGGCCGCGATCAGCCAATTTCGATCGATACCCTCACGCCAGAAAGCCGCGGCAAAAACCACGTGGGCAAACAGAAAAGCGGCGATCCCGAAGATAAATACAGAGCTTTGTCGTGACAGCAGCAAGACATCCCCGATCAAGCTCAAAATTAAGGCCGCTAAGATCAGCCGGCCGTAGGTAATGTCGCAGGCACCGCTCACATCGGCGAGCGCGACAAAAGAAATGCTGGCGACCACCTTGGCAGCACCTGATACGAACGGACGCAGGAAATGCTTCGCATAGACGTGCAATGCGGCACCGGCCAGGCAGACGATTATCAGGGCGATAGACTGTGTGCCTAAAAGCGTGCTCAAGAGCCGTCTCCCACCAGTAAGTTGAGCGATGTCGAAAGTGTGCGAACTATGAAAGACACCTGCCCGCAACGGGCCTTACTCTCGTGTTAAGATAGTTTAACAGGTGAATGACGAAATTCAGCAACGCCCGATATTCGCGATCTCAGGGCCTACAGCTTCGGGTAAAACCGCTCTTGCCGTCGAGCTGGCTCTGCGCGTCGGCGGCGAAGTGGTCAACTTTGATTCGGTCCAGATATATCAAGGGATCGAGCTCGCGACTGCCAAGCCTTCGCCCGCTGAAATGCGCGGTGTGCCGCATCACCTGATCAACTACGTCGATCCGAACGTCAATTATTCGGCCGCTGAATGGGCTGGCGATGCAGCCGAAAAGATCGCCGAGATCGAATCTCGCGGCCGCCATGTCGTGCTCGTCGGAGGTACTGGCTTTTACCTGCGAACCCTGCGGCAGCCGCTTTTCGAGAGTCCTCGTACGGACGAAAAGCTTAGAGATCGGCTGCGTTCCAGCTACGAGCGGCGTGGGGCGGAACATCTGCATTCGATATTATCGAGGGTTGATCCGAACGCCGCAGCCGGGCTGCCGCAGCGCGATCATGTGCGCGTATCGAGAGCTCTGGAGGTTTATTTTCAAACGGGCGAACGCATTTCGACAAAGCAGCCGCTGCGTGCCGAACCTCCCGCTTTTGCCGAGCGGATCCGGCTATTTGTGCTCAGTCCTCCGCGGGCACTGCTATATGAAAAGATAAATGCTCGGACCGAAGAGCATTTCGCGGCCGGATTGGTTGACGAAGTGAAACATTTACGCGCCGCTCACGTTAAAGACTCTACCAACGCACTCGGAGCGCACGCATATCGACGCGTTTGTGAATATCTTCGCGGGGAACGTTCGCTCGAATCGGCGATCGATAGATCTAAACAGGACGTGCGGAACTATGCGAAACGCCAGCTGACGTGGTTTCGTCGCGAAAACGACGCGTTCTGGGTCGAGGGTTTTGGAAATGACCCTACCGTGCAGGCCTCGCTGTGGAAAAACCTTGACGGATAAGGGTGAAATTTGGAACAATCGTGTACGCCCTTTTTTGTTTTTATTGTTTGGGGTAAGTTATTACCCCGATTGAATGTAATTGACGAGGAGACTATATGGAAAGGCAGGCTGCTCAGAATATTCAGGATGCATACCTCAACTCGGCTCGCCGCGAGCGATTGACGGTTGTTATCCACTTGCTGCACGGTTCGACGATCTCGGGCCGCATTAAAAGCTTTGATAAATTTTCGGTGTTGTTGGATGTTGGCGGCCCCGACGTTCTGATCTTTAAACACGCAATTTCAACGATATCGCAAGAGCGGAAGCCGGTATCTGAATAACTTGCGAGGCAGATTCATTACTTTCGAAGGGATCGACGGCAGCGGCAAATCGACGCAGGTCCGAATGCTTGCGGGCGAACTGCGCGGCCGCGGATTTGATCCCATGACCACATGTGAACCGGGCGGAACGCCGCTCGGCAGACATCTGCGCACGGCATTTCTCGAGACTGAGGAAACGGTAGCCCCGCTCGCCGAACTGCTGTTGTTCGCGGCCGATCGAGCTCAGCATGTCGAATTTTTGATCAGGCCGGCGATCGCGGCGGGTCGGATCGTAATTTCAGACAGGTATGCCGACGCGACCGCCGCCTATCAGGGGGCCGGCCGCGGATTTGAGATGGAGATGGTCGAGCAGGTCATTCATGTCGCGACGGGCGGACTGAAACCGGACCTCACACTCTTTTTT
>JBDTZO010000212.1:0-36801 GCA_040005135.1 Acidobacteriota bacterium | reverse complement strand
TTCTTAACGTTAAACAGATCCCATTCAAACTTCACGGAGCCGGCCCGAAAATTCTGACGATCAGCAAGAAGGGAGCGGGCGAAGTTACGAGTGCAGATATAGTCGCCGATGGCGATGTCGAGGTTTTGGATCAGTCGATCCACATTGCGACGGTCAGTGCTGGCGGTTCCATCGGGATCGAGATGCGGCTTAAAAGCGGCCGTGGATATGTGTCGGCTGAGATCAACAATGATGAGGACCTGTCGGTAGGCTATATTCCGATCGATTCGGTACATACGCCGATCAAGAAGGTGAATTATAACGTCGACAAGACACGTCAAGGTTCCAACACGGAATTTGATCGTCTGACGATCGAGGTTTGGACCGATGGTTCGGTAAAGCCCGAGGATTCGATCGGTCTCGCTGCAAAGCTGGTCAAGGATCATATGACGATCTTTATCAACTTTGAAGAAGAGGAAGAAGAATACAAGTACGAGGACATAGCACGGCCGCCGCTCATGCGGAATGACCTGCTCGATAAATCGGTCGACGAACTGGAGCTGTCGGTCCGGTCCTACAATTGCCTCAAGAACGCAGACATTCGTTCGATCAGAGACCTCATCCGTCGCAGCGAAAAGGATATGCTGCACACCAAAAATTTTGGCAAGAAATCATTGACCGAGATCAAAGATATGCTTCACGGCATGGGGCTTGATTTTGGAATGGACTTTGACGAGCAGGGAAATCCGATCCCCGGATCGGGCGGCCGCGACCTAGATTAGAGAACTTGAGTCCAGCGGGTTGGATGAGTCTTGCGAGTCGGGAAATTGATTTCCCGACGAACACTCATGACATAACCGGCTCAATTGACTCGCTTTTCTCTTAGGACTTAAAGAAAATGAGACACTTAAAAGCACATCGTAAATTAGGCCGTACGTCGGAACACCGCATGTCGCTGCTCCGAAATTTGGCGACGTCACTTATCAACGCCGAAAAAGAACACATTGTAACCACAGTCCCCAAGGCCAAGGAACTGCGGCCGTTTATCGAGAAGGCGATCACTCTAGCACGCAAAGCTCAGGACCTGACAGGCGATGACGCCGTCCTTCGCGGGGTTCATCTTCGTCGTCAGGCTGCTCGCTATTTCCACGCTGGTAACAGCACGTTCAAAGCCGAGCAGAGCCGATTTCGCGGTAAGAAAGGTACGGAAAAAGCACCGATCGAGCGAACGGCAGGTGTTAAGGCCGTCCAACGGCTTTTCACGGAGCTCGGAGTGCGATATAAAGATCGTAATGGCGGCTACACGCGCATTATCAAAATGGGTCGGCGAGTCGGCGACAATGCCGAAATGGCCGTGATCGAATTGGTCGACAATCCACGCGAATTGGCTGCTAAGGGCTAGTCCCCGGGAGTTGATATGAGCGAAAACACTGGTTCGGCAAAGGCCAAAGACGGCGACATAGTGGTCGAAAAGAAACGTTCGGGTAGCCGTAAGTCCGCCGATTCATCGTTCAACATGGACGAGATCCGTGAATTGGCTGCATTGGTTGACGAGCACGGCTTTACGGATTTCGAATTCGAGAACGAGAACATTCGTGTTCGTCTGAGCAAAATGACGTCCGCTCCCGTTTATCAGGCGGGGCCGGCAATTTCGTCAACGGCCGCACCAGTTGGGGGCCAGTCTTCTACTTTGACGGCAGTTCCGTCAGAATTGGTGGTTGATCCGGATGCCGATCTTTACAAGATAACCTCACCGATCGTTGGCACATTCTACCGTTCGCCAGGCCCTGATAAGGATGCTTACGTGAGCGAAGGAAGTACCGTAGGACCGGAATCGACCGTATGTATCGTTGAGGCGATGAAGCTCATGAATGAGATCCAGGCCGAAACGTCGGGCGAGATCGTCAGGATATACGTCGAGAACGGACAACCGGTCGAATACGGACAAGCACTTTTCGGTGTTAGGAAATAGTACTGACAGCCGCGAATAACATGCTCTCCACGAAGTAAATGGTTTTTACCAATTCGTGCTGTTCGTGTGACTCGCGGCTTCGTTTTTATGCGGGAAATTCGCAAAATTTTGATCGCGAACCGTGGTGAGATAGCTTGCCGCATTATGTGGACGTGCAAGGAGATGGGTATCCGCACGGTGGCCGTTCACTCGGAAGCGGATCGTGAGGCGCTTCACGTGCGCTTTGCCGACGAGGCGATCTGTATTGGCCCCGCATCGTCCGCCGAGAGCTACCTGAACATCCCTTCGATCATTAGCGCCGCTGAGATAACCAACGCAGACGCGATCCATCCAGGGTATGGTTTTTTGGCTGAATCCGCGACATTCGCCAAGATCTGCGAAGACTGCAACATCAAGTTTATAGGCCCACGACCAGACGTCATCGCAATGATGGGCGATAAGGTCGAAGCCCGTAGGACAATGAAGGCCGCAGGAGTTCCGATCTTGCCGGGCAGCCCCGAGCCAATAGAATCGAACGACGAGGCACGTAAGATCGCACTTGAGATCGGATTCCCGTTGATCATCAAGGCCGCGGCTGGCGGCGGAGGACGCGGAATGCGTATCGTCCGCGAGGAGAGCGAATTACAAGGGAACCTCGAACTTGCCCAGACCGAGGCCCTTAACGCCTTCAAAAATGGCTCCGTTTATATCGAGCGTTATATTGAGCGACCGCGGCACATCGAGATCCAGGTTCTTGCCGACGAACACGGAAACGTTATCCACTTAGGCGAACGCGAGTGTACCATCCAGCGCCGGCACCAGAAGCTGCTCGAAGAGGCTCCTTCGCCGGTCATTTCCGCGAAACTTCGCGACGAAATGGGCGCAGTCGCGGTGAAAGCCTGTCAGGAGATCGGTTATTCGAGTGCGGGCACTTTCGAGTTCTTGCTGGACGAGGACGATAGCTTTTATTTCATGGAGATGAACACGCGGATCCAGGTGGAGCATCCGGTTACCGAGATGGTCACTCTCGCTGACATCGTGCGAAATCAGATCCGCATTGCGACAGGCGAAAATATAGGATACACACAGGACGAGGTCGAGATCGTAGGCCACTCCATCGAATGCCGTATCAACGCGGAGGATCCCGTGAAATTCACGCCGAGTCCGGGCCGAATCACCGCCTTTAATATTCCGGGAGGCCCCGGCGTCCGGGTTGATACTGCGGTGTATCCAGGCTATGTCGTTCCGCCGTACTACGACTCGATGATTGCCAAGCTGATCGTGCACGCACGTACTCGTGAGCTTGCGATCGCACGTATGCGAAGGGCACTCGAGATGATGGTCGTCGAAGGCATTAAAACGACGATCCCTCTGCATTTGAAGATAATGGACGATCCTAAATTTCAGTCGGGCGAGTTTTCGACCAAATTTATGGAAGAGTTCAAGTACGAGATCTAAAATTGCCGTTGAGGACTCGACGTGTTAGATTTATAGCAACAATTAGCGATATTTGTTGATATTTTAGAATTACAAACTTCGCGGTTACCGTTCGAAGGATCGGAGTTACTGCGAGCAACAGGAGAGGCTGTTTTAAGCAAGATTTATGTCTACAGTTAAAGAATTAAAAGAACAGATCGTGGGTGATTACAAGACTCATGATTCGGATACCGGCTCATCACAGGTACAGGTCGCTCTACTCACGCAGCGAATTAACGAATTGACCGAGCATTTCAAGGTGCACAAAAAGGACAACAATTCACGTCGCGGCTTGCTTCAAATGGTCTCCCGCAGACGAAAGCTGCTTGATTATCTCAAGCGCCGCGACATCGATCAGTACCACGAGATCATCAAGAAACTGAAATTGAGACGATAGGCCGATGGGGCTGCACGCGCGAAGTTTCTTTCCGCTCGTGCTCTCCAAAAGCTCGTGACTGAGTTAAACGGCTGCCTCGAGCCGAAACAAAAATAGAGGTCCTAGCGGAGGATTTGCCGGTGGTTGCTGAACGTGACAGCTGTTATTGCTACCGAACAAATTGGGACCTTAGCCAAATCAGAGTGTTTATTCAGGGACGAAAGGGCTTCACGGCATACCTTTTCGTCTCTGTTTTCGTAAGGATTAGAAATGACAAAAAAGAAATATTTGAATGAATCGATCAAGCTGGGCAGCCACGACCTGATCGTTGAAACAGGCAAGGTGGCCAAACAGGCCGATGGTTCCGTCGTCATACGGTACGGTGACACGATGATCTTGGTCGCTGCCGTTAGTGCACGAACAGCAAAGGAAGGACTCGATTTCTTTCCGCTGACCGTCGAATACCGTGAAAATACATTTGCCGGTGGCCGAATCCCCGGAAACTACTTTCGTCGCGAGGGCCGCCCGAGCGAAAAGGAAGTGCTGACATGCCGACTGATCGACCGGCCCGTTCGGCCTCTCTTTGCCGACGGTTACCGTTTTGAGACTCAGATCGTCGCGTCGGTCATCTCGTCCGATGCTGAAAACGATCCTGACGTGATCGCGATTACAGGAGCTTCCTGTGCGTTGTATCTTTCGGACATACCATTCAATAACCCGATCGCGGGAATTCGCATCGGACTGATCGACGGTAAATATGTCATCAACCCGACGTTCGACGAACGCCGCGAATCGGAACTTAACCTTATTGTTGCGGGCACGGAAGAGGCCATCGTCATGGTCGAGTGCGAAGCTAACGAGGTTGACGAAAAGATCATGGTCGAGGCTCTCATGCTCGCTCATCGTGAGATCAAACGTCTTTGCCTATGGCAGAAAGAGCTCGGCAAAGCTCTCGACATTACAAAGCGCGAGTTCGTGCCCGCTGCACTTGATGAAGGTATGGTCGCCGAGATCGAAAAGAATTATACGGACAAGCTTCGAACTGCCTTGGATTCGACGGGCCGGGACAAGATCGAAGTCTATGCCGGCCAGGATGCTTTGAAAAAAGAGGTCGTCAACAGCTATCCCGAAGACGACCCGGCGAAGCGTTCGATGGCGGGCAAGGTCTTCGGACATCTGAAGGAAAAGATCTTCCGCGAGGATATGCTGCAGAACAAGCGTCGTCCCGACGGACGCCGCTTCTCGGAGATCAGGCCTATCTCGTCCGAGGTTGGCTGGCTGCCGCGTGTCCACGGATCTGCACTATTCACCCGCGGTGAAACGCAGGCGATCGTTACTACGACGCTCGGGACCAAGATGGACGAGCAGTTCATGGACGATATTGAAAAGGGCGAAGTTCGCCGCCGTTTCATGCTGCATTATAATTTTCCGCCCTACTCGGTAGGTGAAACCGGCCGTTTTGGCATGACGTCTAGACGCGAGATCGGGCACGGCAATCTCGCTCGCCGTGCGATCCAGTCGGTTCTGCCGGACGATGCTGATTTTCCTTACACGATCCGCATCGTTTCGGATATCACGGAATCAAATGGTTCCTCGTCGATGGCAACAGTGTGTGGCGGGATCCTAAGCCTGATGGATGCGGGTGTGCCGATCAAGAAGCCGGTCGCCGGCGTTGCGATGGGCCTGGTAATGGAAGGTAATCGCTATGCGATCCTGTCAGACATTGCCGGAGCCGAAGACCATTACGGCGACATGGACTTTAAGGTCACGGGAACTGCCGACGGTATTACGGCTCTGCAGATGGACATCAAGGTGGGCGGGATCAACGCAATGATCCTCCAGGAAGCATTGGAGCAGGCCAGAAAGGGCCGGCTCCACATACTTGAAGTGATGACCCAAGCATTATCCGAACCCCGCGAGGAACTGTCGGAATTTGCTCCGCGTATCATCACGCTGATGATCTCGCCGGACAAGATCCGAGACGTTATCGGACCGGGCGGGAAGATGATCCGTGCGATAACGGAAGAGACAGGTGCGAAGATCGACATCTCAGATGACGGAACGGTCCTCATTGCTACCGCGGACGGTGAAGCAGCTCAGCTGGCGGTCGCCCGGATCAAGGCACTAACCGCCGAAGCGGAGATCGGCGAGACATACATGGGAACTGTTTCTCGCATCGTTGACTTTGGAGCATTCGTTGAGATCATGCCCGGCCTCGACGGGTTGCTGCACATTTCTGAGATCTCCGATCGCCGCGTTCGCGACGTTCGCGACGAGTTGAAGGAAGGCCAGCAGATAATGGTCAAGTGCATCGGCAAGGAAGGCAACAAGATAAAGCTTTCCCGCAAGGCTATCCTGGCTGAGGAGAAATCTAAAGCAGCCCCGGACGACGAATAATCGCAAATTTTACCTGAAGTTCAGGAATTCACAGCCGGTTGTCACTATCTAGTGGTAACCGGCTTTTTCGTGTACAAGCTGGTTGGGATAAGGCTGACAAAGAGATCCGCGATTCTGGAACATGGATCGTATTAATAGTATCTAACTCTTTGAATTAACTGGAATATTGCATTCTCTAAGTTGCTGAGCAGCGGTTAACGACAATAAAGCGTGCATTTACGTGCAAATTTTGCTACATTTGTGGGACTGCCCCAATTTGAGAATTTTTCACACTCAGTGTGCCCACCGAGTTGTGAACATGTGTTCCGTTCACATGACGGTCAGGTAGTCAGGTTATTAACATGAAGAACTTCAATCTCAGAATGGTTCTGGCGGCGCTAAGCATTCTGTCGTTCACGGCCGCGTTCACCAGAATAGAAGCAGGCCCGGTTCGCTTTGATCAGGTCGTGCAGATCATGAACGCCCGGCCAGGAAAGGCAGATAATGGTAGCTTTGCCCGTCTTTCGGTGGCTGGGTATTACAATGGTTTTGTCGTTGGCGACGACGACGACGATAAGAAGAAGGGGACCCCACAACAGGACGGCCGGGTCATTACGGAAACACGGACCGACATCGTTGAAGATGACGTTTGCGACTGTGTTCAGTCGGAGGTCGTCGCAGGTTTTCCACATTGGGCTCTGTTGGGCTTGGCTGCGATTCCCATTGCTTTTGTTTTAATACGTAAGCACGAGCCGACGCCGACGCCTTCCATACCTATTACGACGCCGACTCCGACTGTTACGCCGACACCGACCGTCACGCCGACGCCGACGCCGACTGTTACGCCGACACCGACCGTCACGCCGACGCCGACGCCGACTGTTACGCCGACACCGACGATAACGCCAACACCCACGCCGCCTCAGCCGGTTCCCGAGCCGATGACCATCCTGCTCTTTGGGACGGGCTTGGCGTCGATCGGACTTGCTGCTCGACGACGATATGGCAAAAAGGGAAACGACAACTCAGACGAGTCAGATGAGGACGAATAGTCCGACCGTCGGCCAAAGGCAGCCACGCGCTAAAGTGGCAATTCCGACCGCCGCGGATCAAGTAAAGGTGATATTTTGGAAACTCATACCGGCGAATTATACGGGTATCGAGATCGTGAGGTAATGAAAATGCGTTCTGCAAGACCTAGCTTTCTGATTTTATTTGGGATGATCCTGATGTTGGGATTTTCGTCGGCTTTTGCCGCTGATGACAGCGGCAAAAAACAGCCGAAGGATTCGGGGACGCTCAGCGTTCGTACGACCGAAGCATCATATCCAGTAAAGATCGACGGCGTTGAGCGAGGCGTCACTGGGGTCGGAACCCCGGCGATCTATTATTTGACTCCGGGCTTTCATAAGATCGAGGTTCTTGGTCCCGACGGCAAGATCTGGGCTAATGAGATAGAGATTCGTCGTGGTCAAAAGAATTGCGTTTGCCTAAAAATAGTGCGTGAGACTACTAGCCGGCCGTGTCCATACAATTTCCATTTAGAGGGTCCAGACAAGATCATGGAGGGTGACTTGGTCACCTTTGCAGCGATCAATTCGGGTACCGCACCGATTCCGCTGAAATACGCGTGGAAAGTCGATAACGGCCATGTAACGAATGGGCTCGGAACCCCGACCATCACCGTCGACTCGACGGGTATGGCAGGCAGGACCATCAACGCCGTTCTGGACGTCAATGACGACGTATACGACAGCAAATGCCGCCAAGTCATTTCAGTTCCGACTGATGTGGGTTCACTCCCGCCGCCGATTAAACCATACACGTGCGACGAATTTATGGCTAAATCGGCTGATGATGACAAGGCCCGGTTCGATAACTGTGCCATTCAGGTCCAGAATACTCCGGACGCTCAACTGTATATCATCATTTATCCCGGAACGGATAAGCTTAGTACGACACGCAATACCTACGACAAGCTGTCCAAACGGACCCTTGACTATTTGGTGAAGACACGAGGTGTCGATCCTCGCAGCATTACGATCGTCAAAGGCAGTTCGGCCCAACGAACGACCTATCAGCTATGGATCGTCCCGCCAGGAGCTCAACCGCCGGTCGTAAAGTAGCTTTTCATTCATTCCGAACCGAAACGGGACGAGCCTCGCGGCCCGTCCCTTTTTTATTTTGACTTTGTCGGTTCATCGCTCTTCGTTGTAAAATCGAGGTTTTCAGCGTTCTGCCGTCTCGAAGAGTACGGCTTAGGACAACCATTCGAAAGTATGTCAGCACCAAACATCGAAACCATCGTCTCGCTCTCAAAACGCCGCGGATTTGTTTTTCCGGCATCCGACATCTACGGCGGACTAGGATCATCTTGGGACTACGGTCAGCTAGGCGTGGAACTCGCCAACAATATCAAAAAAAGCTGGTGGAACTGGCTCGTTTACGAGCGGGACGATATCGAGGGGCTTGATTCGTCCATCATACAGAATCGGCTCGTCTGGAAATACTCAGGCCATGAAACGACCTTCAGCGATCCGCTAGTCGACTGTCGCGACTGCAAAACCCGGCTTCGCGAGGACAAGTTGGAACATGATGCCGAAGGTCGATTCGTCTGCACGAATTGCGGATCGAAGAACCTGACAGAGTCGCGTCAGTTCAATATGATGTTGCGAACAACGCTTGGAGCGGCGTCAGTCGACGAGGACGAAACGGCTCTGGCGTATCTAAGGCCGGAAACTGCACAGGGAATATTTGTCAACTTTGCCAACGTTCTCAACACTTCGCGCCGCAAACTGCCGTTCGGGATCGCGCAGATCGGAAAGGCATTTCGCAACGAGATCACGCCGGGCAATTTTATCTTTCGGACGCGTGAATTCGAGCAGATGGAGATGGAATATTTTTGCCGGCCTGATGACGCCGCGGAGCTTCATCAACAGTGGATCGACGCCTTTCAACAATGGCTTGGCACGTTGGGAATTTCGCCGGACAATCTTTCGCTATATGAGCAGCAGGCTCATGAGCTTGCTCATTACGCCGAACGTACCGTTGACATTATGTATCGCTTCTTCCCGGAGCGCGAGGACGAAGAAAAGCAATGGGACGAACTGATGGGTATCGCGAATCGAAAGGATTATGACCTCAAGGCCCACTCGAAAAAGCCTGAGGACGCCGATGGAAAGCGTATCAATTCCGATTCGATCGAGGACCTTTCGTACTTTGACCCACAGACAAACGAGCGATTTTATCCTTACGTCATCGAGCCTGCGATCGGCGTCAACCGCACACTGCTCGCCATCATGATGGACGCGTACACCGAGAAAACGAACGACAAAGGCGAGGTTCGGGTCATTCTCAAACTCAAGCCAGAACTTGCGCCAATTAAGGTCGCAGTCCTGCCGCTGGCGAAGAACAAGCCCGAGATCACCGAAATGGCACGTAAGATAAAACGCGGACTTCAGCCAACCATGCGGGCAGTCTACGATGATACCGGCGGGATCGGGAAACTATATGCCAGACAGGACGAGGTCGGAACGCCGTTCTGCGTTACCGTAGATCACGAGTCGCTTGACGACAATGCTGTAACCGTTCGCGACCGAGACACGTGGGAACAGGAACGCGTCGGCGCCGATCAACTGGAAACGTATCTCCGAAATCGACTCACCTAGATGGATCCTGACGGCTTACTACGCTCCAAACCGCTTCGCTTTGGACTGTCGGTTGCGACTGTGCTTCTCGTTACGGTAGGCCTCGTGTCGTTCGGTGAACACGTCAATAATACAACTGTCGCTCTAACGCTCTTGATGATCGTCCTTACGTCCGCGACGTTTTTCGGGCGAAATCCGGCACTGCTTGCGTCATTCGTGGCGATGCTGTGTTTTAATTATTACTTTCTCCCGCCTGTTCGCACCTGGACGATCGCGGAGCCGCAAAATCTTGTAGCTTGGGCCGCTTTCACGATCACAGCGTTGGTGGCCGGGGAGTTGTCCGCATACGCACGACGGCGTGCGCGAGAGTCCGAACGCCTTCTGGAGGAGTTAAAGACAGCATTTAAGAGTGCCACCGAGGCCGAAGCGTTGAAACAGAGTGAGCAGCTCAAGAGTGCTCTGCTCGATGCCGTAACGCACGATCTGCGGACACCACTGACATCGATCAAAGCTTCGGTGACGACTCTCCTCGATAGCGAGGGCGGACACCGCACGATCGAACTTAATAGCGAAGGACGTGCTGAGTTTCTAAACATAATTAACGAAGAGACCGATCGGCTCAACGGCTTCATTGAAGGCATG
Source organism: Acidobacteriota bacterium (assembly GCA_040005135.1). GTDB lineage: Bacteria > Acidobacteriota > Blastocatellia > Pyrinomonadales > Pyrinomonadaceae > OLB17. The sequence goes on along the minus strand of JBDTZO010000212.1, from coordinate 26,354 downwards.
GTGCAGCTCGCACGGATCGAATCGGGTTCGGGCAACGCACCCTCGCTCGCGCACGTCGAAGAGATCATAACGATCGCTCTTGACCGGGCTGAAAAAGCTCTGCGAGAACACCACGTCACGGTGAATATCGAGAACGACCTGCCGCTCATTAGGGTCGATGCTCGTGCGATCGCTGAGGTTATATATAATCTCGTGGAGAACGCGGCGAAATATTCGGTGCCGAAAACGACCATCTCGATCGATGCGATCTCCCGCGGAGATCGCGTGTTTGTAAGCGTTAAGGACGAGGGGATAGGAATTCCCGAGCAGCACAGGGAGCACGTTTTCGAAAAATTTGTCCGATTAGCCGGCGACCACGCTGACGGCCTCGGGCTTGGACTTGCGATCTCCCGAGGTATAGTCGAGGCCCAGGGTGGAACGGTAGAGGCTAGGTCGGGCGATGATCAAAAGGGCACCAAGATGGTGATGGCTCTGCCGATCGGAGACGAATGAACGATATTCAGAAGGTTTTGGTTGTCGATGACGAAGCTCAAATTACCAGGGTTTTGCGTCATAGCCTTGCCGCGCACCGCTATGACGTGCGGACGGCCGCGGACGGAATATCGGGGCTGGAAACCTTTCACGATTGGCAGCCGGACCTCATAATTACCGATCTGCAAATGCCGGAAATGGACGGGATCGAATTTTGCCGTGAGGTGCGCAAGCATTCGAATCTACCTATCATCGTTCTCTCAGTCCGCGGAGAAGAAAAGACCAAAGTTGCAGCACTCGACGCCGGAGCGGACGATTACGTCACGAAACCGTTCGGCATCGACGAACTATTGGCCCGAGTGCGTGCTGCGTTGAGGCGTTCGCCGGATGCACACGACGGCGGCGAGGCTGCTCTCATCGACGGTGATTTTCAGATCGACCTATCGGGTCGTCAGGTCATAGTTCGCGGCGACGCTGTCCGCCTCACGCCAAAGGAATACGACCTTCTCGTTTTTCTATTCCGTAACCGCGGTAAGGTCATCACACACCGAACGATCCTTTCAGCGATCTGGGGCGGTAACTTCACCGAGCAAACCGAATATCTTCGGGTTTTTGTCGGTCAGCTTCGCAAGAAGGTAGAAAAAGACCCATCCTCGCCAAAATACATCCGAACGGAACCATGGGTCGGATATCGTTTCGTCGCCGCCGAATGAGTCTCACGTCCCTCTATTGTTTTCCACGATGATCCGGCTCATCGCGAATTGCCTACTAAACCTGCGCACAAGTTATATTCCATTTTAAGCGTTCCGACATTGCTCGGCCGCCCAGCACTTTCGTCTGAAACCTGCGTTTTCCCTTCGTATTGGCAACTCTGATTAGCCGACCCTTTATGAACATTTTATGAAAGCTTTACTCAACCCTTAACACGAAGCGGTTATTGTCAGATTGTCAGAAGGCCAGATAGCCTTCGGAGGCAATTGAAATGGTTACCACAAATTCGACATCACGACGGCTTGCTCAGTCGACCGATCAAACACGGATGCGGCGGCGGGGATTGCGTAAAGCACTCTTGACGCCGCTTGTCTGTTCCGTGATGGCATCGATTGGCATGTTCGGCGGAATATCCGCACTTTTCGCCGGGGCAATGTGTGTCGTCTTTCACGGAGTCTTAAAGCAAGACATTTTATTTAGCCAGGTCGGGACCGTGCTCCTGATCATTGCGATCCCGATGATCTTACTAGGTTCGGTCTTCTTAGACGAGATCGATCTACGAAAATGAAAAGGCAATTATTAATATTGGCGATTCTCGCGGGATCCTCTGTTCTTGTCAGCGCCCAGCAGACGATCTTTAATGTGCCGACGACTGACGTAATGGACCGGGGAAAAGTCTATGGTGAGCTCGACGCATCATTCAAACCGACTACCTCCGACGCGGTCGGGAGATTCTCGAGCTTTGTACCGCGAATCGTCGTCGGTGTCGGAAATAACGTTGAGGTCGGAATCAACGTAACGGGGAATATTCAGCCCGGTTCGGACTCAACAACCATCGTACCGACCGTCAAATGGAAATTCTACGAGAACAATGCGAAGGATATGGCCTTGATCGCCGGCACCAACTTCTATATTCCGATTCGTAACCGAACCTATAACGTGGGCACATATTCATATTTAGCAGTTAGCAAGACGATAGACAAGACCCGCTTAACCGCCGGGGCATATGTAGCAAGTAAAAGCGTTTTTGCGGCAAATGCAGCGAGGGTCGGCGGGCAGTTCGGATTCGAACAGACTATCAGCGGCAAATTTGCGGTTGCGGCAGACTGGATTACCGGCAAACATTCAAGCGGCTACTTTACGCCGGGGTTGATCTACAAGCCGACGCAAAAGGTGACTACCTATTGGGCGTATTCGATTGGCAATGCGAACGCAAACCGTGGAAATCATTATTTCCTGTTCGAGCTCGGTTACAACTTTAACTAGAGAGGTAAGCATAATGTTTGACCTTATTTTTGTCGCGATGATGACAGGGTTTTTCCTGCTATCGATCGGCTATATTGTCGCATGCGAAAGACTGCGGAAAGGAGCGAAAAGCGAATGACTTCGGAAACCGTATTGGCCGCCGCGTGTGCGGTGATCCTGATGATCTATTTATTTTACGCGCTGCTGCGCCCTGAGAAATTCTAACGGCCATGACACTCAACGGATTATCGCAAATTCTAGCCTTTCTCTTAGTACTCGTGGTTTTGACGAAGCCCATGGGATTGTTCCTTGTGCGCGTTTACGACGGTGGAAACACGCTTATGGATCCTGTTTTTAAACCGATCGAAAGGCTTATTTACCGGATCGCGAGAGTTGATCCGGCGCGGGAGATGAATTGGAAACAATATGGAATCGCGATGCTTGTGTTCAGCCTGGTCTCAACACTTGCTCTCTATGCCCTGCAGCGTTTCCAATTCTACCTGCCGTGGAACCCGCAGTCGTTCGCGGGCTTGTCGGAACATCTCTCGTTCAATACCGCCGTCTCATTTGTCACGAATACCAACTGGCAAGCCTACGGCGGTGAATCGACGATGAGCTATCTGACACAGATGGCCGGTCTTGCCGTGCAGAACTTTAAGTCAGCTGCGGTGGGAATGGCTCTAGCGGCGGCATTTATCCGCGGCATTTCGCGTTTTGAGACAGACAAGCTCGGCAATTTTTGGGTCGACCTCACCCGCGGAACGCTCTATGTGCTGCTGCCTATCTCATTTCTAGCAGCTATCTTTTTTGTATCGCAGGGCGTTGTGCAGAATTTGAACCCGTACGTTACAGCACAGTTGACCGACGTGCAAACAGTCCAAGTAGATAGGAAAGACGTTGACGGAAGTGTCATCACGGACTCTAGGGGCGACAACGTAAAAGAGGAACAGGTCGTCGATACTCAAACGATCGCCCAGGGGCCGGCAGCTTCACAGCTTGCGATCAAAATGCTTGGAACGAACGGCGGCGGTTTTTTTAACGCGAATTCGGCTCATCCATTCGAGAACCCGACGCCCCTGTCAAATTTCGTTGAGATGCTGCTCATCTTCCTCATCCCGGCCGGTTTTACATATACGCTGGGACGAATGGTAAAGTCGCAGGGCCATGGCTGGGCGGTTTTCGGGGCGATGCTGCTGCTCTTCTTGGCCGGCACTTTCACTCTCTATTGGGCCGAGTCGCGCGGCAATCCGCTTTATCCGGCGAGTATAGATCAACAAGTTGTTGGCGGTAATTTCGAGGGCAAAGAGACACGGTTCGGCGTGGCGAATTCGGCATTGTTCGCGACCATAACCACCGATGCGTCGTGCGGTGCGGTCAATTCGATGCATGACAGTTTTACTCCGCTCGGCGGCCTCGTGCCAATGGTCAATATCATGCTCGGCGAGGTCATTTTTGGCGGCGTGGGGGCTGGAATGTATGGCATCCTCGTGATGATCATTCTAACCGTCTTTATCGCCGGCCTAATGGTTGGCCGGACTCCTGAATATCTCGGGAAAAAGATCGAGGCATACGACGTTCAAATGGGAATGCTTTACATTCTTATCTTCCCGCTAATAATTCTGGGTTTCGCTGCCATCTCATCGGTCGGCAAAGATTTTGGCCTAGCTGCGCTCAATAATCAAGGTGCTCACGGACTCTCTGAGATCATTTATGCGTTCACTTCGGGTACCGGCAACAACGGCTCGGCGTTCGCGGGTTTGAACGCCAATACGCTCTGGTACGACACGACTCTGGGCGTCGCCATGCTCATCGGTCGGTTCTTTATGATCGTTCCTATGCTGGCGATCGCTGGTAATCTGGCGGGTAAAAAGCTGATACCCCCGAGCTTGGGAACGTTTCCGGTCAATACGCCGCTGTTCACCGTGCTTCTGATCAGCATCGTGATCATCGTTGGTGCACTGACCTTTTTTCCGGCACTTAGCCTATCTCCGATACTTGAGCATTTTCAGATGATCAACGGGCAAACATTCTAGTGGTGACGACAATGAAAAAAGATATTTCGATCTGGGACAAAAATATAATTCAGCAGGCTTTTGCCGGCTCGGTTTCTAAGCTGGATCCGCGCAAGATGCTCAAGAACCCCGTGATGTTCGTTGTCGAGGTCGGTGCGGCATTCCTAACTTTGCGAATGGTCGCGGATCTGGTCGCGCCCGCCGCAGACAGCACCTTCGGTTTTGAGATGCAGATAACGCTTTGGCTGTGGTTCACGGTCCTTTTTGCCAATTTTGCGGAAGCAATGGCGGAGGGACGCGGCAAAGCACAGGCCGATACACTTCGCCGTTCGAGAACCGAGTCGTCGGCGACTTTGATCGATGCCGATGGTACACAGCGATCAGTCGCGGCTCCTGACCTTAGAAAGGGAGATGTCGTGTATGTCGTTGCCGGCGAGTTCATTCCGGGCGACGGCGAGATCGTGGAGGGCGTGGCATCGGTCGACGAATCGGCCATCACGGGCGAATCTGCCCCTGTGATACGCGAATCCGGCGGAGACCGCTCGGCTGTAACCGGCGGCACAAAAGTGCTCTCGGACTGGATCAAGGTTCGAATCACGTCAAATCCCGGCGAGACATTTATTGACCGGATGATCGCTCTCGTTGAGGGAGCGTCGCGGCAGAAAACGCCGAATGAGATCGCTCTCAATATACTTCTTGCAGGACTAACGATCATCTTTCTGCTCGCAGTTGTGACACTGCAGCCGTTCGCCATTTATTCGTCAGCACCTCAGACGGTCTTTGTGCTTATATCATTGCTCGTATGTCTGATCCCGACGACGATCGGCGGCCTGCTTTCGGCGATCGGGATCGCCGGAATGGACCGGCTGATCCAGCATAATGTGCTGGCGATGAGCGGCCGAGCAGTTGAGGCCGCCGGCGATGTCAACACGCTCCTGCTCGACAAGACCGGCACCATCACGCTCGGCAATCGCCAGGCGAGCGAGTTCATCCCTCTCAAAGGCGTGACCGGCGAAGATCTCGCTGACGCAGCTCAATTGTCGTCGCTCGCGGACGAAACTCCTGAGGGCCGTTCGATCGTCGTCTTTGCGAAACAAGCCTATGGACTCCGCGGCCGGGAGATACACGAGCTTTCAGATCACGCCGAGTTCATTCCTTTCACGGCCCAAACGCGTATGTCCGGTGTCGATCTCGATGGCCGCCAGATCCGGAAAGGTGCTGTCGACGCAATTGAGAAATACGTGCTAAGCGGCGGCCAGCAGTCGCCCGCGGAACTGCGGGCCGTCGTGGAACGGATCGCAAAGGCAGGTGGAACCCCGCTCGTTGTTGCGGACAATTTCAAGCCGCTCGGCGTCATCTATCTCAAAGACATCGTCAAAGGCGGTATGAAAGAGCGGTTTAGCCAACTCCGGCAAATGGGGATCAAGACCGTTATGATCACGGGCGACAATCCTCTTACGGCCGCCTCGATAGCAAACGAAGCGGGTGTCGACGACTTTCTAGCCGAAGCAACGCCGGAAGATAAAATGGCGTTGATCAAGAGGGAGCAGGCCGAAGGAAAGCTCGTCGCTATGACCGGTGACGGCACAAATGATGCTCCTGCCCTTGCCCAGGCGGATGTCGGTGTCGCGATGAATACGGGAACGCAAGCCGCCAAAGAAGCGGGAAACATGGTCGATCTCGACAGCGATCCGACGAAGCTGATCGAGATCGTTGAGATCGGCAAACAGTTGCTGATGACGCGGGGAGCGTTAACGACGTTCTCGATCGCCAACGACGTCGCCAAGTATTTCGCCATTATTCCGGCGATGTTCGCTGCGACTTTCCCCGTTCTGAACGCGTTGAATATAATGGGCCTCAGAACGCCGCAATCGGCGATCCTGTCGGCCGTCATATTCAACGCTCTAGTGATAGTGGCATTGATCCCGCTCGCCTTACGCGGCGTGAAATATCGTCCGATGTCAGCGTCGAAGCTGCTGCAGCGAAACCTGCTGATATACGGCTTTGGAGGCATCATCGCTCCGTTTGTCGGTATTAAGTTGATCGACGTCATCATCACGGCATTGGGCCTCGCCTGACTGAATATATGAAGGACCTAATTACATCTATTTTAATGTTCATCGTTTTAACTTTTGGTCTCGGAATACTTTATCCGCTCGCAGTCTGGGGCGTCGGACAAGCGTTGTTTCCCCATCAGGCAAATGGATCACTGGTCGAACGCGACGGCAAAGTGGTCGGATCCGAATTGATCGGCCAGACATTCACGTCACCCGGATATTTTCATTCCCGGCCGTCGGCAGCAGGTAACGGGTACGACGCGACGGCATCGGGCGGCTCGAACCTCGGACCGACAAGTAAAAAGCTCGTTGATCGCATTAAGGCCGACGCCGAAGCCTTGACAGCAGAGAATCCGGGAATGAAGATCCCTGCAGATCTTGTGACAACCAGCGGCTCCGGTCTCGACCCGCATATCTCGCCGGCAGCAGCTGAGTTTCAAATCCCGCGTATTGCGATGGAGCGAAAAATGAGCGAGAGTGCGGTCAGAGAACTGGTGGCAAAGTTCACAGACGCCCGAGACCTTGGTTTTTTCGGCGAGGCGCGCGTAAACGTGCTCTTAATAAACTTGGAATTGAACAAGCTTCAGCCACTTTCGGCTGACCACTGATCGCTGACACTTACACCTACACCTAAATATCATGTTCGTCGATACCGAAGTGACTGAAATGCCCGATCGTGGCGGTGTCCGGCCGTCACCTGAATCGCTGCTCAAGTTGGCCACCGATCGTGAACGGGCGAAGCTCCGCGTGTACGTCGGAGCGGCCGCGGGTGTTGGCAAAACCTATCAAATGCTGACCGATGCAAACCAACTTCGCGAGCAGGGAATCGACGTAGTGATTGGAATTGTCGAAACGCATGGCCGAGCCGAGACGCTCGAGCAGATCCGCAGCCTCGAGATCGTTCCGCCGCAAGTGATCTTGTATCGCGGAAGCACCTTCGACGAAATGGACCTGCAGGCGATAATCGACCGCCGGCCTGCGGTGGCCATCGTCGACGAACTGGCCCATACGAATGTCGAAGGTGCCCGCAATCAAAAGCGTTATAAGGACGTCCTCGAACTCCTCAATAACGGAATCTCGGTCATTACGGCCGTCAATATCCAGCATATCGAATCGCTCAATGACGTCATCAGCCGGACAACCGGTGTGAATGTCCGCGAAACGGTGCCCGACTGTTTTTTCAGCCGGGCGGACGAGGTGATCGACGTTGATGTCTCGATCGATACGCTGCGAACGCGGCTCCGGCAGGGAAAGATCTATTCGGTCGAAAAGATCGAGCAGGCACTCAATAATTTTTTCCGAAAGGGAAATCTCGCCGCCCTCCGCGAACTCGCCCTGCGCCAGGTCGCTCAGCAGCAAGCCGCGAAGGACCACGAATATCGGGAACGTGAGGGCCTTAAACAACCTGTCATACCTGAAAAAGTAATGGTCTGCATGGCCTCACGGGGAAGCGCGAAAAAGATACTCCGCACAGGATCACGGATCGCGGGCCGTTTTGCTAACGACGACTGGTCGGCCGTTTACGTCGAAACGCCAAACGAAGAGCCGGGCCGCATCACGCCGCAGGCCTACGCCACCCTTAAGGAAAACATCAGTTTTGCCGAGACTCTCGGAGCCAAGGTCGTCTGCCTGAAATCCAGTAATGTTGCCGACGCACTGCTCGAATTTGCCCGTGAAAACGGCGTCACCCACGTTATCTTCGGCCAATCCGCCCGCTCTCGCTGGGATATTTTCTGGCGCGGCTCCGTCATTAACCGATTTCTCGCCGAAGTAAACGATGCCGCCGTTCACGTCATTCCGCTGGAAAAGGAAAACTGAGCCGCGATCCCGCGGCTGTGTCGCGGGATCTAAGAAATGTTAAACGCCCAAGAAATTAGGCTGTTCGTCCGCAGAAGCTGCGGATTATAAGGCCGCGCCCGCGTTTCTCGGATCGAGTAATACGGCGCGACCCTTACGCGTGTCTAGTCGCTACACTCTTCTAGTCCGGAGCCACCGGTTTTTGATTCGCGATGAAAACTCGTGCAAAATTAGAAAGCGTTTGTAATGAGTGAGTTGCCGAAAATTATTACCGATCTTGCCAGGGCAGTGACGTCCTTTGGGGGACGTGCCATGCTCGTCGGTGGCTGCGTGCGCGACGAATTGATGGGCATTGAGCCGAAGGACTGGGATGTCGAGGTCTACGGCGTCGCTCCTGAACGGCTGCGAGAGGTCCTCGACACACTCGGTGACGTGAACGTCGTAGGCGAAGCCTTTACCGTCTATAAGATCGGACGAGATCTAGATGTTTCGCTGCCGCGGCGGGAACGGAAGGTTAGCCGTGGGCACCGGGGATTCGTCGTCGAGGGCGACCCGGACATGTCATTCGAGGAGGCATGTGCTCGGCGTGACTTCACCGTTAACGCCATCCTTCGCGACATAATGACCGGCGAGCTCGTTGACCCATTTGACGGGCAGAGCGACATCAGGCGAAAGCTGTTGCGGCATGTCTCGAACCAGACCTTTGCCGAGGATTCGCTGCGAGTGCTACGTGCGGCTATGTTCGCGGCACGGTTCGAATTTGATATCGACGAATCTACCGCGGCCCTGTGCAGAGCAATCGACGTGACCGACCTGCCCAGGGAACGCATCTGGGGCGAAATCGAAAAGCTGCTGCTGCTACCAGAACGGCCTTCGAAGGGCATCTGGTGGCTCTACGAACTCGGCGTGATACGCCAGCTTTTTCCCGAACTGCAATCGCTTGTCGGGGTGCCGCAGGAGCCCGAATGGCATCCCGAGGGCGACGTCGACGTCCATACGATGATGGTGGTCGATGAGGCACGCAAGCTGATCGACGAGCTGGATCACCCGCGAAAGGTCTCAGTCATGCTGGGAGCTCTAGCACATGATCTAGGCAAACCGTCGACGACCGAGTTTATCGATGGCCGGACGCGTTCACGCGGTCACGATGAAGCGGGCGTTGAGCCGACGCTCTCGTTTCTCGACACTTTGGGGATCTACACGCTCGACGGCTTTGACGTTCGCAACCAGATCGTCCAACTTGTTCGTTATCACTTAAAGCCAGGCGAGTACTACAAGGCAAAGTCGCCCGTTGGTGACGGTGCGTTCCGGCGTCTCGCACGCAAGGTCGAGCCGGACCTCTTGTATCGAGTGGCGAAAGCGGACAGCCTCGGCCGCAATCCTGATTGGCTGCCGCCCGAAAAGCGATTCGGATCTGAAGCTCAGGAATGGTTCATCGCGAAGGTCAGGGAACTTGAGATCGAAAAGAAGGCACCGGACCCAATACTCATGGGTCGGCATTTGATCGAACTCGGGATCGAGCCTTCGCCCCGATTTCGCCAAATTCTCGACGCTGTCTATGAGATGCAACTTGATGGCGCGGTCACGAATATCGACGATGCGACCCAAGCTGCAAAACAGATACTTGCGACGCCCTGAGTCAAAACGGGCCGCGATCAATTAAGTTCGCGGCCCGCATCACTTTTGTTGTCAAATATCTACGATTGCTTGCCTTCGAGAAACGCCTTTAACCGACGCGAACGCGACGGGTGACGCAGCTTTCGCAGGGCCTTGGCCTCGATCTGGCGGATGCGCTCGCGCGTGACGGCAAAGTGCTGGCCGACCTCTTCGAGCGTGTGCTCGGAACCTGTGTTGCCGAGCCCGAAACGCATCTTGATGACCTTTTCCTCACGCGGTGTAAGCGTTGCGAGCACCTCGTCCGTGATCTCACGCAGGTTCGAGAATGTGACACTCTCGGCCGGATTAAGTATCGAGCGGTCTTCGATAAAATCGCCGAGATGTGAATCTTCCTCTTCACCAATGGGAGTTTCGAGCGAGATCGGCTCCTGAGCGATCTTCAGGACCTTTCGGACCTTGGACACCGGAATGTCCATTCGCTTGGCGATCTCTTCGCTCGACGGTTCACGTCCGAGTTCCTGAACGAGCAGTCGCGATGTGCGGATAAGCTTGTTGATCGTTTCGATCATGTGGACCGGAATACGGATCGTGCGGGCCTGGTCGGCGATCGCGCGGGTGATCGCCTGACGGATCCACCACGTTGCGTAAGTCGAAAACTTGTAACCGCGACGCCATTCAAACTTGTCGACGGCCTTCATCAGCCCAATGTTCCCTTCCTGAATTAGGTCTAGAAACTGCAGACCGCGATTCGTGTATTTTTTGGCGATCGAGACGACCAAACGGAGATTGGCCTCGACCAATTCGCGCTTGGCCTTGTTCGTATCAAACTCGCCCACGCTGATGATCTTATACGACCGCTTGATCTCGACGACCGGCAGATGATACTGCTCTTCGATCGCGGAGATCGCTGCCTGGGCTTCGGCGATCTTGGCTTGAAGCTCTTTTTTCTCAGCGGCTGCGGGCTTTTTCTCAAGCTTTTCCTCGGCCCGTCGGATAGCCCGCTCGTTCTTCTGGATCTCCTCGACGATCTTACGGATCGCGGCGATCATCTTTTGGTTCGAGTTCTCAGTCAGGTTAAGCTGCTTGATCTCCTGTGCGATCTCGAGCCGGAGCCGGGCAGTTTTACGCCTGAGCGTCAGCAGTTTTTTGCTCTTTTTGCCCTCAGATTTTTTCTGCTCGGCGATCAGAGCGATCCAGGTTTTGAGCGCGGTCTGGAAATGCTCGTTGATATTGCCGATACCCTCGAGCGTCCAACGCATGTATTCCTCGGCCTTGTCCTCTTCGAGTGAGATCTCGGCCTGTTCGGAAAATACAACTGTCTCGCGAATGCTCGCACGGTGATTAACGAGGTCGTCGCCGATCTTGATCAGGCGTTCGACGGCGATAGGCGAGCGGGAAATCGCTTTGTGGGTCTTGATCTGGCCGCGCTCGATACGCTGGGCGATCGTTACCTCGCCCTCGCGGTTGAGCAGGGGAACGATGCCCATTTCGCGAAGGTAGAGCCTAACGGGGTCATTGGATTTGTCGAGGGCACCGGCCGAAAGGTCGAGGTCGATCTCGTCCTCCTCGGCCTCCTCTTCGGCGTCCCCGTCGAGGGCCATGGCCGATGCACGCTCAAGCAGCTGTGCATCGTTTTCGGCAACGGGAATGTTAGCTCCCTCGAGCCGGTCGAGCACATCCTCCAGATCGTCCGCCGACATCATGTTCTCGGGGATCTCACGGTGCAGTTCGTCCAGGCTCAAAAATTTCTTTCGCTTGCCGAGTGCCAGCAGGCGATCCATCAGGTCTTCTTTTTCGTCGTAGTCAGCCATATATGATAAAAGAGTTCGATTAAACTGCCGCCTAAATCGTTGTTCACATAATGCTTTACAACGCCCTAAAGCATTGAAAAGTTTCAGACCCGGCAGGTGGGTTTAAAAAACGAAATTATATCACATCTGAACGATCCGCCGCTGAAGATCGCGGCGTATTTTCTCGAGCTCGAGCTGCTCGAATGTTAGTTGGTTGAACAATTCGGGATCGCCGGACTGTTCGGCAAGGCTTGCGTCGCGGCTGATCTCCATTATTCGGTTGGCGATCGCCATATTTCGGAGTGTAAATACGCAATTTTCAGCCTCGCGCAAGACTTCGTCGATCGGTGTGTCGATCGCCCGCCGCGGTTCGCCGAGCAGCAGGACCTGAAGCAGGTCGACGAGCGTTTCGTCGTCGCCCAGATGCTCTAACAGAGAATCACGGTCGACGTCCTTGCCATCGCCGTGAATGGCAACCAAGGCTGCAAATATCTCGGCCGTCCCGAGGTTTTCATAGTCGCTCGGCTCGAGTTGCGGAAGAATGACGTCACGGAGCTCGTGGTCGAATATCAGCAGTTCGAGCAGATGGCGCTCGGCGACCGTCGTTTTGTGCGCCGAGCGGGAGACTCGCTGCATGATCGACAGGGTCGGAGCGTGGTCGCCGCTTTTGAGCGTTGTCCACAATTCACGTTTGAGCGAGGCGTCCTCGACGCGAAAATAGGTCATCGCCTGATCAAAGCTCTCTCGTCGCTGGATCGTGTTTCGGATAGCGGAAATTATCGGCAGAAACTCTTCGATCGCTTCGGCCTTCTGTTTGGCGTTACTGAGATTACGGCCGGCGACGGACGCGTCCAACGCGAACCTGAGAAAAGGGAGAGCCTTGCCGCGGACGTTGTTATACACCTCGGTGCCGCTGTCGCGGACGAAGTCGTCGGGGTCCTTGCCGTCCGGCAGGACGAGGACCTTGACGTCAAATTCCTGCGGTAAAAGGTGTTCGATCGCACGCCTTGCCGCCTTGATCCCGGCGGCATCTCCGTCGTAATTGATCACGACCTTTTTCGCGAAGCGGCTCAGAAGCTTTGACTGCTCGTCGGTGAACGCCGTCCCGAGGCTCGCCGCGACGTTACGTATGTCGAACTGATACAGCGCGATCAGGTCTAGATATCCCTCGACGAGTATCGCGAATCGCTTTTTGCGAATCTCCTCTTTTGACTGAAACAGGCCGTAAAGATGCTGTCCCTTGACATACGCCGCCGTTTCGGGCGAATTGAGGTACTTGGGCTGGTCGTCTCCCATAGCGCGGGCTCCAAAAGCGACCGGCCTTCCGTTTACGTCGAGAACAGGGAACATTATGCGCCCGCGAAATTTGTCGAAGACGCGTTCCTTTTCTTCGTTTACCGAGACAAGCCCTGATTGCTCGATAAGTGTTTCGTCCGCCCCCTTTTCTTTGAGCAGGTTTAGGAGCGAATCCCAAGAATCCGGCGAAAAGCCGATGTGAAATGCCTTTTGCACCTCTTCGGAAATGCCACGTCGTTCGAGATATTCGCGAGCTGCCTTTGCCTCCGGATCGTCGGCCTTAAGTTCTGCTTCCCAAAAATCGAGTGCTATCTGATTCAGTTCGATTATCTGGTCCGCAAGCTGCTTTTTCTCCTCACGCTTCTTTTTTCCGCGTTCGTAGCTGACGTCGTCGACCGGTTCGGGCAGCATGATCCCAGAGATCTCAGCCACGCGTTTGATCGCCTCGGGAAAGTTCAGACCTTCCATTTCCATCAGGAAATTGAACGCAGTGCCGCCCTTGCCGCAGCCGAAGCACTTGTAAAACCCTTTCGACGGATTGACCGAGAACGACGGCGTCTTTTCCTGATGAAACGGACAGCACGCCATCCAATTCGCACCTTTCTTTTTGAGGTCCTGAGCATACGGCTGTATTATCCGCACCAGATCGGCGCGGGTTTTCAGGTCGTCAATGAAGTATTGGTCGTAGAGCATTTACTGCAATGTTGTCCTGCTACCCGTGTGGCAAAAAAGTCTGAACCGATGTTATCGGAAGAGCGTTAAGTTGTTGACAAGCCTGGTCTTACTGAAACACTAACGGCCAATTACGAGAACTTTGTCCCAAACTGTCCCAATGGTGCTTGGGACATGGAAAGCATTGATAGATAGGGTGTTACGTCGACGAAACTCTCATTTTTGCCAAATTTTCGAAAATATTGCTTAAAGCGCTTAAGGCTGACTTGTGACTCGTCCTGAAATAACTTTACACTTTGGCTGGGTCAGTCTATACCCGATCTCCAAACCCCGATTCGTCGTTCCACCTTCCAAATACGCCGCCACAACCTCATTCCTTAACCCATACTTATCTCTCATCTGTCCCATTCTGTCCCATACATTTCTGTATGGCTATTTCAGGACAAGACACCGTCGAGCGTGCGACTGTTGCAAGAATAGCACACAATTGCACGGATGTCGACGAACTCCGCGAGCTTTCCTTTCATCACATTCTACTCCTCCACACTCATCGACCAGCTCCCGTACCCACTGACCAAACGCCAATCCGCTAGACAACAGTATTAGGAGAAACGCGATTACCCTCATTGCTTCAACTCCGCCAACGTCGCACCATTACCGCCTTGATCGGACGGTGCAAAGCTGAATTTTTCGATATGCTCGTGGCCTTTTAGGAAATGGTGGACAAAATTCTTTAGGGCGCCGGTGCCGAAACCGTGGATGATGCGGACGCGGGGCAACGATGCCATATATGCCTCATCGAGAAAGCGATCGATCTCGTACTCGGCCTCGGCGGTCGTTTTGCCGATGAGGTTGAGTTCGGCGGCAGCGTCCTCGGTGTCGAGGCGAAGATTTGAGCCCGCGGACTGTTTCCTGAGCTGTTCGGCACGTGAGCCCGCTACCTTTTCGGGGAGTTCGACGGCTCTCAGATTCCCGAGCTTTTCACGCAGACGCATGCCACCGACGAGTACCTCGGCGACGTCCTTGTCGATCTTTTCGACGATCCCGACGTTGCCGAACGACGTGAGGACGTGAGAGCCGACCGAGACGGCGTCACTTGACCCCGGATGAGAGGGCTCGGCGGACCCGGAATTCATGGACGGACTAAAGATGCGGCGAGGGCCGGCGTCGCTCATTTTCGACATTACGGCACGGTTGAGTTCGGCTTTTCGTGTGTCGCGTTCCTTGTCGAGGCGGTTCTTAAGGGCCTTATCCTCGATGGTTTTGATAAAGGCTCGGGACTGGCGGTCGAATTCGTCAATGGTGCGGGCAAGTTCATGTTCGAACTCCCGTTTGCGCTCCTTTTCCTTTTTGACGGCCTCGATCTCAAGCCGGGCGTACTTAGTCGCGACCGCTTCGCGTTCGTCCTCGAGAGCGATCCGCAGGTCCTCGGCGAGTTTTGACTCGGTCTGGAGTTTTTTGAGGTAATTCTCAGCTTCCTGTGCCGAGATGTCCAGATTTTGGCGGGCGAAATCGATCACCTCGTCCTTAATGCCGAAGCGGTTCGCGATCTCGATGCCCGACGAAGCTCCGGCGAGGCCGAGCAAGAGCTTGTACGTCGGCTGCAGCGTCTTTTCGTCAAATTCGACCGAGGCGTTGACGACGCTTGGGTCGTTTGCCGCGTACATCTTTAGCCCTCGATAGTGGGTAGACGCGATGACCTGCGCCCCGCAGGCACGCCGAAAATGATCGACGATCGCGACGCCAAGTGCGGAACCTTCTTCCGGGTCGGTACCCGTGCCGGCCTCGTCCAAAAGCACGAGCGACGGCGACGTGCAGTCCAACATCATTCCAGCGATGTTAGACATGTGCGACGAGAACGTCGAGAGATTTGCCGACAGCGACTGATGGTCGCCGATGTCCGCGAGGACCGATCGATAAAAGGGAATACTTGCCGCTTTCGCCGGCACCGGCAGCCCCGATATCGCCATCAGGCTGAGCAGGCCCGCTGTCTTGAGCACGACAGTTTTACCGCCGGCGTTGGCACCGGAAATGATCATGACGGAACGGTCGCGGGTCAGCGTGAATGAGCTCGGGACGATCTCGCCCAATTGCTGACGCAGATTCTCTTCGAGCAGTGGATGGCGAGCTTCGGTCAAGTTGAGCGTGTTGTCGTCCGCGATCTCCGGGACGACGGCACGAAATTTACGGGCGAATTCGACCTTTGACTTGACGAAATCTAGCTCGGCGACGGCCTTGACAGCGAGTTCGACGGCTGGAAGCTGGGCACGCAGTTCCTCGGTCATCTCAAAGAGGATGCGCGCGATCTCGCGTTCCTCCTTGCCCTTAAGATTTTGAAGCTCGTTGTTAGCCTCGATCGCCTCTAGAGGTTCCACAAAGACAGTCGAGCCCGACGAGGAAAAGCCGTGAGCGACGCCGGAAACCTTTCCCTTGAAATCTGCCTTGACCGGAATGACAAAACGGTCGTTTCGCACAGTCACGATCGCGTCCTGGATCGCGGTTCCCGCAGCACGCATCGCCGACTCAAGCGACTTGGTTATACGGCCGCGCTGAAGATATATTTCGTGGCGGATCCGCCCGAGCTCCGGCGACGCCCGGTCATCGATCTCGCCACCAGGCAGCAGCTTTTTGTTGATCTTATCGACGACGGAGAGCAGCGTCGGAGGAATATGTTCGACCATTTGCCACATGGTCGGGGCGAACTCTTTCTCAGGCTGCATTGACGAACGGGCGAATAAGGCCTGAGTGCAGACACGTGAGATCTCGAGCATCCGAATTGGTTCGAGAGTCGCATTGTGTATGTTCAGGATCGCCACTGCGTCGGACGGATCTTCGAGCCCGCTGAATGACCATGTGACCTGCTTCTCCTCGTTCAAAAGGATCGCTTCTTTTATCGCGGCGAGCGACGCGTCCAGGGCTCGACGGTCGATGAACGGGCGCAGCTCAGCGAACCGCTCGACGCCCATCGGTGTCTGGGCATTTCTGCTGACGAGCTCGAGCAGGCGTTCGAATTCAAGCGTTTCTAATGAATATTCCATTACGTCCGAGAGGCCACCAAACTGATGCGACGGCCGGCGTTCTTTACGGCGTTACCGTCACGCCCTTCCAAAACGCTACGTAGCCCTCGATGTTTTTCGCATCGTCTTTGGCTTCCGGGTAGAACCATGCGGCATCACTATTCGTCTCGCCGCCGGCCTTTATATCATAGTAGCTTGCCTTCCCCTTCCAACTGCAGACGGTATGAGTCGCTGACGGCTCAAAATGTTCGTCGACTATCGAAGCCGGCGGGAAATAGTGATTGCCCTCGACCACAACCGTCTCGTCGCTATCAGCCAAAACTGTCTCATTCCAAATTGCTTTCATATAATTCACCTATCCAATGAACCGCTCGCGAACGGCCGGGGTCGGCATCATGCAGACGTCTTTTCGGCCGAACAATCGATATCGATATTTGGCGAAGGCCTTATAAGCGAAATCGCGAATAAAGGCGGGTACGATCACCAGCGCATAATTGATCGACCATATACCGCCAAGGCCGCGGGCGATCCTGAGCGCGGCGGTCGAGTGCGTGTACGCCCGTCCGTCTTCGACGAGGACGATCGAATCGACGTCGTCGCTGAGGTTGAATTCAGCCTTGTAGAGCTCTCCTGCCTCGGATTGCAGCGGCGTGAACTTAAACCTTTTCGCTCGATCGTGCCGGATAATGAAATTGACCGAGCTGTTGCAAAAATTGCATACGCCGTCGAAAAGTACGATCGAGTCCATATAAAAATTCTACCGCAATTTTCGGATAGATTTCAGTTCGACAAGCGAATAAACTTTGAAGTCATGGAAAACGAGATCTTTTGGCATGCAGTTAGGACGAATGATGCTCGATTTGACGGAGCTTTTTTTCTTGGTGTTAAAACGACCGGAATTTATTGTCGCCCGTCGTGCCGAGCCCGCCTGCCGAAACGCGAAAACGTGGAATTCTATTCCTCGTCGACGGCGGCTGAGGCGGGCGGATTTAGGGCCTGCATGCGGTGCTTACCTCAAAACGCCTTGACGCCGGATCCGCGGCTTGAAAAGGTTTTAACGGCATCTTCGCTCATCGACGAGGATGCGGAAATGTCGCTCGACGAATTGGCGATGCGGGTCGGACTTAGCTCGTTTCATTTACAAAGAACATTTAAGGAGATAATCGGCGTCAGTCCAAAGAAATACGCCGAGGCGAAACGTATGGAAAAATTCAAAGGTGAACTTCGAGAGGGCGGCGACGTGGTGACCGCTATGTATGGAGCCGGATTCGGTTCGAGCAGCCGGCTGTATGAAAAGACATCTGCAGGTCTCGGGATGACGCCCACGGCATATAAAAAGGGCGGCGAGGGCATGGAGATCAAGTATACGGTGACCGCTTGCGAGCTCGGCCGTATCTTGGTTGGACGAACGATCAAAGGACTCTGCTCAGTGGCGTTCGCGGACGACGATTCGTCACTTGAGCAGGGTCTGAGGCAAGAATACCCAAATGCGGAAATAATTAAAGACGCGGGAGTGCTGAAAGACTTTGTTGAGGAAATACTCGAGCATCTAGCGGGAAAAAAAAAGCGGCTCGACCTGCCGCTCGACATTCAGGCGACGGCCTTTCAAATGCAGGTTTGGGAACTGCTGCGTAAGATCCCTTTTGGTGAAACTGTCTCGTACACACAGATCGCCGAAATGCTGGGCGATAAGAAAAAGGTCCGGGCTGTTGCCAGGGCGTGCGCCAGCAATCACGTCGCCGTCGTTATCCCATGCCATCGCGTCGTCGCAAGCGACGGGAAGCTAAGTGGTTATCGATGGGGCGTTGAGCGAAAGAAAGCCTTGCTTGACAACGAAAAAGCGGGCTAGGCCACCGACACGATCGATCATATAGTTTCAGATCCGCTAAGGCGTACTTTGCGATCTGAAACTTTTTTTATATGCTCTCCGTAACAAATTTTTCACAACGATTCCAAATCTACTCTTCAGGAAACATATGAGATCTACGCTCTTTTTGGTCGCCGTTGCGGCTATCGGCCTGCTCTGCGGGACGCCCGTAAACGGACAGAGTTACGCGATCACTAACGCCCGTATCGTCACAGTGTCGGGAGCGACTATAGACAGCGGCACGGTCGTCATTCGGGATGGCCTGATCGAGGCGGTCGGCCCCAATCTGAAGCCGCCTGCGGATGCAAAGGTTTTCGACGCGACTGGATTGACGGTTTATCCCGGCTTTATTGACGCTCTGACCAATCTCGGGATGCCTGCCGGAACTCCGCCGCCGGTTCGCGGTGCCGCGCCGACGGCCGCGATGGTCGCGACTTCCAATTCGAACTATCCGGCGGGCCTGCGACCTGAGGAAGCGGCTGAGGATGAGCTTCGCGGAGGCGATACGCAGTTTGAAATGAACCGGAATGCGGGATTTACGACCGCGTTGACGACCGGTCGAACCGGTATCTTCAACGGCCAATCGGCGATCATCGATCTATCGGGCGATTCGGTTTCGGCATTCATGATCAGATCGCCGTTCGCACAACATGTCTCGTTCGCCACGGTCGGCGGCGGAGTTTACCCAGGCTCGCTGCTCGGCACGTTCTCGGCACTTCGCCAAATGATGTACGACGCTCAGCGGTTGCAGGCGCTGCAAAAGCAGTACGCCGCAAATCCGAAAGGTATGAAGCGGCCAGACGCCGACAAATCGCTCGAGGCTCTGTTTCCTGTGGTCGATCGGCGGATGCCCATTGTCTTCAATGCAAATAGCGAGCGAGACATTATCCGGGCACTGGACCTGATCAAAGAATTCAAATTAAACGGAATGATCGCCGGCGGGCAGGAATCGTGGAAGGTCGCTGATCGTCTAAAGGCCGCAAACGTGCCCGTACTTCTTTCTCTCAATTTTCCAAAACGTACGACCGCAATGTCGCCCGAGGCTGATCCGGAAACCATGGAAACGCTGAGATTAAGGGCTGAGACGCCAAAAGGGCCGGCGAAGCTTGCTGCCGCGGGCGTAAGATTTGCGTTCGAGTCCGACAATGCGAGATCGATCGGCGATTTCTTTACAAATGCCGGTAGGGCCGTCGACGCCGGATTGAGCCGCGACATTGCTCTCCGTGCGATGACGCTCGCCTCGGCAGAGATCTTAGGCGTCGACGACCGACTCGGTTCGATCGAGCCCGGCAAGATCGCAAACCTTGTGGTCATAAGAGGTGACCTTTTTGGGAAAGACAAATACGTGACGCACGTGTTCGTCGATGGAAAATATTACGATCAAAAAGCTCCGCCTAAGGTCACCCCACAGACAACACGCGGCCAAGGCGAAAATGCTGCCGGCCTGCCAAACGTCGCCGGAGCATATGCGATCAATATTGAAGTTCCGGGCCAACCTATTGGTGCGACCCTAACACTTGCTCAGCAGGGAGCGTCGCTTACGGGAACGCTTGTTTCTCAACTCGGCACCGCACCAATTCGTGACGGAAAAATGACAGCCGATGGATTCAGCTTTACCGCCACTGTCGATTTTGGTGGATCGACTATCGATATCATCTTCCGCGGAACGGTAAACGCTAGTCAGATCAGCGGCACGATCGACTCGCCGCAGGGCGTCGTCCCATTCTCCGGCACCAAGACTCCGTAAGACGAACATACGAAAAGGAACATAGGCAAAGTGATGAGAAAGAGTCTCGCAATTTTAGTACTCATGGTGA
The DNA here is from genome assembly GCA_040005135.1 of Acidobacteriota bacterium. Lineage (GTDB taxonomy): Bacteria > Acidobacteriota > Blastocatellia > Pyrinomonadales > Pyrinomonadaceae > OLB17. Next base: position 5,985 of record JBDTZO010000212.1, on the reverse strand, counting down.
TCTCGATGATCTCGCCCGCACTGGTCGCGGCTCAGTCGCAAACGGCCGTCCTTATAAAGAACGCGACCGTTATGACCGCCGTGCGTGGCACGCTCGAGAATACGGACATACTTATCCAGAATGGCAAGATCACAAAGATCGGCAAAAACCTAAATGCACCAGTCGGAGCACAGGTGATCGACGCGTCCGGCAAGTACGTGACTCCGGGAATTATTGATTGCCACTCGCACTCGATGCTCGACTCGATCAACGAGGGCACATATTCCGTCACCTCGATGACGCGAACGCGCGATGTGATCAATCCGACCGATATTACGATCTATCGTGCTCTGGCGGGCGGCGTTACGACCGCAAATCTGCTACACGGCTCGGCCAACTCGATCGGCGGCCAAAATACCGTCGTGAAATTTAAATGGGGCCACGCGGTCGAGGATTATCCGATCGCCGACGCTCCGCCGGGCATTAAGTTTGCGATGGGTGAGAACCCTAAAGGAACTAACAGCGGCGGCCGAAACGCGGTTCCGCGGTATCCGCGTACGCGAATGGGCGTTATCGAAACGATGCGCGACGCATTTCTGCGGGCTCGCGATTACAAGCAGGCATGGGCCGATTTCAAATCGGGCAAGACCAAGATCCAGCCGCGCAAAGACCTTGAGCTCGAACCGCTTGTCGAAGTGATCGAGGGCAAACGTCTTGTCCATGCTCATGATTATCGTTCGGACGAGGCGTTAAATCTGATGCTGCTCGCCGACGAGTTCGGGTTCAAGATCGCAACGCTCCAGCACGGGCTCGAGGCGTACAAGATCGCTCCCGAGATCGCCAAGCGCGGAACCGGCGTGTCGATCTTTACCGATAGCTGGAGCTATAAGCTCGAGGCGTACGACGCGATCCCGTATAACGCGTACATTCTGTGGAAGAACGGCGTTGTAGTCTCGATAAATTCGGATTCGGACGAACGGATGCGGAGGCTCAATCTCGACGCTGCAAAGGTAGAGAAATACGGCGGTGTGCCCGAGGAAGATGCCTTAAAAATGATCACGATCAATCCGGCAAAACAGCTTGGGATCGATAAAAGGACTGGTTCGATCGAGGTCGGAAAGGATGGCGATGTCGTGATATGGACGGGTCATCCGTTCAGCGTTTACTCGCGTGTCGAGACGACGATCGTCGAAGGCGAGGTGCTATTCGACCGGTCAAAGGACGCCCAAATGAGACTCGATGTGGCAAAGGAACGTGAGGCACTCGAAAAGCTCGACGTTAACAAGGCCGACAAGGCTGGCGGGCCGCCGACGCGTGTGCCGACCGAAAAAAGGCTTGCCGACCGCGACGAAGCCGAATACGGCGACGGAGGAAAACGTTAATGATCTGGAGATCTAAAATGCTAAACGCAAAATGCTTCCTCTGGCTGCTGTTGACCGTAATGTCCGCTAGCCACTATGTAAATGCTCAGAACGACGGCTCCGAACAGAATCAGAACGGACGGGCGGGGACGTTCGCCATCGTGGGGGCACGGATCGTGACAGTTTCAGGGGCTACGATCGAAAACGGTACTGTGGTCATTCAAAACGGCAAGATCGCGGCTGTCGGTGCGGAAATTTCAGTTCCGGCCGGCGCGGAAACGATCGACGGCAAAGGCCTGATGATCTTTCCCGGAATGATCGACGCAAATACCACTTTGGGAATGGCGGAAATTCCTCTTGGCGTTCCGGGGTCGGTGGATTCGGCGGAAACGGGCTCGATGAACGCCAATGCAAAGGCGATAAAGGGCATTAATCCGCATTCGTCGCACGTCGAGGTGGCCCGCGTTAACGGCATCACGACCGTTCTATCAACTCCCGTCGGCGGCACTATCGCCGGCCAGGCGGCTGTCATAAACCTCATCGGTTCGACTCAGGATGAGATGGCGGTAGTTCGCGAATTCGGGCTGATGGTCAATTTTCCGCGTTTGTCGACATTTGGCGGTTTTGGCCCGGGCGGGCGGCAGCCGGTCGATTTTGGCGAGGCGGTCAAACGTCGTGACACCCAACTTGAGGAGCTGAGAAAGATATTCACCGCGGCCGAAAACTATATTCGGGCAAAGGACGCTTACGCAAGCGATAAGACATTGCCATATCCTGCCACCGATCTGCGTTACGACGCGATGGCACCGTACATTCGAGGCGCACGGCCCGTGATGTTCAACGCGGAGCGTGAACGCGACATTCGTGCTGTTGCCAGATTCGTCGCTGAGCACAAACTCAAGGGCATAATCGTAGGCGGCCAGGAAGCTTGGAAAGCGGCGGACGAATTGAAGAAGAATAATATCAGCGTCATTTACACGAACATTTACAATTTGCCGGTGCTCGACGACGACGATTATGATTCGCTATTTGCAGCACCCGCAAAAATGCAGCAGGCAGGTGTAAAGTTTTGTATTTCAACCGGCAATGACGGGGCCGAGGTCCGCGACCTGCCGTATCATGCCGGACTTGCAGGTTCGTTCGGGTTGTCGAGAGAGGACGCACTGAGGTCGGTCACTCTTTATCCCGCGGAGATCCTCGGGATCTCGGACAGACTTGGCTCGATCGACGTCGGAAAAGTTGCCAATTTAGTCGTCACCGACGGCGATATGCTGGAACCGCGGACCAACGTGAAATACCTCTTTATCAACGGCCGCCTCATGCCTTTAACCAGCCGACACACGCGTTTGTTCGACGCATTCAAAGATCGCAAGTAGGCATCCGGAATAATAAAATAGTGAGGGCAAGCCGCTTATGGGCTTGCCCTCTCATTATTCCATGACGACGTGCGAGTCAGTTCTTCTGTGGAATTTGCTCAATGTCGTCGAAAAATTCGAGCGACGCCGAGTTGAGGCAGTATCTCTGTCCGGTCGGCGGCGGGCCGTCGGGGAAGACATGCCCTTGGTGGCTGCCGCAGCGTGCACAGCGGATCTCGATGCGCCGCATGCCATAAGCGTTATCTTCGATATTCGTGAGGTGCTCGCGGTCGAAAGGCCGGTAGAATGACGGCCAGCCGGTGCCAGATTCGAATTTGTGGCTCGAGCTAAACAGCGGTAGGCCGCACAAGCGGCAGGCGTATGTGCCGTCCAACTTATTGTCGAGCAGAGTACCGCAAAACGCCGGTTCGGTGCCGTGATCGAGTAGAACGCGGCGCTCCTCTGCGGTGAGGTCGCCTGCGAGCCTTTCGATCGTCTCGTGCGACAGCGGTGTAATATCGTAGCCTGTTTCTGATCTTTCCATTAATTCGCTCCTTGTAAGTTCCTAGCCCCACCAAAATGCCGATGCGATGATGCAATATAATCCTACCAGAGAAAGCCCCTCGAGCCAGATCGATTCGCCGTCGTAAACTACGAAAGCACTAACGATCACCGCTATCAGCAGGACGGCGACGAGCATTGGTGTCAACACGAACGTTAAGATGGCTCCGCCGAGCACGTACGAAAGCAGTACGAGCACCGGAAAGAGTCCGAGCGCGATCTGCAGCGAACTATTCTGAATAACGCTGATCGCGTAATCGGCCTGGTTTCGCCATGCGAGTTGGATACCGATCAGGTTTTCGATCGCATTTCCGGCTACCGCAACGACGACGAGGCCTGCGAACGTCTCCGAGATGCCGAGGCTCTTCATCGCCGGCTCTAATGCGTCGACGAACCAATCAGAGACGAGAGCGGCACCGAGTCCAGCGGCCGCGAGTACAATGATCGTTACCTTCAGCGACCATTTCTCATCGTGTGAGCCTTCGCCCGACTGGATCGCCATCGACGGGTCGCCTTTGATCGAAAAATAAATATTTGCCGCAAGCAGAACGAGCAAAACAACGGCTAGAAATTTATCGAGACTCAAGATATGCGGCTCAGCCGGCGTGTGAAGCTCGTGAGCGAGCGTCGGTATAACGAGCACGGCCGCAGCCAATAGCATCAGCGTTACGATCATTTTGGGCGGCTCAGAATTAAACCTCTGCGTTCCATTCTTCAGGCCGCCGATGAACAATGCGAGCCCTAGCACCAGAACCGAGTTGCCGAGGATCGACCCGATCAGAGCAGCTTGAACGACGTGATCGAGCCCGGCCCTTAGAGCAAAAATGCAGACAAAAAGCTCGGGCAGATTGCCGAGGCCGGATTGCAGAACGCCCGTCGCTCCCGGGCCGAGGCGGCTGCCCAATTGTTCCGTTGCATCGCCAACGATAACCGCGAGCAGAGCGAGGGCCGCGGCCGTCACGACGAACGTAGCGACAGGATTTGCGTGAGCGTAATGCAAACCTCCGGCGGCGGACGTAGCAACGGTGCAAATTCCAATGATTATCTTGATCTTTCGCTGCATTTATTATTCGCCGAAGACCTTTTTCTCCAATTTTCTCAGCCGGCCCGCCATATCGCCGAGCTTGCGAAAAGCGGCGGTCGAACGCAGCCAATCGCGGTTCTCGAATGCCGGAATTCCAGACATAACCTTTCCGGGCTCCACGTCATGCGATATTCCCGATTTTGCAGTAAGCACGGCATCGTCACCAATTTTCAGATGACCGGCGATCCCGACCTGGCCGGTAAGAATTACGCGCTTTCCGATGTAACTCGAACCCGCAAGTCCGGTCTGCGAACAAATGAGGGCGTCTTCGTCGATCGTGCAGGAATGCCCGATCTGAACCAGATTATCTAATTTCGCCCCGCGTTTTATCCGCGTTTCGCCGACCGACGCACAGTCGATCGCGGTATTTGCACCGATCTCGACGTCGTCCTCAATCACTACGCGGCCGGTTTGCGGTATTTTGAGCCAATGCTTATTCTCGTCCCTCGCATAACCAAATCCGTCGGATCCGATCGTCGAATTATTGTGAATAATGCATCTTCGGCCGATCTCGCAGTTTTCTCGGATCGAAACGCCGGAGTGGATCGTCGTCCCCTCGCCGATCCGAACACCATTGTAAATTGTCACGTTTGGCATGATACGGACACCGTCGGCCACAGTGCATCCGGCTCCGATCACGACGTTTGCGTGTATCTCGACGTCAGCGGCAACCGCTGCCGATCCATCGATCACGGCGGTTGGATGAATGCTGGCCTTGAGCGGCAGCGGCGGAAAGAACAACCTCAACGCCAGAGTGTAAGCGAGGTACGGATCGCGGGCACGGAGGATGGCGATGTCACCGCGCTCGATCGCGGTCTTTTCGTTCAAAAATATCGCTCCCGCACGCGTGTCAGCGATCTGCGGAGTGTACTTTGGATTTGCCAAAAAAGTAATGTCGGCGGGGCCGGCGAGATCGAGGCCGGCCGTGGAAATGATCTCGAAGTCGGGCGAACCGCGTTCGATAACTGAGTTAGTCTGTGCGGCCAAATGTTCGAGTTTCATCAATATTTCCTTGAAAAGTTCGTTGTCGATGTGTCACACTAGTTTTAGCAAACAAATCTGTCCACGCAAAGTCCGTAAAACTTGTGACCTTTCCCCCTGGTCCGCCTTCACTTAAACAAGGAGTCAAACTGAAGTATGAGCCAAACCGCAGCAGACGCTACAACCACTAAGCAGATCAAGAGTTTCACGACCGCAGAGCGGCGCGACGTTGTAAAAACGGAACTGCTTGATGGCAAAATAATGTCAAAACCGGCGGCTAACCGCTGGCACAATCTGATCTCGACCAATTTCGCGATCGCGATCGGCAGCCGCATTCACCGTAGCACGTGCGAGATGTATTCGAACGATATGCAGGTGCGTATCGGCGTTAATTCGGTCTGTTATCCAGATCTGGTAGTCGTAAATGGCGAACCGGTATTCGCCGACAGCAGCTCGGAAATGCTGATCAATCCGACAGTCGTGATCGAGATATTCTCGGGACTGCTGAAATCGACCGACCGTCAGATGAAGCTCGAGGGCTTTCTCGCGATCCCCAAGATCAAAGAATGCCTCCTCGTCAATGAAAACGAAATGCGCATCGAGCATTACGCCCGGCAGAACGCAAAACAGTGGATCTATCGCATCTACAACGAACGCGATGACG
>JBDTZO010000233.1:0-12131 GCA_040005135.1 Acidobacteriota bacterium | reverse complement strand
AGTCAGCGTATTCTGGCGATAAATGCTGGTTCATCGAGCATAAAGTTCGCCCTTTTTGAAGCCTGCGACTCGCTCCGGCAACTTCTGGCCGGCGCGATCGATCGCATCGGTATGACGGACGCCGCGATGCGAGTGGAAAGCGTGGATCCGGCGGAAAGTTTTTCACGCCCGGTAGAGGTTCCGAGTTATAAGACGGCGGTTGACGTTTTGATGACATGGATGGATGAACGCGGAGATACGCTGGCCGCGGTGGGCCATCGCGTCGTGCAGGGCGGGCCGAATTACTGTACGCCGAAGAAGATCAGGCCGAAAATGATCGAGGAACTGCGGCGTCTAGGTGCCTTCGACGCGGAGCACCTTCCGGGGGAGATCCATTTGATCGAAGCATTTCAACGTCAATTTCCCGCCGTGCCTCAGGTTGCCTGCTTCGATACGACGTTTCACAAGGACCTGCCACCCGTCGCCCGGCTATTGCCGATACCACGCCGATACGAGGCTCAGGGAGTTAGACGATATGGGTTTCACGGGTTATCGTACGAGTTTCTCATGGGCGAACTGGCCCGTGTGGCCGGTCCGGAAGCGGCCAAGAGCCGCGTAATTCTTGCCCATCTCGGTAATGGTGCGAGTCTGGCCGCCGTTCTCGGCGGCACGAGTACCGATACAACCATGGGCTTTACCCCGGCATCCGGTGTGCCGATGGGCACGCGGTCAGGAGATCTCGATCCGGGACTTGTTTGGTACCTCGCGTCAACCGAAAAAATGAGCCCGAAAAGGTTCAACAAGATGGTCAATTTCGAGTCCGGCCTGCTTGGAATTTCGGAGACCAGTGCTGACATGCGCGATCTGCTTGAGGCAGAAGCGAAGGATGTGCGCGCGGCCGAGGCGGTGGCAATGTTTTGCTACCAGGTCAGGAAATGGATCGGAGCCTTCGCGGCGGCGCTCGGCGGTGTCGACACCTTAATCTTCACAGGCGGAATAGGCGAGAACGCTCCCAAGATCCGTGCTCGGATCTGCGAAGGGCTCGAATTCCTGGAAATCAAGATCGATCAAAAACAGAATGCGGCTAATGAAGCTGTGATCTCAAAGGCGGAAGGGCGAGTGACGGTCCGCGTCATTCGTACCGACGAGGAGTTGATGATAGCGGAGACAGTTTGCCGCTTGCTAGGACTTGGACATCGCGATCCAGACGTTTCCGACGGAAGCAAATCGGCGAAATAAGACCGAGTGAGACACATCATGAATAAGAAAACACTTTCCGAGGAAATGCTGCATAAAATGAATGCCTACTGGCGAGCGGCCAACTATTTGTCGGTGGGTCAGATATATCTTTATAACAATCCGCTATTGAAGGAGCCGTTGAAACTCTCCGACGTGAAACCGCTAGTCGTGGGCCATTGGGGCACGACGCCCGGACAGAATTTCATCTATGTGCACTTGAACCGCGTCATAAACAAATATGACCTAGATATGTTTTATCTCGCCGGCCCGGGTCACGGCGGCCCGGCCATCGTCGCCAATGTTTATCTCGAGGGCACATGGAGTGAGGTGTATCCGAATGTCACACAGGACGAGGCGGGGCTGAAAAAGCTGTTCACACAGTTCTCGTGGCCCGGCGGGATTTCAAGCCATGTAGCACCGACAACTCCGGGATCGATCCATGAAGGCGGCGAACTCGGCTATTCACTCAGTCACGCCTTTGGGGCCGCTTTCGACAATCCGGAACTGATCGTCGCGTGCGTCGTCGGCGACGGCGAAGCCGAGACAGGTCCGCTGGCGACTGCCTGGCAATCCAACAAGCTGCTCGATCCGGTTACCGACGGAGCGGTGCTGCCGATCCTGCACTTGAATGGGTACAAGATCAGCAATCCGACCGTACTCGCCCGTATCGAACCTGATGAGCTCGAACAGTTCTTCCGCGGGTGCGGCTGGACGCCTTATTTTGTTGCGGGCGACGAACCCGAAAAGATGCACGAGCTTATGGCCGCAACTTTGGACAAAGCCATCGAGGACATTCGGCAGATCCAAACAAACGCGCGGGATGGGAACGATACAACGAGGCCGCGCTGGCCGATGATCGTCCTCAAATCGCCAAAGGGTTGGACAGGTCCGAAGTTTGTTGACGGACTCCAGATCGAAGGGACTTTTCGGGCCCATCAAGTGCCTCTACTGGTGGATGCCGAGCACCCCGATCATGTCCAGCAGCTTGAAAGCTGGATGAAAAGCTACAGGGCCGAGGAATTATTCGATGAGAACGGCCGATTGGTCTCGGAGCTTGCCGAATTAGCACCGAATGGCAGCCGCCGGATGGGATCTAATCCGCACACGAATGGCGGAGTTCTGCTCCGCGACCTTGTGATGCCTGACTTTCACGACCACGCGGTGACTGTCCCTGCGCCGGGCGCCGTGGACGGCCAGGACACGATGGTGTTGGGGAAGTTCCTGCGCGACGTTGCAAAGCTTAATCAGGAACATCGAAATTTTCGGGTCTTCGGGCCCGACGAGACGCTTTCGAACCTACTCGGAGCGGTTTTTGAAACCACCAACCGGCAGTGGGACGCCAGAACAGAAAAGAACGATGAATTTCTTGCTCCGGCCGGCCGAGTGCTCGACTCAATGCTAAGCGAGCACCAATGCGAAGGTTGGCTCGAGGGGTACCTGCTGACAGGCCGGCATGGCCTGTTCAACAGTTATGAGGCATTCATACGTATTGTCGATTCGATGTTCAGCCAACACGCCAAATGGCTGAAAGTGACGCTCGAATTGCCCTGGCGGCGAAAGATCGCCTCGCTAAACTATCTTCTTGCGTCACATGTTTGGCAGCAGGACCACAATGGCTTCACGCACCAGGACCCAGGCTTTCTTGACCATGTTGTCAACAAAAAGGCCGATATCGTTCGCGTTTATCTCCCGCCCGATGCAAATTGTCTGCTGTCCGTCTTCGATCACTGCCTGCGCAGCCGGCACTATGTCAACGTCGTCGTAGCCGGCAAACATGCGCTGCCGCAGTGGCTGACGATGGATGCTGCGGTTATCCATTGCACTGAGGGAATTGGCATTTGGCAATGGGCAAGCAATGATCAGGGCTCGGAGCCGGATGTCGTCATGGCCTGCTGCGGAGACACGCCTACGCTCGAGATCTTGGCTGCCGTTTCGATCCTCCGCGAGCATCTGCCTGAGCTAAAGATCCGCGTGATCAACGTGGTCGATCTTATGCGGCTGCAGCCCAGTACGGAACACCCTCATGGATTGAGTGATAGGGACTACGATTCGCTATTTACAAAAGACAAACATATTGTCTTTGGCTTTCACGGATATCCGTGGCTTGTTCACCGGCTGACGTACCGCCGGACCAATCGCAATTTGCACGTCCGTGGGTACAAGGAAGAGGGCACGATCACAACTGCCTTTGATATGCGGGTGCAGAACGACCTTGACCGCTTTCATTTGGTCGAAGATGTTGTGGACCGCGTACCTAATTTGGGCTCCCAAGGCGCATATTTGAAGCAAATGATGCGGGACAAACTGATCGAGCACAAGCATTACATTGACAAGAACGGCCAGGACATGCCGGAGATCCGTAATTGGAAATGGAAACCCGATGACGCTCCGCAAACGACGTCAGGCGGGAACGAGAGATCATGATCTCGACAGGTGTCGTCGGTATTCGGCCTGATCTAATCGCAAGAGGAGAAAATTCAAAATGCCTATTAAATTAAACGAAGAAAACGGAGGGAAGATCCTCGTCATTCACGTAAGCGGAACCTTGGTAAAAGAAGACTACCCGAAATTCGTGTCCGAATTCGAGCGGCTTTTACAGACGCATGGAAAGCCGCGTTTGTTGTTCGACATGATCGGTTTCCACGGATGGGATGCGGGCGCCGCGTGGGAGGATCTCAAGTTCGGCGTCCATCATTATAACGACATAGACCGAATGGCCATGGTCGGAGACAAGAAGTGGCAGCATGCAATTGAAATAATTTTCAAACCCTTCTCACCGGCGCCGATCCGCTATTTCGACCACGCCGATGAGTCCGGAGCACGAAAATGGTTGGAGGAAGCGTAAGGATCTCGCTAGCTGCTCGAGGATCATTCGTAAATCGACGCCCTTTATTGCACAGCGGCAGGCAGAGATCCTCGTCGGCGACAGCGGGGTAGCAAATTCTGAATCATTGGGGCCGATGTCGACGATACGGAGAACGCGCGGGTGATCGTTTCACAGATAATTCTCGATTCGCTGGGAGACCTCAAAATGAGTTATCCGCAGCCCGACGCCGTACGTCTCAAAGAACTAAAGGCGATCCGCCAACGATCATTACGCAAGGGAAATGAAGAGTAATCGGGACAATTCAGCCAACCTTGGCGTTGTAACGTCGGTTCGCGGCAGCGTGGTCGATGTGCAATTTGCGGACAGCTTACCGCCGATCTACTCGCTACTGCGTGCCGGACCGGATGACAAGATCGCGATCGAGGTGCTTATGCAGCTTGATGACCAGCAGGTTCGCGGGATCGCTCTCAATCCAACGCAGGGACTAGCTCGCGGCATGTCGGTTACGGATACTGGCGGCCCGTTGAAGGTGCCGGTGGGTAAAGCAATTCTCTCGCGTATGTTCGATGTTTTTGGCAAAGCCATCGACCGAAAGCCGGAACCAACCCATGTAGAATGGCGAACCATTCATCGAGATCCACCGCCACTGGCCGACCGCTCCGTTACGACCGAAGTTTTTGAAACGGGAATAAAGGTGATCGACGTTCTGGTCCCTGTCGAACGCGGCGGCAAGGCCGGGCTGTTTGGCGGCGCCGGAGTAGGTAAGACCGTTTTGCTGACCGAAATGATCCACAACATGGTCGGGCATCAAAAGGGCATCAGCCTGTTTTGCGGTATCGGCGAACGATGCCGCGAAGGCGAGGAGCTCTACCACGACATGAAAGCAGCGGGTGTGCTCCCGCATATGGTCATGCTGTTCGGGCAGATGAACGAGCCTCCGGGTGCCCGATTTCGGGTTGGGCTGGCCGCGCTCACGATGGCCGAATATTTTCGCGATGACGAGCACCGCGAGGTGCTTCTGCTGATCGATAATATTTTTCGTTTTATTCAGGCGGGAATGGAGGTGTCGGGATTGCTCGGCCAGATGCCATCGCGTTTGGGCTATCAGCCGACTATGGGTACGGAATTATCCGGGCTCGAGGAACGGATCGCAAATACCGATTCGGGAGCCATCACCTCGATCCAGGCGGTATATGTCCCGGCGGATGACCTGACCGATCCGGCGGCCGTCCATTCGTTTTCCCATCTCTCGGCCTCGATAGTGCTTTCGCGCAAACGGGCGAGCGAAGGCCTCTATCCTGCAATCGATCTACTCCAATCCAACTCAAAAATGGCGACACCCGGAATCGTCGGTAAACGCCATTATCTGCTGGCTCAGAAGATAAGGCACACGCTCGCGCAATACGAAGATCTCAAGGACGTTATCGCGATGCTCGGGCTTGATCAACTTTCACCGGATGATCGAAAAGTAGTAGGCCGAGCGCGGCGGTTGGAGCGATTTCTCACACAACCTTTCTTTGCCACCGAGAAATTTAGCGGCATCAAGGGAAAGCAGGTCAGCTTAAAGGACTCGCTCGACGGGTGCGAAAGAATATTAAATGACGAATTCGCAGACTATCCGGAAAGTGCGCTTTACATGATCGGCGCAATTGACGAGGCAAAGAAGACTGATGCGACGGCCAAAGCGCCGGCAAAAAACGAGCCGGGAGACAGATCTACACCGCCGGACGACCCTGTCCCTTCGGACAATTCTAAGGCGGATGCCGGATCGGAGCCAAACTCGAAGTCGAACCTAGAACCTGAGTCTGATACCAAAAAGGAGAATAATGCCGGAAGCACTGATGAGTCTTAAGATCCTCCTGCCGTTCCGAATATTCGCCGACAAGACGGGAGTATCGCGCGTAGTTGCGGAAAGCGGAAGCGGTTCATTCGGACTTTTGCCGCACCGGCTCGATTGCGTCGCCGCTCTTGCTCCCGGGATCCTCATCTACGAAGTCGGAAAGGAAGGCGAGATTTACATTGCAGTTGACGAGGGTGTCCTGGTCAAAACAGGTTTTGAAGTGGTCATTTCCGTACGCAATGCAATTGAAGGGACCGATCTGGCCAAACTTCACGAGGCCGTGGAAAGCGAGTTTGTAGACATGAACCAGCAGGAGCGGGAGATGCGTTCTGTCATGGCAAAAATGGAAAGCGGTTTCATAAGCCGATTGGCGGAGTTTCATCATGAGTGAAAAACCGGAAGCTAAGACGCCGAACGTTGCAACGAAATTTAGTAGCGAGATCGCTGCAAAAGCCGAGCGAAAGATAAAGGCCCAGCGAAATAAAGGTCAGGGAGTATGGTCTGGTCTCGGAATGACCGGACTGATCGGTTGGTCCGTTGTCGTTCCAACTCTGCTTGGAGTTGCACTCGGTATCTGGCTTGACGATCGGCATCCGGGTAGCCATTCGTGGACGTTGATGCTGCTGGTTATCGGCCTTACGCTCGGTTGTTTGAATGCCTGGCACTGGGTTGCAAAAGAGGAAATAGATATGCGGGAGGGCGAATAGATCAATGAATGAAACATTGACGTTGGTTTTGGCTCTGGGCTCCGGGATCTTGCTCGGCGGGATATTTTTCGGCGGCCTCTGGTGGACGGTCAAGAAGGTAGTTTTGGCTGCTCGCCCGGCTCTCTGGCTCATCGGCAGCATGTTTTTGCGAACGGGCATTGTGTTGGGTGGCTTCTTCGTTTTTGCTCGCGACAGTTGGGAGAGCGTCCTCATGTGTTTGCTTGGATTCATCATTGCGCGGATCATCGTGACGCGCCTTACATTGGCGTCGGGTACTCCCGCCTTTTCAGGTCAGGAGGCCAGTCATGCGCCTTAGTTCAGACCAACTGATCTTTTGGCAGTACGGTTTTTTTGTGCTCAACGGGACGATCGTCTTCACGTGGGGACTAATGATCGCGCTCGTGGTCGGTTCAAAACTTATCACCCGAAAACTCTCCACAGACCTGAAACGTTCACGTTGGCAGAACTTTCTCGAGATCGTCATAACCGGGATCGTAAAGCAGATCGAAGACGTTGGCCTAACTCAACCTCGGAAATATATCGGCTTTCTCGGCACCCTATTCTTATTTGTGGCCACAGCAAGTCTCTGCACAGTGATTCCCGGATTTGAACCACCAACGGCATCGCTATCAACAACTACCGCATTAGCATTGTCCGTATTTGTGGCAGTGCCAATGTTCGGCATCGAGGAGCAAGGCGTAGGCGACTATCTCAAGTCATTTGTGAAGCCAACCTTCATAATGCTGCCGTTTAATATCATCAGCGAGCTTTCGCGAACGCTCGCCTTGGCTGTTCGCCTTTTCGGCAATATGATGAGCGGAGCGATGATCATCGCTATTCTGCTGACCATCACGCCTTTCATTTTTCCGATAGTCATGACCGCACTCGGCCTGTTAACCGGGATGGTCCAGGCATATATTTTCAGCATTCTTGCGGCCGTGTACATCGCTGCCGCCACTCGGATCCGAAAACCTGAACTTGCACCGGAGACACAAAGTTGAAGCACGCACGAATTACTCAAAAGGAGATCTTATGGATAACATGACCATCATCGCGGTGGCATCAATTGTCATCGCTGGTCTGGGTACCAGTTTTGGCTGCATGGGCCCGGCACTCGCCGAAGGCCGGGCGGTCGCGACTGCCCTGACAGCACTTGCACAGCAGCCCGACGCCTCGGCGACTATTACCCGAACGTTATTTGTCGGCCTCGCCATGATCGAATCTACGGCGATCTATTGCTTTGTGGTTTCGATGATCCTCATATTTGCCAATCCGTTCTGGAATCACGTTATCGCACAGGCGGGGAAATAAAGATATGTTGATCGATTGGTTCACGGTCGGGGCACAGGCGCTAAACTTTCTCATCCTGGTGTGGTTGATGAAGCGGTACCTCTACACGCCTATCCTCAACGCCATCGACGCCCGTGAAAAGCTGCTCGCCGCCGAACTCGCCGATGCAGCAAAAAAGAAAGACGAAGCTAAAATGGATCGCGACGAATTCCAGGCCAAGAACGACAAATTCGACGAGCAAAGGGCCGCGCTCCTAAAAAAGGCAAATGACGATGCTAAAACCGAACTTGACCGCCTCCTCGCCGAGGCCAACAAGACGGCCGCGGCGTTAAGTAACAAACGTCATGACGCTCTATTAAAAGACGCTCACAGCCTCAACAAAGCCATCCGGCACCGGACGGAGCAGGAAGTATTTGCAATCGCGCGAAAGGCACTAACAGAACTCGCCTCCGCGGATCTTGAAGAGTGTATGGCTAACGTACTTATCAGCCGTATTGACGGCATCGACGACAAAACAAAGAAAGGATTGGCGGCCGCACTAAAGGGATCTTCTGATCCCGCGATCGTTCGCAGCGCGTTTGAATTGCCGGATAAGCAGCGTGCGGCAATTCAAGACTCATTCGACGTGACATTTGCGGATAAGACGCCGATACAGTTTGAGACCTCGCCCGATCTAATAAGCGGTATTGAGCTCGTCGCCAATGGCCAAAAAGTGGCGTGGAGTATTTCCGACTATCTGACCTCACTAGAAGACGGTGTCAACGAGATCCTGAAAAAGGACGATGCCACTAACTCCACGGCGACGGAGAAAAACGAAGCTAAATCGAATACCGAGACAAAAACCGATGTCCCGATGGCTCCTAAAAGCAAGTCGAAGGCTCCACGCAAGTCAAGATCGAAGCCGGACGGCAAGGCCGCGCATGCGTCAAAGAAAGACGATGCTGAAAAAGCAAGTTAAAGAAAATGGGATCCGTGAGCCTCAAGCATATTCTCGACAGCACCTTCGATGACATCGGGCATGTTCTCGACACGTTCAAGCCAAGCCTCGAGCCTCGCGAGGTCGGTACAATCACAAGCGTGGCGACCGGTATCGCAAAAGTGTCCGGTCTTCCGGGAGTTGGATTTGATGAGTTGATCAAGTTTCCAAACGAAATACTTGGAATTGCGTTCAACCTTGACCCGGAAGAGATCGGTGTGGTTTTGCTCGGCGACTATTCGCAGCTCGTAGCAGGTAACGAAGTCAGACGCACGGGCCGCGTGATGGATGTCGGGGTTGGTGTTGGCCTGTTAGGCCGGGTCATCGATCCGCTAGGCCGGGCCCTTGATGACAAAGGCCCGGTTTCCACCAGCAAACGTCTGCCTATAGAACGGCCGGCCTCCGCCATCATGGACCGCTTGCCGGTTGACGTTCCGCTTCAAACGGGTCTCATGGTGATCGATGCTCTTATTCCCGTCGGCTGTGGTCAAAGAGAGTTGATCCTCGGCGACCGACAGACGGGCAAGACCGCCATTGCGATCGACACGATAATTAACCAAAACGGTCGGGATGTCGTGTGCGTTTATTGCGCGATCGGCCAACGGGCATCTGCGGTCGCAAAGGTTGTCGCTACCTTGGAGGGAAAAGGGGCGATGGACTACACCGTCATCGTGGTTGCCGAGGGCAATGACCCGCCGGGGCTCGCTTTCATCGCTCCCTACGCAGCGACAAGTATCGCCGAATCGTTTATGGAGGCGGGCCGCGATGTGCTGATCGTTTACGACGACCTCACACATCATGCACGAGCGTACCGCGAAATTTCTCTCCTCCTGCGTCGCCCACCCGGACGCGAGGCCTTTCCCGGCGACATCTTTTATATCCACTCGCGATTGCTCGAACGTGCTACCCATTTGAGCAAGGAACTTGGAGGCGGCTCTTTAACTGCATTACCGATTATCGAAACCGAGGCACAGGACATTTCGGCCTATATTCCGACCAATCTGATCTCGATCACGGATGGTCAGATATACCTATCCCCGACACTCTTTGAGCTTGGTGTACTTCCCGCTGTGGATGTCGGCAAATCGGTGTCCCGCGTCGGCGGCAAAGCTCAGCTTGCCTCGTACAGAGCGGTGGCGGGAGACCTGAAACTTGCCTACGCACAGTTTGAAGAGCTGGAAACATTTTCCAGATTCGGAGCCCGAGTCGACGAGAGCACGCGTAAGATCATCGACCACGGTTTGCGAATTCGCGCGTGCCTCAAACAGCCGGAGCTTGAGCCAATCTCCGTCCCGGCTCAAATTGCAGTGTTACTGGCGTTGACCGCGAAACTATTTGACGATGTGCCGCTCGACCAGATGGAGGACGCGGGTCAGGCGGTCAAGGATGCAGCGGCCAATATTCCTGCGGAGATCCGTAAGCGGTTGATCAATTCCGACACGCTAAGCGATGAGGACCGCAAATCGATCACCGATCTAGCGCGAACTTCACTCGCTCCGTTTCAGCCAAAGACGGAGTCCAAACCCGATCCCAATTCGGCCTCAACGGTTGACCCAACACCGCCGGATGCAGCCGATAAGGAGCAAGCAGCGTCATCAACGGGCAAAACATGAGCGATACCATTTCGAGTTTGCGTCAAAAGATCGCCGGTGCCGGCGACCTGCAGTCCGTGGTCCGTACGATGAAGGCCGCCGCGGCATCCAGCATCGGACAGTACGAAAGCTCAGTAAATGCACTGACCGATTACTATCGCACCGTAGAGATGGGATTGAGTGTTTGCATTCGCGAAATTGGTTCCGAAGCTCTGACGCTCGGAGCAAAAGGGAGTTCGTCCGCCGTGACGATAGATGCCGTCGTATTCGGTTCCGACCAGGGCCTGGTCGGCCAGTTTAACGACCAGATCGCTGATCACGCTTTCAAAACGCTCGCCGGGCTCACTGGCAAACCGCTCCTTTGGGCGGTTGGTGAACGCGTCCACGCTCGATTGTTAGACACCGAATTGCCGGTAATGGGCGTATTCAATGTGCCCTCGTCGGTGGGCGGCATAACTCCTCTGATCGGACAGGTCCTAACAGAGACCGAGCTCGGCAAAAGTCGGGGCGATGTCGCCGAACTTTACCTTTTCTACAATCGCCCGACATCTGGTGCTTCTTACGCACCTTACGGCCAACGACTGTTGCCGCTGGACGAAACGTGGCGAAGCGGCTTGGCCGCTATACCGTGGCCCTCGAAAATATTGCCCGAGGTTATTGGCGAACCTACTGAAACTCTGCGGGCGCTCATCAGAGGCTATCTTTTTGTCTCGCTTTTCCGGGCGTGTGCCGAATCTCTCGCCAGCGAAAATGCCAGCCGCCTGGCCGCGATGCAGAGAGCTGACAAAAATATTGACGACCTTTTGGAAAACTTGAACAGCAAGTATCATCGTCTGCGCCAAGGCAACATAGACGAGGAACTTTTCGATGTCGTCTCCGGCTTCGAGGCATTATTAAAATAAAGGAGAGTGGTGCAACGACTGAACGGGATTTCTAGTTTTTTGCAAAAAATGGGAGAGAGATCATGAAAATACTATTAGCTACAGATGGCTCAGAACAAAGCAAAGCGACGGCTAAGTTGATCGCGGGCCGGGCCTTTCCCGTCAAAACAAAGATACGGATAGTTTCGGCATACAATAAGACGCCTTTGAACGTACGAATAGATCCAATGGGCGTATCGGAAGAATTTTATGCAAGGGTTGACCACGATGCCTTGAAGGCAGCGGAGAGTGCAACCCAGGAAACAGCCCATATTCTACGCAAAAAGCAACCTGACATAAATATCACAACGGCCGTCGTTGAAGGGTCTCCAAAAAGTGTCATTCTTGACGAAGCAGAAGCATTCGGAGCCGATTTGATCATAGTCGGCTCGCACGGAAACGGAATGCTCGAACGGTTCTTGCTAGGTTCGGTCGCGCAGTCGGTAGTCCTACACGCAAGTTGTTCAGTCGAGGTTGTGCGAACCATGGGTCAGCGTCCATCTTGATATGGGCTCGCGGGACACAGGGCGAAACCCTGATATAGGGTTTGGCGCGATCGTAGTCATGGATCGCTTGCACGAGACCGGCGAAACATATCTCCAACTTTTAGACCGACGTGCAAAAAGACGACCTTCACGGCCGTCTTCATCGTATCCTAACCTGTTGAATACAGGCATGTTAAGTTGGTACTCGCGGCGGGGTTCGAACCTGCGACCTCTTCCTTCGGAGGGAAGCACTCTATCCAGCTGAGCTACGCGAGC
>JBDTZO010000055.1:0-3602 GCA_040005135.1 Acidobacteriota bacterium | reverse complement strand
CGCCGTCGAAGTCAAAACGGGCCGCCGACTGAGTCGCCGGAGCTGCTGCATTGGTAAAAATGATCTCATTCAGGCTGCCGGCATTTGCGGCTTGATTGAGTGTGATCGTTCCCGTTCGGCTACCCGTGGTGAACGATATCGGACTTGCCGTACTAGACGATACGTCCTGGAGGATCGTCGTTCCATCTGCCGCTTCTGTCACGTTTAGTTGGGTTCCCTGGTTAAAGGTCCCGATTCCAGGCAACCCTGGGACCGGGTCGAAGGGCCCCTGAAGGAACGTGCACGCTCCGACCGGCACTGTCAAAGGTGAACTACTAACGTTCCATGTCGTTAGCGGATCGGCCGCCGCCATTGTGAACGAGAAGGAACCTGTAACGTCCGGCGTGGCACCGAGCTTACATATTTTCAAGACTGCCGGTCGAAAGACAAAATTCGTAAATTCGACCTCTGCGGTATTGTTCCTGGCCATCAGCGTCGCAGTCTTGTTTATGAGACTGGTCGAAACCAGCCCCGTCAGACCGCGGATCCGCGAAACCCGGACCTCAGCGAAATTGATAGGTGCCGCCGCCCCGATCTCGGTGACCACGACCGGCGTGCCAACGATGTATGAACGGTCGGGAACGAACGCACAAAATCCATTCTGAGCGACCGATCCGGCACGGACCTGAACGGTGGTCGTATCGGCGATCCCGGGCATGATCTGGGTCGGGCTGGATGGGATCATGCCAGTTACCTGAAATGTAAACGCGGTATTAATAGGTATGTTGGCCTCATCCGCCGTTATCTTGCAAACCTTGATAGCTCCCGGAAGCGAGCGATTGTAAAAAGCTACGACCACCATCGTGCCGGGCCCGCCGGTGGCGAGGGTCACGGTGGCATACCCGCCGTCCGTGTTATTCGGGAGAGCGTCGCCGTTTGGTCCGAATCCCGCGTTCGGCGTTAATGAGATAAATGATGATGTCGGAAAGGTTCCCGCGTCCGTGAGCCGATAGTTTTCCCGCGCGAGCTCGGTAACGTTCGCTGTTGGCGGGTTCGCTCCAGATTGCGGGATCGTGAGCGTGATGCCCAATGAACAATAGCCGACCGGCACCGCGAAGGTCTGCCCCGGGGCACCTTGTGCGGTAAACTGAAAATAGCCGGTGACATCACTGTCTGATCCGAATTTGCAGATCTCGATGACACCCGTCGCAGTCGTCTGGTTGGTAAAGGTTACGACTGTCTGATTATTTGCCTCACCTTCCGGCACCGCGACCACTGCCGTGCGGATCGCTCGGTTTGCACTGACCAACCGGCTTGCCGGTCGGGCCGTTATATCGACGACCGCGGTGTTGTCCCTCAACGCTTCAACGACAGTCACGTTTCCAGCGGTTACTAGGATCGGCGACGTACAGCCGCCGACTGGTGCCTGATGGTCAATTCCGGCCACATTGAACGTGAATAGTGTGCCGTCGGGAATAACGTCGCCCGCAACAACCTGCTTACAAACCTCGATGTAGCCAGTGCCGGCGGCGACCACAGCGTCGGTGATATTGACGCTGCCCTTGACGCTCAATACTCGTCCGTGGACATTCGAACCGCTGTCGACTGAAATATCGCCAAGCGAGATGAGGTTTGCATTGATGTCGCCGCGCTTACCGATCGAGAGCGTGTCTCCCGCGACAAAGTAAACGTTGCTCGATATGGCTCCGTTCGCGAGCTTGATCGACACATCATTCGAAACGGTCATCGTGCCTGCGATCCGAAAAACGAACCGGGCATTTGTTTCGCCGGCGGCATCGACGGTCATCAGCCCCGCGAGTTCGCCATGGTCGAGACAATAAACCCCTGGACCGAATGTTCTGTCGGCCAGGGCAGATTGATCTACAATTTCACACGGCAGCTGCTCGATCGCGCCGTAAGCTTTCACAAGGTCGGCCCGCACCTGCGGATCGATCGAATTAGTCGCGAACGATGTTCCGTTTCCATTACGAAAGCCGTTAGAGCCGACCAATTCGAAATCCGAAGCATGATCGAGGTTTAATGCGAATGCCAACATTTCGGCCGTCGCTCCGCCTCGGGTCGCGATGTCCGCGGCTCTCACCGGCGTCGATAACATCGACGATCTGCCGGCAAGGACTCCGAACACGGCGATCGCGATCAAAAATGCGGCTGCAGATATGTATCGATATTTGCTTTTCATTTCGGTTGTGCTGAATGTGTGTCAGATCGGTCAGACCTGTGTCCGAACTGCGATGCAGGCGGGCCAAAAGCTGCGAAGCTGGAACGATGAAGGTCAGTCATAACGACGGACAATGCAACCTGGGGACTGGCCGGCATACTCGAAAGGAATAGCCTTTGACTTCCCCGTTTCGGTTATTCGCGAAAATAGCCGCCAATAACCTGTCTTAACTTTAAACATTGAACAACGACGTAATTCCACCTTTTGGGTTCTGAGGTTCCGTGCGAAGCCATTTAGCCATCCCTGAAAACGGCCTTCGCTCCGAAGTCGAACGTAGGGTCCAAGGCCGATCTCCCCGCGCAGCAAAATAAAAGCAGCGTGCCGTAGCACGCTGCTTTTTAACCAATTACCTGCTTAGCTTGGCTCCGAGCTTAAAGCGGCGGGACCGCTACAAGTTCTACATTTGTCAGCTCGTCATCGACCGAGATCGATCGCGGCGTGAACGAAAAACGCTTCGAATCGACGTTGAGAATATAGGTTCCTCCAGCCTCAACGTCATCGAACCGAAAATATCCGAACGCAGACGTCATAGCTCGCCTGGATGTTCCGTTTATGCCGGACAAAATGACGTACGCATTGGTCAAGCCATTCCCGCCAGCGGTCAGGACGCGTCCCGTCACAGAAACACCGGCCGCCGTCGATCCTCCTCCACCGATTGCGTTGGTGAACGAGATCTCGTTAAACTGCGAGTCCAGAGCAGATCGATTAAGTGTAATCGTTCCTCGTCGGTTGGTGGCGTCCGCGACCAAAGGACTCGTCGGTGACGTCACAGCCACGACGATCGTCGTGCCGGACGCTGCCTCGGTAATTGTCAGCTGTGTCCCGAGATTAAACGTCCCGATGCCCGGGAATGCGGGGACAGCAGGGTACGGGCCTTGTGCAAAGGTACATGAGTTGACGGGTATAATGATCGGGCTCGAACTCACCGGCAGGCTCGTTAGAGGATTAACCAAACTCATTGTAAACGAGAAATTACCCGTGACCGTCGACGTGGCACCGATCTTACAGATCTTCAGGATCGCCGGGCGGAAGATGTAGTTCGTGAATGCTACCTCGGCCGTTGTGTTGCGAGCGGTCAACGTCGCGGTCTTGTTGGCAAGGCTTGACGATACCAGGCTCGGCAGCCCCGTGATCCTCGAAACACTGACGTCGGCGAATGTAAAGCCATTCGGTAGAGGAGCAACCGCCGTCTCGGTGACGATCACCGGCGTGCCCACGATCCATGTTCCAGGTGCGAAAGCACAAAATCCGTTCTGTGAAACCGGGCCGGCAGTGACCGTCATGGTCTCCGTTCCGGCAATGCCTGGTGTCGTCTGTGTTGCACTTGTAGGATGAAGTCCTGCTACCGTGAAGGTGAACAGAGTTCCAACCGGGATATTGACTG
>JBDTZO010000125.1:0-37212 GCA_040005135.1 Acidobacteriota bacterium | reverse complement strand
ACGGCAATTGGTACGAACAACGCTCAACCTCCGGCTTCACCGCCGTCCACTTCGGAGTCAACGGCGACAGACCCACGCCCGGTACATTCGTATATTGATGAACTTCAGCCTTTCGCAAAAGGGCCTGCTACTGACAATATAACCACCAACTTGATCCATGCTCGCGAAAAGGGCTTGGATCTTTTTTGCTTTAACCGCGTTTCTTTCAGAAAAAATGAACTCGAGCGTAACGCCAAACACCGCCTTTACGAGCGGCGGATACAACTGAGCTTGTGTCAGACGCTGTCTTCATCGATCACCCCGAATCCTGTTGGTCCGCTCTCGCCACCGAGGTCTGTCGGGTTGGCCGGACAACGATCTTACTTTCTAAACGAGCTTGACAACAAAGTTTTCAATGTGTAATCTTCAAAACTGAAATTGAAAGTCATTTTCAATAAGGTTTTGAAAGATGAGTAATTGAATCCGTTCCAGACTGCGAACGGTTTATTGGATCAAGGGCGCAAGGGACTATGGAATTATCGATCGTAAAAGCGAGTTGCAATAAAAAGAGGCGAAATAGGACACGGAGGCGCGGGCCGCGATATTGGATCTTAGCAACATTTGCTTCGGGGGCGATCGTCGCGTTTACGATGGGAAACAGCCGTCACGTCTCAGTCGCCTACGCCGAAAAAGTAAACGGAGCCTACCAGCTGGCACGGCTGGATGACAACGATCTAGAGAAGATCGATCTTAATATTCCGTCCGGCGCCATGGGATCCGTTATCGCGGAGTTTGAGAAACAGGCCGGAATAGGAATAACGGTGCCTCCTGAGGTGCTCACGATCAGATCGCCCGGCGTGATCGGCCGTTATACGATCGTCCAAGCTCTGAGCCTGATCTTAGACGGCACCGGCGTCAGCTATACACTGGTCGATACAAGGAATTTCAAACTGGAAATAAAGGCCGAGTCCGCATCTGTGGATGTGAAGGCGTCAAATGCCGATACGCTCGCGTCCTCTAAATACCCTGATGTGCTCCGAAATATTCCCCAAACGATCAATGTCGTTCCTAAGGACGTAATCGAACAACAGGGGGCGACGACGCTGCGAGAAGTATTGAACAATGTCCCCGGCATTACATTTAACGCCGGCGAGGGCGGCACGCCGGCCGGAGACAATCTAAATATCAGAGGCTTTAGCGCGAGAAACGATATTTATGTGGACGGGGCACGAGATCTGGGCCCACAGTCGCGTGATTCCTTTAATCTGGAACAGGTTGAGGTCGTTAAGGGCCCAAGCTCGACCTTTACGGGCCGCGGATCGACCGGCGGCACGATAAATTTGATCAACAAACTTCCCAACCTCCGCCGCACCTTTGGCGCGACGGTTACCGGTGGAAATGCCGGAACGAAGCGTGTAACGGGCGATATGAATCTGCCGTTGACCGAATCGATCGCGTTTCGGTTGAACGTGATGGGGCATGACTCGGGCGTTGTGGAACGCGACGTTGTTGAGAATAAAAGATGGGGATTTGCTCCGTCGTTGGGCTTTGGTCTAACCGGCCGCACGCGGTTTACAGCGAGCTATTACTATCTCGGAGAAAATAATATCTCGGATTACGGAATACCGTGGGTGCCGCTGGCGAATAACGCACTTGTCGCATTTCGCGACAAACTGGCTCCGGTGCCGCGAAATACGTTTTACGGATACGCGAACAAAGATAGGGAGCACCTGACCTCACAGCTTGCGACATTCAGGTTCGAGCATGAGTTCAATGACAATCTGTCGGTCAGAAATCAGCTGAGATACGGCTATTCCCGACGGGATTCGATAGCTTCGCCGGGGCGTTTTAAGGACAATAGTTCGACTGTCATCAGCCGTGAGTATAAGTCGTGGATAACCGGCGACGGTATCTGGGACAACCAGACTGATTTTACTTACCGCCTAAAAACTGGAAGCCTCCAGCATACTCTGGTCTTTGGAACGAGCCTCTCGCATGAAACCAATAGACGTGTATTGCGCACCGGTACGGATGCGACGACGACGATGCTCTACCCGAATCCCTACGATCTGTATACGGGCGTCGTAACATACGACGCCAGACGGCCTTTTGCGAATGCCAATTCGATTGCGGCGTATCTTTTCGACACGATCAAATTCAATAAGTACATCGATCTATCAGGCGGATTTCGTTTCGACCGGTTTTCGGCCACGGGTATGAATACCGCCACGGGAGTGGCAGCTCTGGTGCCTATCGACCGGACGGACAAACTTAGTAGCGGCAGAGCTGCGGTCATTTTTCATCCGACTGAGCTTGGCAGCGTATATCTGAGTTATGGCACATCGGCCGATCCGTCGCTTGAGGGCCTGTTATATTCACCGGCAGATGTTCGAACGCCTCCGGAAACAACCCGGACCGTAGAAGCCGGTACAAAATGGGAACTCTTAAAGGCTAGACTTTTACTCACGGGCGCGGTATTTCGCGTCCAAAAGAATAATGCCCGAACGCCGAGTCTGGTGGCCGGTGAGCCGCCAACATTAGATGGCGATCAGCAGATCAGCGGACTCGAGTTTGGTGCTACCGGCAACATTACGCGTGAATGGCAGATCATGTCGGCCTACACCTTCCTTGACAGCAAAATTCTGCGATCCAATACCGCACCGACAAATGTTAATGGCATCCTTATCTCCGAGCAGGGAAAGCAGCTTATTAATACACCACGAAATTCGTTCAGTTTGTGGACGACCTATCGTTGGAAGAGCCTTTTCTTCGGCGGCGGGCCCAGATACGTGGGTCAGAGATTCGGAAATAATATCAATACGCGTTTTGTTCCCAGTTACTGGGTGGTCGACGCGGTCGGGTCGTATCAGGTAAATACGCATATTGCCATCCAGATGAATCTGAGCAATCTGGGCGATACATTCTACTTAGACAGGCTAAGCGGTGGTCACGCCGTGCCCGGAGCGGGAAGGTTAGCGACGGTTAGCACCAGATTCAGTTTCTAGATCCGTATTCCAGCCGGTCCGTTCGTTCTAAAGGCGGACGAGCCGGACCCCAACAGCATGCTTATTCAAATCCCAAACGCGTTAACTGCGGAGCAGGTCGCCGAATGCCGTTCGATGCTCGCCGAGGCCGAGTGGGTCGATGGTGGTGTCACGGCCGGCCACCAGTCGGGCCGGACAAAGCACAATATGCAGCTGCCGGAAGATCACCAGTCAGCCATTCAAATGGGGGACCTGATACTTGCCCGGCTCGAGAAGGATCCATTGTTCATCTCGGCCGCACTACCCGCTAAGGTCTTTCCGCCGCTTTTCAACCGCTACTCCGGCGGGCAGAATTTCGGAACTCATGTGGACAACGCAATTCGACAGGTCACTGGAACGCCGCATCGCGTGCGAACAGACCTCTCGGCGACGTTGTTCCTTTCGGATCCGTCAGAATACGAGGGCGGCGAGCTCGTCATCGAGGACAACTACGGCGTGCAGAAGGTAAAGCTCGCGGCCGGTTCGATGATCCTTTATCCAGCGAGCAGCCTGCATCACGTGACGCCGGTTGCAAGCGGTGAGCGGTTGGCGTCCTTTTTTTGGATACAGAGCATGATCCGTGACGACGGCCAGCGGACGTTGCTGTTCGATCTGGATTCGTCGATACAGCGGCTGACCATCGACACGCCTGACCACCCATCTGTCGTCCAGTTGACGGGCATTTACCACAATTTGCTGAGGCGTTGGGCAGAAGTGTAGGAGGAAAAAATGGAGATCACGAGAACCGCAAAACCAGCCCGGAATCTGGCAAATGTTACTGTCTGGCACTGCGCCGGATGCGGCGTTATGCATATGTCGGTCGGGAAGACGGTTGTGAGTTTCACACGCGACGAGTTTGCAGATTTTACCGAGTCGGTCGTTGATATCGACTGTAGCGGCTGGACTGCGGTCAGCGGCGAGCACTCGATAGTCGGCCTCGTCGTTTGGGACGATGGCAGCAACGGATTAGGAGCCGTTAATTAAGAATTGAAATATTGGATCTATGAAGGCCTTTCGAAAAATTCTATTTTGGACGCATCTTGTCGCGGGTGTTGTGGGCGGCATCGTGATCTTTATCATGTGCGTAACAGGTGCGGCCCTTTCGTTCGAAAAGAACATCACCGAGATGGCCGAACGAGATCAGCGATACGTTGCGGTCGGCGACCATAGGCTTTCTACGCGCGAAATACTGTTGAAGATCATTGTGGCCCAACCAAATGCGAAGCCGTCGTCAATGGCCGCTCTAAGCGATCCCACCGCGTCACTGACCGTTGCTTTGGGCCGCGAAGGCCAATTATTTGTCGATCCCTACGCGGGCGTGGTCACGGGCGAGGGAAACAAAAGCGTTCGCGGATTTTTTCGCACGATGAACGATCTGCATCGGTATATCGCTCTCTCGGGCGACGGCCGGCCGGCCGGCAAAGCCATTACCGGCGTATGCAATCTGTTGTTCCTGTTTCTCGCGATCTCCGGCTTGTACATATGGATGCCGCGAAAACTGGCATGGTCGCGATTGCGTACGGTTATGTGGTTTCGCAAAACGCATTCTGGCAAGGCTCGCGATTTTAACTGGCACAATACGATCGGGTTTTGGAGTTCGCTAGTATTGATCGTCCTGACGCTGACAGCGACCGTCATTTCGTATCAATGGGCCGGCAATTTGATCTACACGCTTACCGGAAACGATGCTCCACAACAGCAACAGCCTCCTGCGGCCGCGCCGCGGCCCGATCAGGTGTTCGCCGTGCCCGAAAACATTGACGCAATGTGGTATATCGCCGAGGCCAGAACCGATGGATGGAAGTCGATCGCTCTCCGTCTACCCGTAACCAAAGACGCGGTCTTTACGATAGACGAAGGCCGTTCGACAAATATTTTTGGCCGGTCAACGCTGACCATCGACGCCGCGACCGGCATAGTCTCTAAATGGGAGCCGTACGCCGAGCTGAGCTCGGCGAAGCAGATACGATCGTGGTTTCGATTCACGCATACAGGCGAATCGTTTGGCATGGTCGGCCAGATCGTGGGATTCATAGCCTGCATCAGCGGAGCGTTTTTGGTAATTACGGGTTTGTCTCTTGCACTTCGCCGTCAAAATAAATGGCTGCGTAGGAATACGCAGTTGACTCCTACTGCCCATGCACTGCGATCCGATCAGCGCTGAGGAACCTCGATTGCGGGCCGCGGGATCTGCGGGGTAGATATGTCCAGGCCCCTGCCGCGCCCGAAAATTAGATTCAGAGCGCCGCCGCAGTTCGATTTTAGGCGTGGGTACTTGTCGTGAAATAACATGCCATTGACAATCCGCAATGCAACGCTCGAGGACCTGCCGGAGATAATTCGGCTGATCGCTGACGATTTTCTTGGCAGGCAAAGGGAAAGTCTTGAGCTCCCGCCAGGATGCGAAAGTGGGTCTCGATACAGCTCACGAGCCATGTTAGGGATGTTTGGAATCATACAAATAAAGTAGCTCCGAACGGATAAATGCCTTGATGTTGCTATTACGGAAATATTAAAAAGTTGAAAGTTTATGGACAGTCCCGCGATTGTGCGATTCTCCTAACGCTTGTTCGCTGATCGTACGATCATTTGCGGCTTTGGCGGTCAGACTTATCAGTTCGTTATGAGTCTATGTCAGTAATCATTAGTTTCTTCCCACGCAATTGGCTGTAGAACGCGACCTCACCGTACCGTTAGACCGATCCGTAAATTAACGACAAAAGAAAAGAGGCCGTCACGCGAGTGCGGCCTCTTTTCTTTTTAAATTTACAATGAAGTCAGCGCGACTGTCATGCGGATCCGACGCTATTGTGATGGCACATAGCTCGATTCGACGGGCTTATCGGCACTGCTTCCGAACTGCCTTCCGGTAAAGCCAGACATGCTTTGCTGCAAAAACCATGTACCGCTCGAGCTGCGAAATACGCCGAAGTCGGCTTTGCCATCGCCGTCGTAATCGGCGGGAACCGGAATGTCGCCGGTCGTGCCGAAATTGAAGGCAACAAAGCCGCCAGTGCTCTCAAGCAGATACCAGACGCCCGGTGCTCCATCGCGATAAACGGCAAGATCCGCTTTCCCGTCGCCGTCATAATCGGCCGGAACGACCTTGTCCGTCGATATCCCGAATTGAACGGCCGCAAAACCCAGCGTACTTCTCGACTGGTACCAAGTTCCGTCCGAGGGCCTGAAGACGGCAAGATCCGCTTTCCCGTCGCCGTCATAATCGGCCGCAACAGGCTTATCGCCAGTGGTGCCGAACTGCGTCGCGGCAAATCCAGCGGTGCTCTGCAGCACGTACCACGTTCCGTTCGATGGTCTGAAAACGGCTATGTCCGTCCTGCCGTCGCCGTCAAAATCGCCCTGTGCAGGCAGGTCGGATGCGACGCCAAATTGCACCGCTTTGAATCCGGAACTGCTCTGCTGCAGATACCAAATGCCGGTCGAGGGCCGCCAAACGGCGTAGTCGGTTTTGCCGTCGCCATCGTAATCGCCCGGAACGATCCGGTCGTTAGGTGATCCAAATGCAAACGATGTCGAGAGCGAAGTAGTTGAGTTGAGCACCGACCAAAGCCCGGTCGCGTCACGCCAGGTACCGATGTCGGAGCGTCCGTCACCGTCGAAATCGAATGGAGTTGCGCGGATTATCTTTACCGCGTTCCCACTTCCCGGCGATGCCGGCGAACTGTCGGCCGCCAACAGAACAGGCACCTGAGTACCATACAACTTTAGGTTGACGACATTATTCATCCCCGGCGCACCGATGGAAACGGGATTCGATCGGGCCCCCAAGGCACTAATGTCGTACAACTGGTTATTACTAAACTTACAGCTTCGCAGCTCCATCTTGACGGTATTGTTTGATGATCCATTGGGCGTGACCGTGTTTTCGGCACCCAGGACAAGAAGGCCGCCGGCGTCGAATGGGCTGAAACCGTTGTTATTCTCGAACGTCGTGCCGTTTGCCGTGAAATTGACTGTGTTGCCATTCGCAGTTCCTAATCCTCCACCAACGAGCGCCCCGAGGCCGTTATCATAAAAGCGGTCGCCGGACGAAACAAAAGTGATGCTGCCGAAGTTCGTCGACCCTGTATTTTCGAGAATGAGCCCGTTGTAGTTGTTATAGCTTCGATTACCGCTCAAGTTCGCGTTTACAACGCTTCCTGCCACGCCCTGAATATTTACGATGCGTAGTCCCGGACCTGTCCCGGCGCGATTGTTGTAAAGATCGTTGTCGATAAGCTCCGCATTCAGCACGAGCCCAGGCGTTGACCCGACGTTCCTGATGTCGATGCCCCGCGGGTTTCCTGTAGACGCTACGTGGGCAATTCGGACGTTAGCCGTTCCCGGAGCACTCAGGTGAGCTATGATCCCGGCTCCTCCCTTTGTCGCGTTTCTTATTGTCAGCCACTCGACAGCGTTGCTGCCGACGCCCATTCGGATAGCACCTGTGTTCGTGATCGGAGTGCTGTAGGACGCGGTCGGCAGGTTTACGGCATCGATAATGACCGCTCCGCGATCGCCCACGACGCCGATAAGTGACATGTTGTTTTGAAGCTCGAGTCTGCCGCCATTAGGTCGCGCCGCCGCACTTGGGTCGTTCGCGGACAGGGTATAGACGCCCGGCGCGATCGCGATCTGATTTCCCGCGTTAAGCGGGTTGTTGACGGCGGCGTAAAGCCCTTCGAGATTTGTAACACCGACAGCGGCGGCAAGCGGCTGCCAATCTGGGTGATAATTGTTGGAGGACGAAGTGGTCAACTGCTTCTGGCCGCTGCCATCGCGGTTCGCAACCCAGATTTGAGCTAGCACGTTGGAATATCCGAAGCTGTTGGAGACGAACTGCTCTCCGTCGGGCGACCATTTCGGATTTTCTATTCCATACGCGGTAATGTGCTCGATGTTTGCCCCGCTCGGATCGACTAATGTAATGCTGTCGCCATCAAGATCAGAATCTCCGCTGAAGGTGAACGCGATGCGTGTGCTGTCCGGTGACCAATTGGGCGAGAAAGTAGCACAATAGCCCTGACAACTGGCAATTTCCTGTACATTGCTGCCGTCAGCATTCATCACCTTAATATTCGGGTAATATCCGTGAGAATAGAGTGAACGGGAAAATGCTATCCGGGAGCCGTCCGGAGACCATGCAGGTTCGTAGTTGATAAACTGTCCATTTGTCAGATTGACCCGATTACTTCCGTCCATATTGATAGTGAAAATATCTGTCGAGTCTTGAAAAGCGATCTTCGCTCCGTCTGGCGACCAGCTCATTCCCCAGAAAATGCCGAGGGATGTGACAGCTGTGATATCTCTTTCATTCGTACCATCCGGATTCATTTGTTTGATAGTAAACGAGCCGCCGTCTTGCCGCAGGAATGCGATCTTGGTCCCGTCCGGCGACCAGATTGGATAATCGTTTGAAGCCGGACCATTTGTCAGTCGCGTCTGACCGCTGCCATCGGCGTTCATAAGATAAATTTCCGCGTTCCCATCCCGGTCGCTCGTAAAAGCGATCTTGCCATTTGCCCGCATCCCGGGCGAACCTTGAACGCTGTACGAGGCTGCAAGCGAAAATACGTAAACAAAGCTGATAAGGATGGCCATCTTCGAGACATTAATATTCATTGATTTCTCCCGCGAATAATTAACTTGTTTTGGACGCCGGTTGGTTTATAATGGGGGCCGAAGCGTCTTAAACTTTGGCCTGGCCTTTATAGCCAACCGGCGATGATTGTTTCTGTGGGACCAATGTAATCGACGGAGGTTTTAGATGTCTTTGAAAAATTTTCCAAGTTTTCTCCAAAATTCCTCGGGGGCTGAAATGTACGGAAAAACTCCTGATACGTACACGTTCAAATCGTTTCGGCTTGAGATCGACGAGCGGCAGCTTCTAAACAACGGCGTCCCAATCCCACTTACAACAAAAGCTTTTGACGTGTTAGCGTTCCTCGTCGAGCGCTCCGGACATCTCGTTCGTAAGGAAGAGCTGATCGACGCCGTTTGGCCTGACTCCTACGTCGAGGAATCCAGCGTCGCGCGTATCGTTCACACGCTTCGCAGGGTCCTAGGTGAAGATCAGAACGTAAATAAGTTCATCGAGACGGTCGCGAAGAAGGGATATAGGTTTGTCGCAGAAGTAACAGCGGTTGGTCCGGTACCTGTAACCGTGGCACATCAAAACGGTGCTTCGGCAACGGCGGCGAACGAAAACTGGCCAGGCGAGTTGAGCTTGAACAATACAGTTCTGCCGACCAATATTTCGATGCCGGCGGCTTCGAAAAGATCGTCCGGACGTTTGCTTGCCATATGTCTGGCCTTACTGGTCATTGTGTTGCTCGGCTCTCTCGTCGGGTATAGATGGAAGTATCCGAACCCACTTGCAGGCGGCCATGCCGTTTCCATCGCCGTGCTTCCGCTTAAGGCCTTGAATGGCGAGAATCAGGACCTGACTTACCGCCTCGGGATCGCTGAATCACTGATATCGCGCCTTGCCTCAGCGAAAGGGTTGGCTGTGAGGCCGCTGAACGCAACCTGGGGTTATATTGATCAGGAAAAGGATGTTGCGGCGATCGGTAAGGAGCAAAAAGTGGACTACGTGCTCGCCTCGACCTATCAAATGGTTGATGGAAAGTTGCGCGTCAACTCACAACTTATCAATACGGAAACAAGCAATGTTGATGACTCCTTCAAGAGTGACCGTGACATCCAGGGAGTATTTGCGACTCAGGACCTGGTGGCTGACGAGGTCGGCGGAAAAATCCTAAAGCGTTTCGGGATGCTGGCCGGAGATCCTGTGCAGGCTCGCGGCACTCCAAATGAGGATGCTTACCGACTCTTTCTTCAGGGGTCCTATCTCGTCGACAAAAGAAAAGGTCCCCAAACCAAAAAGGCCATCGAGCTTCTTGACCGGGCGATCGAGCTTGATCCTAATTTTGCAAAGGCATACGCTGCCAGAGCCTATGCTTATAGAACGTCCGCATGGCAGTCGTCCGATGCGACCGGAGTTAGCCGCGAGGACGCTTATTTAAAGGCGAAAGTCGATATTGAAGCTGCCCTGCGACTGGCACCCCGATCGTCCGAGGCGTATGTTGTGCTGGGCGAAATGAAGGACAATTACGAATGGAAATTTGATGAGGCAGAGGCTGCTCACCTCAAGTCGATCGAGCTCGACCCGCTGTCGGCGCACGCTCGGCGTTATTTTGCACTTCACCTGATGGACCACGGCCGGTGTGACGAGGCTCTCGAGCAGATCAAGACCGCGATCGACCTCGAGCCGGCGTCGGTATTCGGGCAGCGCATCCTGGCTCAGGTCTTATATTATTCTCGCCGGTATGACGACTCCGTTGCACAGTTCAATCGGGTGATCGAGATGGACCCGACGTTTACCACAGGACTCGGGTATGTGTGGAAGGCACGGCTGATGAAAGGCGATGTCGACGGAGCATATAGTGAATTTCGTTCGTTCCTACAGCGGCAAAAAGCAAGCGACGAGATCCTCGCGAAGTTTGATTCCGCATTCGCCGCCGACCGTTTTACCGGCGTTTTTCGTTTGGACACGCAGCTGCGCGAAAGCGGCGGCTACGGCGAACGGGATCTCATACTCGCCGACCCGATCGAAACTGCCGCCCAGTTGGGCGAGGTTGATAAGGCCATCGGGCTGTTGGAAAAGGAGGTAGATGCAAAGCAAACTTCGGGGATGATCCGCAACGTCGATCCTCTAGTTGATCCGATCAGATCCGACAGCCGTTTTAAGTCGATAATTGATCGAACCAACCCTAAATAATGTTCCTCACGGTATTGTAATGGGCATGAAAAGCAGTCTTTCTTTCAGGTTGTGGCCCGCCGGGGTCGGCCTTTTATTGATTTTTGGGGTCACCGCCACGTATTCGCAGTCGCAGGCCCTCGACGCTCAGATCGAGGGGGTCGTCTCCGACCCAAACGGTTCGGTCGTGCCCAATGCGTTGGTTACTGCAATCAATGGACAAACCGGAGCGAAAAGAGCGGCAACTACCAACGCGGACGGCATCTTTCGATTTCCGATACTGACACTCGGGATGTACACGATCATTGCCGAAAGCCCCAAGTTTAAGCGGTCGGAGCGTCGCGGCGTCGAGCTTTCGGCGGGCCAAACAGCGTGGATCGACATCTTCTTAGAGCCCGGAGCCGCACGCGAAACCGTCACCGTAACGTCCGATGCCGCCATAGCCGATGGATCGAAGTTCGAGATCGGGCATCATGTAAATGCTCGGGACGTAGAAGATCTACCGCTTGTTTCGCGAAATCCATATAATTTCATTCTGCTGCAGCCAGGCGTTCACGGACGCACGGTAGCAGACCCACTTGCGATCGACATGAGTGCGAACGGCCTGCGTCGACGCGTTAGCTACCAGATCGACGGCGGGTACAACAATGAGGCGAATCTGAGCGGTTTTCGCCTGACATTTGTTTCTGAAACATTTGTCAAGGAAGTTCAATTGCTGACCCGCGGTTATTCGGCAGAGTTTGGTAACACGGCGGGGGCCATCGTGAACGTCGTCACGCGCTCGGGAACTAACCATCTGGACGGCACCATGAGCGTTCTGTACAGGCCGGACGTGCTATCAGCAAAGCCGTTTGGCTTTGAACGTGGTTCCGCGGATCCAAACGTGAATGGTTATGGCACGACGGCGACATTGGGCGGGCCGGTCATCAAAGATCGTTGGCAATTTTACGCGGGTTATGAGTGGCTGCGCCGGGAAACCGCGTCACCTGTAACCATATCCGCTCCAAATCGCCTGCTGCTTATTGCAGCGGGACTCGACCGATCGATCTTTGAAAATAGCGAGCCGACACGTGATACACAGCCGTATTTCATCGTCCGAACCGATGCCGAGATCTCGGAAAAGGCTCGCGTTAGCTTTCGATACAATCGATTCGATGCGGGTCTGCGAAATTTGGGCGCAGGGAACCTGAATACGACGGAGCGGTCGACGGACCGTGTCGGATACGACCACGCGTTTGCAGCGCAGTCAGTCACGGCATTCTCAGAGAGATTTTTCAATGAGTTTCGATATCAATATGCCAGTCGGGTCAGCCCGCTGATCGCCAACAGTTACACAGGTTCCGGGCCGTCCATATCGATCAGCAACGTGGCGAACTTCGGTCCGAGTCCCAGTGTTGGGTCGATCGGTCCCGAGGAATCGACGAGCCAGTTTCAGGACATTATTACAAAGGTTTTCCGAGAGCAAACTTTCAAGATCGGCGGAGGTTTGAATTTTATCCATGACCAGCCGACCAGCAATGTTTCTTCATCGTATATATTCCCAGACATTCAGTCATACATTAATGCCGCAAACGGAACGAAAACCAGGGGCTACAGCCTATATTCTGAAACCTTTGGCGATAGCAAGATCCTATACAGAAGCACTTTCCTTCATTTCTTTATCCAGGACGATTGGAATCTCACACGGCGGTTGAAGATCGCCATTGGATTGCGGTATGAGATGTACGTACCACCAGCCGCCGATGCCGAGTCTCCGCTACCCTATTCAAGAAAATTCAGCCTCGATAAGAATAATTTCGCTCCTCGGCTGGGTCTGGTTTTTGTGCTGCACGACGGGGAGCACCGCTCTATCTTGCGCCTCGGCAGCGGCATGCACTACGACCCTCCGCTCCTCACAATGTACCGGCGCGCGATCTTGAACAATGGGAACCCGCGTTATTTTAGTTTCTCGTTTAATTCCACAGATCCGCGAGCTCCGGCGTTTCCGAATAAGCTGGAAGTTTTTCCGGCCGGAACAGCTATACCGCCGAGAGATGTCGATGCTGTTTCGTCTGACTTCGAGACGATGTACGCCATACACTCGAACTTCCAGATCGAGCAAGCCCTAACTGCAAACATGTCACTAGAAGTGGCATTTGTGAATTCGATAGCCAAACATGTCCCGGTATATCGAAACATCAACTGTTTGCCGACGGGTCACACCCTGGCTGACGGCCGCCCCATCTATGGAACATCGTCCAAGGCGTGTTCTAAACCCGTCGAGACTCAATTTCGACGGATAAATATCGCCGAATCGGCGGGCAGCCTGAAATATGACGCCCTACTATTGCGGATTCTCAAGCGATTTTCGAGCGGTTTTCAGTTAAGTGCGAATTATACCCTCTCGCGCGCCACCGACGACGCGCCGGAAGACAATGGGCCAGGTTCAGTCACACAATCTGATCCATCTAACCGCGGTGTCGATAAGGGCTCTGCGTATGGTGATGTTCGCAGCAGCTTTTCCGCGGCAATGGTGGCACGGCCCACATTCCACTTCGGGAATCGGTTTGTGAACGCGTTGGTGAATAATAATCAGGTCAGTTTCATGGCATTTGCCGACAGTGGCGAGAATTTTAATATCACGACTGCGGATCTGAACCTCGACGGAGTCCTGGGCCCTGATCGGCCGGTCGGCATCAACCGAAACTCGGGGAGGTTGCCGGCCTACTTTGGTATGGATGCAAGGTATTCCCGCTACTTCAAACCAAGCGATAAATGGTCGTTCGAGTTTTACGCGGAAGCAACAAACGTTTTCAATAGCAAGCAGGTGTCTGGATACAACGGCACGACCCTTTCAGCCAATAATAGTTCAAGTTCGATCGTAGATCCCGTTACCGGCGAACTGCGAGGGCCGCTTCCCGTATTCACACCCAATTGGCGCGACAGCCGGCAGGTCCAGCTCGGCGCTCGCATCCATTTTTGAGTGACGCCGCCACAACAGCTGAGCCCGTCGTAAAATGCCATATGCAACTGAATATCCGCAATGCGACGCTCGAGGACCTGCCGGAGATAATTCGGCTGATCGCTGACGATTTTCTTGGCAGGCAAAGGGAAAGTTTTGAGCTCCCGATAGCGAGCACCTATGTGGACGCGTTTCGCGAGATCGTTGCGGATCCGAATAACGAGCTTGTTGTGGCGGAGCTCGACGGAGCGATCGTCGGGACGCTGCAGCTGACGTTTACGCCTTCGCTCAGTTTTCAGGGCGGCCGGCGATCGACTATTGAATCGGTGAGGGTCGACGACAAGCTTCGCGGACGCGGCATCGGGCGTGAAATGATGCTGTGGGTGATCGAACGCGCCAGGATGCGAAAGTGCGTCTCGATACAGCTCACGAGCCATGTCGAGCGGCCGCGGGCGCATGATTTTTATGAGCGGTTAGGCTTTGAAAAGTCGCACGTCGGCATGAAATTAAAGCTTAAATAACTGTGGGCGTGCGCGTTACGCCGATGTTGACGGCAAATTCATCCTCTACCTCACCCAAGGCGCGTTAATTGTTGCAAAAAGACCACTTAGCAGAAACATTTAAAACCACAACATTTAGCGTTGACTTTGGGTTTTGACTACCATATAGTCTATATCCACGCGGGAAATGCTGTAATCGTTCAAGTCTTTTCCCACGTCAAATACATCCAAAAAATCGGTGTGATCATGGCCTCGCCCATTTACTGAAAAAAAGTAAAATGCGAAGCGGGTGGGAGGGACTTTCGCTCCAAATTCGACGAAATCCGCCCGGAAGCATTGCTGACTAGCGGCAATGGAGCATTTGACTAGCGACTAAATATGGAAAGCACATACGCTCCGGCGGCGACGGCCGCCTCGAGACAGTCAGACAACGCAGCGCAGACAACCATGCAGGTCCGCAAACGCAACGGTTCGCTCGAACCGGTCGATATCAATAAGATCGTGCGAGCGATAACACGCTGCTGCGTGAACCTCCCATCGGTCGATAGTTTGAGGATCGCGACCAAGACGATAAGCGGCCTTTACGACGGAGCGACGACCCAGGAACTCGATAAACTCTCGATCCAGACGGCGGCAAGCCTCATTTTCGAAGAGCCCGAATATTCGCGGCTCGGTGCACGCCTGCTTAATCAATACGTTGAGAAAGAAGTGCGAAATCAGGAGATCCATTCGTTCTCTCAGTCGATCGCGTTCGGCGTCAAAGAGGGCTTGATCGGCGAGCGCGTCGCCCAGTTTGTCATACAGAACAGTCGCAAACTGAACGACGCGATCGACACTTCGCGAACAGACCTTTTTGAGTTTTTTGGCCTGCGAACGTTATATGACCGTTATCTTTTGAAGAATCCGGTCACTCGCGACGTGATCGAGACGCCACAATTTTTCTGGATGCGTGTCGCCTGCGGGCTGGCCGAAAATCCCTACGAGGCGATCGACCTTTATAACCTCTTTTCGTCGCTCGAGTACGTGCCGTCGACGCCGACGCTGTTTAATTCGGGCACGCGTCATGAACAGCTTTCGAGCTGCTTTCTGCTCGATTCGCCGCTCGACAGCCTGGAGAGCATATATAAAAAATATGCCGACGTCGCGATGCTTTCAAAATTCTCCGGCGGCATCGGGATCGCATACACCCGGGTTCGTTCGCAGGGCTCGCTCATTCGCGGGACAAATGGCCATTCGAACGGCATTGTACCGTGGCTGAAGACGCTCGATTCGTCCGTTTCAGCCGTAAATCAGGGCGGTAAGCGAAAAGGCGCATGTTGTGTCTATCTCGAGACCTGGCACGCCGACATCGACGATTTTCTTGAGCTTCGCGACAACACCGGCGACGACGCTCGCCGCACGCACAACCTGAATTTGGCGAACTGGATCCCAGACCTGTTCATGAAGCGTGTACAGGCCGACGGCAAGTGGTCGCTGTTCGACCCTAAGGTCGTTCCGCATTTTCCTGATCTGTACGGCGAGGAATTCGAGGCTGCCTACGTCAAGGCCGAGGAAGAAGGCCTTTTCATGAAACAGATAAACGCCCGCGACCTGTACGCCAAAATGATGCGGACGATGGCTCAGACCGGCAACGGCTGGATGACCTTTAAGGACGCCAGCAACCGCAAATCGAACCAAACGCTGCGGGCTGAGAACGTCGTTCACCTCTCAAACCTCTGTACCGAGATCATCGAGGTGACGAACGAAAACGAAACCGCAGTTTGTAATTTGGGTTCGATCAACGCGGCCCGATATGTGAAGGACGGCGAGGTCGACTTTGACAAACTGCGGCGCAACGTCCGCCTCGCGGTCCGACAGCTCGATAAGGTGATCAACCTCAATTATTACGCAATACCGTCGACCGCGGATTCTAACAGCCGCTGGCGAAACATCGGGCTCGGAATCATGGGCTTGCAGGACGTGTTCTTTCAAATGCGTCTGCCGTTCGATTCGGATGCAGCACGAAAGATCTCGGCGCGTATCCAGGAAGAGATATATTTTGCAGCTCTAGACGCCTCCGCTGACCTCGCGGCCGAACGCGGTGCTCACCCCGCTTTTGCGGATACTCGCGCAGCCGAGGGCGATCTGCAGTTCGACCTTTGGGGCGTGACGCCAGACGATATCGACCGTTGGGACGCTCTGCGGGAGAAGATCAAGACGACCGGATTGCGCAACAGCCTGATGATCGCGATCGCCCCGACCGCAACGATCGCCTCTATCGCCGGTTGCTACGAGTGCATCGAACCGCAGGTGTCGAACCTGTTCAAACGCGAGACGCTCTCAGGCGATTTCGTGCAGATCAACAAATATCTGGTCAACGAGCTTAAAGCCATCGGCCTCTGGACCGACGAGATCCGGACGAAGATCAAACTGAGCGAAGGCTCGGTCCAGGAGATCGCCGAATTCGACGACGAGCTTAAAGCCATCTACCGCACTTCGTGGGAGATCCCGATGCGTTCCCTGATCGACATGCAGGCCGATCGCGGAGCCTTCATCGACCAGTCGGCTTCTCTCAACCTTTTCATGGAAAGCCCAAACATCGGCAAGCTCTCGTCAATGTACATGTACGCCTGGCAAAAAGGGCTTAAGACGACCTATTACCTGCGTTCAAGACCAGCGACACGGATCGCCCAGGTCGCCGCGGCGGATAATATAAACGCCGTCATCAACGAGCCCGAGGTTCGTGCATATTCAGACGCCGAGGCGTTGGTGTGTTCGTTAGAAAATCCTGAAGCGTGCGAAGCGTGCCAATAAATGCAGAATCGCAATTGATGAATGATGAATGAAAGACATCGATCTAAAGATCCGCACAAAAAAGTTTGCTTTGCGAATAATAAATCCTTTCACCTCCCGCCCAAAAACGACCGAGGCTCAGGTGATTGGTAAACAGGTGTTGCGGAGCGGGACGAGCGTTGGAGCCCAGTACCGAGAGGCCTGCAGGGCCAGATCAAATTCAGAGTTCATTAGTAAAATGCAGAGCAGCCTACAAGAATTGGACGAAACGTCTTATTGGTTTGAATTACTGGTGGAAGGACAGATCGTCGATGCGTCGAAACTACAGTCTCTTCGAGCTGAAGCAAATGAATTGACCGCGATCTTTGTTTCTTCAGTAAAAACCGCCAAAACGAAAAAATAGCGTCCTTATTCATCATTCATCAATCTGAATTCATCATTTATTAATATGTTGCTAGACAAAGGATTTAACTTAACGCTTCGTCCCATGAAGTATCCGCAATTTTATGAAATGTATAAAAATGCGATCAAAAATACGTGGACGGTTGAAGAAGTGGATTTTTCGACGGACGTGATGGACCTCAAGCACAAGATGACGTCGTCGGAGCGTCATATGATCAACCGTCTAGTGGCGTTCTTTGCGACCGGCGACTCGATCGTGTCGAATAACCTGGTGCTCAATCTTTACAAGCACATCAATTCGCCCGAGGCTAGGATGTACCTGTCGCGGCAGTTGTTCGAAGAGGCGACGCACGTACAGTTTTACCTGACGCTGCTAGACACGTATATTCCTGAACATCACGAGCGGGAGCAGGCATTTGCAGCGGTTGACAATATTCCCTCGATCCACAAAAAAGCAGAGTTCTGCTTTAAGTGGATCGATTCGATCAACGATCTCGATGCGTTGAACAGCCGCGAAGACCGAAAGCAGTTTCTGCTAAACCTTATCTGCTTTGCGACCTGTATCGAAGGACTTTTCTTCTTTGCGGCGTTCGCATACGTCTATTTCTTACGTTCTAAGGGGCTGCTTCACGGATTGGCGGCAGGGACGAACTGGGTGTTTCGCGACGAATCCGCCCACATGGCGTTTGCTCTTGATGTCGTTAAAGAAGTTCGCTCCGAAGAGCCTGATCTATTTGATGACGACCTTCACCGCCAGATCGTGAAGATGATCGACGAGGCCGTCGAGTGCGAAATGCAGTTTGCCGACGATATCTTAAGCGGCGGCATTTCGGGCCTTTCGGTTGCCGATATGCGGCAGTATCTCGAGTTCGTCGCAGATCAGCGGCTTGCTATGCTTGGGCTGCAAAAAGTTTACGGGGCAAAGAACCCGTTCTCATTCATGGACCTGCAAGACGTCCAGGAACTTGCGAATTTCTTCGAGAGACGGGTTTCCGCCTACCAAGTGGCCGTCGCCGGAGAGGTTAGCTTTAGCGAGGCGTTCTAGAACGCTTTTATTATTCACCATTTAGTGTGGTCGCGCCGAAAAATCCCAGGTTTTCGGCGCATTTTTTTGTCCGACTTGGCGGCGGTGACGGCGGCTTTCTGACAACATCCACGCCGAACAAAAAATTGCGGTATGAGAATCACTGTCTCAGTTGTGTTGCATCTATAAAACAATTGACTAATCGTGCAATATTTGAGATACTCGAAGGTTGGCGGGGAAGCTTTGAAAATGAAATGATCTGCAAATCTTTTTTTAACGGGAAATGTACAATTGTGGTTCTAAGTCTCTTATGTGCAACATTTACATGTCCCAAGTAGCCGTGGGACAGGCTGGGACAATGGGACAGCGTGCGGTGCGGCGGTAAGTGGATATTCATCAATACTTTATGCGGATCTTTGTCCATTATATTGATGTCAGGTTGTGACATTTTGTGACACAGACGAAAACTTTCAAGTAATTCAAGGGAACAGGTTTCATGGCAAGATCGACCATTCATATTTCGGTGCCCGACACGACACGCAGCTATGTCGAGGCACGCGTTACGGCGGCAGGTTATGGTTCGGTGAGCGAATATTTTCGTGAGCTGATCCGAAGGGACAGGCTGCTCCAGATCAGGCTGGCTGCCAGTGAGAAAGATTTTAACAGCCATGCGAATGGCTGGGATACCAATCGACCGCCGTTTCGCCGCCGATAACGAAGGGAAACTGCGGACCGAAGGCGCAGTTTGCCTATTCCGGCAGGCTAAAATAACATTTTCTATTAATGAAGATCTTTCACGGCATCGATAACGCAAACATCGCCAAACCGACGGTTTTGACGCTTGGAGTTTTTGACGGGCTGCATCTAGGGCATCAGCGGATAATGAAGACAGTTGTCGAGCGGGCGGCGGCGATCGGAGCGGTGCCGACCGCGATCACCTTTGACCCGCATCCGCGTGCAGTTCTGCATCCGGCGTCGGCTCCGCCGCTGTTGCAGACGCTGGATCAGCGTCTGGCCAATTTTGAGGTCCTCGGTATCGAGCAAGCGATCGTCATACCTTTTTCGATCGAATTTTCACGACAGCCTGCTGAGGATTTTCTGAAAAACATTATTCGCGATCGCCTTCATGCCCGTGAGGTGTATCTAGGTAAGGGCTTTGCGTTCGGCAAGGATCGCGGCGGCAATATCGAGATGCTTCGACGAATGAGCAGCGAGCTCGGGTTCGTCGCCGACGAGGTTGACGAAGTTCAGATACGAGGCCAGCGGATCAGTTCGTCCCGGATACGAAAGCTGCTCGCCGAGGGCTGCGTCAATCTTGCCCGCCGCATGCTTGGCCGGCCTTATGGTGTCGAGGGCGTTATTATTCGTGGCAATCGTCGCGGGCACACGATCGGCTTTCCGACCGCAAATCTCAAGCCGCAAAATCGGGTCGTACCACGATTCGGCGTATATGCGACGGCGACTCTTATCGACGGAGCCTGGCGAAAGAGCATTACTAATATCGGTATTCGTCCGACTTTTGAAACCGATACGGAACCTTCGATCGAAACATATGTATTCGACTTTGACCGGGATCTATATGGCGATGTTCTTCGGGTCAGGTTCCTTCATTGGATCCGCGATGAGAAAAAGTTTAGCGGTATTGATGAATTGAAGGCACAGATCGAGAATGACTCGAACAGGGCGAGGAACTATTTTCGGCATGAGGGCGTAAGGAGCATGCTGGAGATAGTATGAAGATAGAGACAAAGCCATCGTTTGCTACGGCATCGAAACCTTCGATCGCGGAGTCCGTGAATTTGCGATATTAGACGTCAGAGGATACATGATGCTCTTTGGCCGGAATTGGCTTGAATGAAGTACGAAAAGATGAATGAGATCGCAGCAGTGGAAAGTAATGATCTGGCGGCAGTCGGAGCCTCGATAGGGGCGAACGGCAGCACGTTCGTTCCGACCAAAACGCTCCGGATCGCAAAACAGACCACGAATGATCAGCGGAGGAAAGAGGAGCGCGAGCTCCAAAAGGTCGAGGCAAACATCGCCGGCGGCTATCAGGGCATTCGCGGATATCTCCGCCTGTTCAGGATATCGCGCGTCATCGTGATGCTGTCCGTGTATCTTTATCTCGACCAGCTCGACGTTCATCGTGCGCGGCAGAACAGCCATAAACAGGAACGCCTTAAAAGGGCAGAGCGTCTGACGCGAATGGCGGTGTATGGTGAAAAGCTCTATGCCGTGCGGCTGTGGTTCGTTCACCAGTTTCTCGAGCTTTTGCGAGCGTTCATGATCGGCTCTGAAAAGAATAAGGTCGCGAACCAGGAAAAGCAGGCGGTCTGGCTCAAGGACCAGTTGATCAACTTAGGACCCACGTTTATCAAGATCGGCCAATCGATGGGAACGCGTGCCGACCTTTTGCCGCTGCCATTTGTAAAAGAACTCGGTGAGCTCGTCGACAGCGTTCCGCCGTTTCCTAACGATGTGGCGTTTGCCCGCATTGAACATGAGCTGGGAGAAAAGATCAACGAGGTCTATTCGGAATTTGATCTCGAACCGGTGGCTGCCGCTTCGTTGGGACAGGTGTACCGTGCCCGCCTGCAGTCGGGCGACGAGGTGGCCGTAAAGGTCCAACGACCTAATCTCGACGCCACGATCAAGGGCGACATTGTTATTTTGAAAAAGGTCGCGAAATTTGCCGAACGATTTCCACAGCTCAATCAAAATGCGGATTGGCCGGGCATGCTTCGAGAATTTGA
The DNA here is from genome assembly GCA_040005135.1 of Acidobacteriota bacterium. GTDB lineage: Bacteria > Acidobacteriota > Blastocatellia > Pyrinomonadales > Pyrinomonadaceae > OLB17. The sequence continues at coordinate 16,059 of JBDTZO010000125.1, read as the reverse complement.
TGTCACGGTTCACGAGGAAATGGACTACGCCGCGGAGGGCCGAAACGCGGAACGGTTCCGCGAAAATTTTAAGAATTGGGATAACATCCGCGTCCCGAAGATCTATTGGAACGCAACGACATCTAAGGTTCTGACGATGGAGTTCATCCACGGCGTCAAGGTCACCGACCTCGAGGCTCAAGCCATGCAGAATATTGCTCCCGAAAAGGTCAATCGTCTGCTGATCAAGACTTACCTCAAACAACTGCTCGAAGATGGATTCTTTCACGCCGATCCGCATCCCGGCAACCTTTTGGTAATGGCCGACGGAACGCTTGCATTCTTCGATTTCGGCATGGTCGGCCGCATTTCGGCTGAGCTGCAATCCAAGATGATCGACGCATTTTTTCACGTCGTGAGCAAGGATCCGGCGGGTATTGCCGAGGACCTGATCGCACTCGATTTCCTTAAACCCGGAACCAGTGCCGATGCCGTTAAACCTGTGGTCGAAAAAATGTTCGAGTTTCACTTTGATCTGAAGCTCAAAGACATCAACTTCAAAGAATTGAGCTACGACCTTGCCGACGTGATGTATGATTACCCATTTCGTTTGCCGTCGAACTTCACATACATAATGCGGGCCCTGATGACGCTAGAGGGAATTGGCATAATTACGGACCCCGAATTCAACTTCTTTGAAACGGCGAAACCGTATGCCAAGGAATTTATGCTCAGACGCGAGGGAGCCGATTTTCGCAAGATCTTTGTTAACAAGTTGATGGGCCGCGACGAGGGCGGAAAGATCGATTGGGACCGAACGTGGAAACTGGCCAAGATGGCATTCAAGACGGTGCTGAAGACCGGTACGTGAGTCTCAAGCTGATTTCCTGAAATGCTGGCTGAGGAGAAGATAACCAAGATATCGTCCGCGTCTCCGGCACGCTCACTTGTTCTGGCACACGGCTGGAATTCGACGTCGTTTCAAATAGTAAATCCGGGTATCGAACGGTGGTTTGCACCTGAGGGCGACGCCGTAATTGGTTATGTCACGGCCAATAAGACGCGGATCGTAGTTGGTGCACCAGTTTGCGATGCGGGACGTACTCGGAGCGTTGCGACAGCATTCGAGATGGAAGCCGCAGAGGCTGGCGAACGGGTTTGCTATTTTGGCGCTGAGGAACGGCTGGAATCCATATATACGGATTCGCCCGATCATACAAGGTTCCTGCTGGGTGCCCAGCCGTCGTGGAACCTTGCTGACTGGGACGGAATTGTGGCACGACACGGATCGCTGCGGGCTCAGCTGAATCGGGCGAGAAACAAAGGATTGACAGTTTCCGAGTGGCCGATCACGCGGGCCCACCGCAACTCGGAGCTTGAAAATTGCTCCCGCGAATGGTTAGCGTCAAAAGGCCTGCCGCCGCTGCACTTTATGGTTGAGTCCGACATCCTTGCCCGACTCGATGGCCGGCGAGTCTTTGTGGCTGAGCTTGGGGGCGAGATCCAGGGGTTTGTGATCCTCTCACCGGTCGTTCGACGTCATGGATGGCTCTTTGAGCAGTTTCCGCATCGGCCGGGAGCACCGAACGGAACGGTCGAAACAATGATCGACACCGCTATGCGGGCCCTCGCATCGGACGGCTATCACTATGCGACCCTCGGGTTATCCCCGCTATCGATGCGAGTCGACGCCGCGAAATCCGGGGATCCGATCTGGCTGAGATTTTTGCTGGCCTGGATGCGAAAACACGGCAAACGATTTTACAATTTCGACGGCCTCGACCACTTCAAAGCAAAGCTATGCCCGGAAAAATGGGAGCCCGTTTTTGCCGTCTCGAACGAGTCCCAGGTATCGTTCAGGACCATCTACGCGATAACATCCGCGTTCAGTGGCAGCGGCCCTTTCAGACTTTTGGCAGGAGCGTTAACAAAGGCGGTTCGAACCGAGCTGCGCTGGCTCAAACGGCGGATCTTTTGAAACACTATGGACCTTAGCACCAAAACAGTTGCCAAAATAAAGTACATCGAAAACGACTTTGGGGTGCACGAGCTTTATAACGCGGCGTGGCAAACGGTTGCTGACGTTTTGATAACGACATATTGGTCAGGAATAACTGCTCCCGCCGGGCGGCATTGTTCTGCGCGGTTATTATGGTCGGAAACTGCTCTCTTTGTCAGATATATTGGGATCCAGACTGAACCCCTTGTTGCAAGCTCAATGCCGGACCTTTCGAAAAAGACTGAGGGACTCTGGGATCGAGACGTTTTCGAACTATTTATTGCTCCGGATCGGAGGGTCCCAAATAGGTATTTTGAGTTCGAGGCGGCACCAACGGGTGAATGGATCGACGTCGCAATCGAGAGCACGCCGGAAGGTCGAATTAGCGACTGGGGTTATGGCTCCGGGATGAGGGTTGCGGCGACCGTTGAGATTGGCAGAGTCGCGGTCGCGATCAAAATACCGTGGAAGGCGTTCGGGGAAATGCCGAAAACCGGCGATCAGTGGCTCGGAAATCTTTTCCGCTGCGTCGGAAAAGACCCTGATCGTGGATACCTCGCATGGCAGCCGACGCGGACGCCGCAGCCGAGCTTTCACGTGCCGTCGGCATTTGGCGAACTGGTTTTTGTTAATTGACGATCTAATATCAGACGGTCATACCGCCGTCGACTGCGATCGTCTGTCCGGTGATGTAGCTGGACGCGTCGGACGCAAGGAACACCACGACACCTTTCAACTCGCCCTCGCGGCCGACCCTTGGGATGACGCTGTTCTCTTGAATCGAATGCTCATAGATGCCGATCACGGCATCAGCGAGCCGTGAGTGGAAAAAGCCGGGTGCGATCGCATTAACACGAATACCCTTACGGCCCCAACTTGCCGCAAGCTCGCGAGACAGCCCAATTAGACCTGCCTTGCTCGCGACATATCCGGCATAGAACGGGCCGTTTGCCGAAGACGTGAGACCTGCGATCGAGGCAATATTAATGATCGAGCCGCTGCCCTGTTCGAGCATTTGACGGCCGGCCGCCTGAGCGAACAAAAAGCAGCCCGTGAGATTGACGTCGATGACCTGCTGCCATTTATCTAGAGGCATTTCCTCGGGCATCGCGCCCCAAGAGGTGCCGGCATTATTGACAAGTATGTCGATGCTACCGAATCGGCTCATGGCATGATCGACCACTGCCGCGACCTCGTTTTCCTTGGACACGTCACAAACCAGGCTGGCAACGTTGAACCCGCGGTCGGTAAATTCGGAAACGGTGTCGTCAAGGCGCTCAGCCCGACGGGCACAGAGCACGAGGTTGGCGCCTGCTTCGGCCAAGCCCTCGGCCATCTCTTTTCCAATGCCGCGTGAGCCGCCGGTAACGATCGCTGTTTTGCCCGATAGGTCGAAAAGCTCTTTGATATTCCTACTCATATCTCATCTGCTCGAACGCCTAGGATAACACGAAGTAAAGTGCCGCCGATGTGCCGGACCTAATTGCGCCGGCGATGGCGAATGCGGTTTAATTAACGTATGGCAAAGACTACGAAAGAGCTCGCATTTCTGCGGGACCTATATGTTGAGAATGAATGGACCAAGCGATTTACCGACCTCGTCGACAAGCATATGGATCTCAGTGATTCCGAGAACATGCTCTATCTGAACGCGGGCACAGGCGGCCACGCGATGGCTGTATTTGAACGTTTCGGAAATAAAACGGCCGTATTTGCGTGCTGCGAGAACGAAGACTTGCTCAGAATTGCCCGTGATAAGTCGGCGGCCGTCAGCTCAGACGTCGATTTTTCGGTACTGAGGTTTGAGGATGATGCCTTCGACGCGGTGCTTGCCGACGCGAGTATGCTGCCGCCGTCCGAGGTGGAAGAGTTTATTGAGCATACGGTCCGCGTCGCGCGGACAGGCGGAGACATCGCGATCTATCTGCCGTCCGCAGGCAGCTTCGGCGAGGTATTCTCGCTGATGTGGGAAGTCCTGTTTACCGAAGAGATCGACGGCTATGCAGCGGAGATCGAACGACTCATCGCGGAGATCCCGACGGTTTCCCGCGTCGAGGAGATCGCTCGCCGTGAGGGAATGGTCAATATTAATACACAGATGTCCACCGAGCTTTTCGAATATGAGAGCGGAGAGGAGTTTGTCACCGCACCGCTCGTTACAGACTTTCTGATGCCGGCCTGGCTCGCGACGCTCGATGAGAGCGAAAAAGATAGGGTCACAAAGCAGCTTGCCCACCTGATCGATACCGAGGACGGTGCATTGCCGTTCCGGTTTACCGTCAAGGTTACGTTGCTGACTGCAGAAAAAGGCTAAGCGCTAAAATTAGTCGGTGGGTTTAGAACCGACGCGTCGACGCATTTCTTCCATCAGGGCTTCGTCGCTCATTGTGGAAAGAGCTGGCTGAGCGGTCGGACTCGCTATCACTGCATCTGAAGGGCTAGGAAGGGGATCGTCTTCCGCTTCGCGGAGGCCTTCCTTAAAAGCCTTGCTCGACTGGCCGATCGATCGGGCGAGTTGAGGGAGCTTGCTCCCTCCGAAAAGAAGCACGATGACCCCGACCACCATGGCGATCTGCACCGGGCTGTCAAACATAAATAATATGAAGTTAAACTGCATGTCTACCTACTTCAAGCGACCTTGTAAAGTCTCATTTGGATATCGACGATCGATGTACACCGGATATTAGATGCGTGTCAGGCACCGGTGGTCGATTTTGCTTCATTCCTACGCCGCATTTCCTCGAGGATCTGCTCGTCGCTCATTTGAGAGATCTGAGGTGCGGCCGGATTTGCGGTAATGCTCTTACGCTCGGTCGCCGATTGCTCGTCGGCCTCACGCATGCCGTCCTTAAACGCTTTGCGTGACTGTCCAATCGATTTTGCAAGTTGCGGCAGTCGCGACGCCCCAAACAGCAGGAACAAGACCGCGACGATGAGCAGGATCTCCGTTGTGCCAAAATTCATATGTTCACTTCCAATTTATATGTTGTGCCGAAAGTTGATCGAGATATGCCCGAATCGTAAAGGAACAAGTCAATAATACCGCTAAACTGCGATACAATCACGCAAAAACCAAATTATCGACGGCCGAGTGCCTTAAATGTGTTCATTGCGTCGACTAGGGCCGATGTATTTCCCTTTTCTGAAACCGAATGGCCGGCATCGGGAACGATCACGAGATCCGCCTCCGGCATCGCCCGATGGAGGTCCCACGCCGAAGTGATCGGACAAACAACGTCATAACGGCCCTGAACGATCACGGTCGGAATATGGCGGATCTTATCCACGTTATCGAGCAGGTAACTTTCGGTCGGAAAGAACGAGTTGTTGATGAAATAATGGCATTCGATGCGTGCCAGACTCAGTGCCTCGTGAGCGCCTTCCCAGTGGTCCATCAGATCTTTGTCGGGATAGAGTTTAGAGGTCGAACCTTCCCAAACGCTCCAGGCACGAGCCGCCGAAAGGCGAACTTCTTCGTCGTCGCTGAACAGGCGAGTGTGATATGCCTTGATGAAATCGCCGCGTTCCGCCTCTGGGATCTCGTCGCGGTATCGTTCCCAAAAATCGGGAAAGATCTCAGAAGCCCCATACTGATAAAACCAATCGAGCTCCTTTTTCCGCGTCAGGAAAATACCACGCAGTATGAGTCCGAGACAGCGGTCGGGATGTGTTACCGCATATGCCAAGCTAAGAGTGCTGCCCCACGAACCGCCGAAAACATACCATTTTTCGACGTCGAATTTGACCCGCAATGTTTCGATGTCCTTGATCAATTCCCACGTAGTATTTTCGCGGACTTCGGCGTGCGGAGTCGATCTGCCTGAACCGCGCTGATCGAAGAGGATCACGTGATAGAACGCAGGGTCGAAATACTGTCGGTACATTGGGATCAGGCCACCGCCGGGTCCGCCGTGGAGGAACACGACGGGAATTCCTTCCGGATTGCCCACTCGTTCGTAGTAAATGGTATGAAGCTCGGACACGGCAAGCATGCCTGAGTCAAAGGGTTCGATCTCGGGGTAAAGATTTGCCATATTTCTGATGATACGCGAATTCACGGAAGATGCCGAAGGAGGGCAGCGGCGATTTAGATGGTTTCCAGAATCAGCCTCGTTTCAAGAAGTTGTCGTACCAGAGCTGAAAAACGAGTAGAGTCCAAATTTGTTTGTGGTGCGATGCCCGGCCATTTTCATGTTCGCGGATGAGGCGAGCGACAAATGACGGCTCGAAGAGCCCTTGCGATGATAATCGCTCAGGCTCAAGCAGGTGGTGCATTAGCGGATTTAGGCGGCCCTTTAGCCACTCGGCGATCGGTATGCCAAATCCTTTTTTCGGACGATCAATGATAGCTTTGGGCAATAGGTTCTCGACAGCCCGTTTGAGTATGTATTTTCCGTTGCTGCCCTTAAGTTTGTACGAAAGCGGGAGGCCGGCGGCAAACTCGGCCACGCGAGGATCTAGAAACGGAGCACGAGTCTCCAGGCTGACGGCCATTGCGGCGCGGTCCACCTTCGTCAGGATGTCCTCGGCCATGTAAAAATTCATGTCGAGAAATTGCATCTGCTCGATCTCGTCTGCGGCGTCACAGAGTGCCAGCATTTCGCGCGGTGCTCGATAGATGTCGCCGTCGGTTGACGCAAGTATCTCAGGCAAGAGCAAGTGTTCCTGTTCGTCTGTTGAAAATGAACCGAACCACGAATGATGGCGTTTTACCGTATCGAAATTTGCCGCCCGGACAAAGCGTTTTGCTTTATAGTCGAACGACAAATTCTTTGTCGAAACCGGCAAGCTCTTTACAACCGGCTCGATAAAGCCCGAGCGCAGAAATCGCGGTATCGAAGAATACGTCCTTGCCACCTGATGGGCGCGATACATTGGGTAACCCGCGAAGATCTCGTCGCCGCCGTCGCCCCCAAGGGCGACGGTCACGTGCCGGCGGACAAACTGCGAAAGTAAAAACGTCGGTATCAGCGATCCGTCCGAAAGAGGTTCATCAAGCCAAGTGCCGATCTCGCTTATCAGGTCGCCGGCGGTTGTGGCACTTAGCTTTTCCTCGTAATGCTCCGTGTTTAGGTGCTTTGCCACCATTCGGGCGTACTTTGATTCGTCGAATGAGTCTTCTTCAAAACCAATTGAAAACGTCTTTACCCGCTCAGTCGCGTGTTGAACCGCGAAAGCAGCGACGGTGGACGAATCGATCCCGCCGGAGAGCAAAATACCGAGAGGAACATCCGCGACAAGCCGCATTCGAACGGCATCGGAAAGCAGATCCTTAAGCTCGGACGCTGCGGTCTCGATCGAACTTGCATTGCTATTCTTTTCAAATGTCTGGTTCCAGTAACGCCGTGTTTTGACGACGCCGTTTTCGACTATCAGCAGGTGAGCGGCGGGCAGTTTTGAGATGCCTTTATAGATCGAGTTTGGCGCCGGAACGTAGTCGTACGAAAGGTACTGGCGAAGCGCGTCAAGGTTGAGCTCGGGTCTTACTGACGGATGAGCGAGCAGGGCTTTCGCCTCGGACGCCCAGAGCAGTTTGCCGTCAAAGACGCCGTAATAAAGCGGCTTTTCACCGAACCTGTCGCGGGCGAGGATCAGCCGCTTTCGACGCGAATCCCACAGCGAGAATGCGAACATCCCGTTGAGGTGATCGACCAGATCTTCGCCGTACTCTTCGTAAAGATGCGGCAATATCTCCGTATCCGATTTGGTAACAAACTTGTGGCCCTTTTTTTCCAGTTCCGCTCGAACTTCGCGGTAGTTATAAAGCTCGCCGTTCATCATCACGATGACCGTCTTGTCCTCGCTAAATACTGGCTGATCGCCGGTTTTGAGATCGATGACCGACAGCCGCCGCATCCCTAACGCTACACCCTTGTCTATCCAGATGCCCTCTGAATTGGGGCCTCGATGCACTATCGTCTCGCACATACCGTGAAGGACAGCCTCATCCGATCCGTTAGGGCTCGTTGATTGTTTAAGGTTTATCCAACCCGTGATTCCACACATTTTCTGTACAAGAGCGGGTCCATTATTAGAAGCCGATCTTCTCGCGAACGGCATAGATCGCTTTGTCCTGCGACTCGTGATACGTCCGAACTAGCAGCTCCGCGAGCAGGCCCATCAGAAAAAATTGCACCGAGATCGCGAGCATGACGACGGCGATGATCGGTAGCGGTGTCAAAATAAACGATGTTCCGTAAATTTTGAGGACGATCGCCCAAATTCCGGCGACTACTGAAATGCCGAAAGCTATCATTCCAAAACCGCCGAAAACATACAGCGGTTTTGTGTGATACTCGGCCATGAATTTGATGGTGATCAGGTCGAAAACGACTTTTACCGTACGCGATATCCCGTATTTTGATTTGCCCATTGTACGAGCATGGTGATCGACGGGTATCTCGGTCACGCGTGCGCCAGCCCATGAGGCATAGATCGGAATAAACCGATGCATCTCGCCATATAGCCGTACGTCTTGAATTACATCGCGTCTATACGCCTTGAGCGAGCAGCCGTAATCGTGGAGCGGAACTCCGCCGATCCACGAGATGATCTTGTTCGCGATCCTTGACGGCAGCTTTCGCGAGATGAGCTTGTCCTGACGATTCTTTCGCCAGCCGGAAACGACATCGTAACCCTCGTCTAGTTTATCGAGCAGCCGTTTGATATCGGCCGGATCGTTCTGCAGATCGGCGTCCATCGGGATCAGGATCGCACCCTTTGCGGCATCGATCCCCGCTGACATTGCCGCTGTTTGGCCATAATTCCGCCGAAGCGAAATAACGCGGACGCGGTCGTCCTCTGCCGCAATATCGCGGAGCACGCTGAGCGATTTGTCGGTCGACCCGTCGTCTACGTAAATGACCTCTGCCGTTTTCCCTAAGGCGTCGAGTGCCGCACGGATCTTCGCGTGCATCGGCCGGAGATTGTCTTCCTCATCGAGGACCGGCAGAAAGAGCGAAAGCTCTGGACCTGCTTCGTTTATCTTGGGTGAACTTCGTGCCATTTCTAACATACCAGCGAACTAAATAATGTAGACCTTTCCGCACGGAAAATACAGCTTGGAAGGGCATTTTCAACTTGAGTCGCCGAACGTCCGTCTGTGCAACCGCATCGACGCTGTGCTTAAATCGAAACTGTGAACATCTGGCAGATCATCAGGAGGCTTGTGCCCTTCGTCCGCCCGTTCCGCGGCCTCGTGATAGCTTCGCTGCTGTTAACAATGCTCGGGGCGTTGGCCGCGCAGGTAAATCCGCTCGTTCTCCGTTACACAGTCGATACCGTCGAGCGGCTTCTCAAAGAGGGCGTTGCGGCTCGCGACACGACCACCTTACTAATCGAAATCTCGGCCGCGCTTTTTGCCAAAGAATTAATCAATATCGCCGTAAAATATGGCCAAAGCATGATCGGTGAGAATCTGCGTGTGCGTCTGTCGAGCTCGCTCGCGCAGCATGCGGTTGAGCGGATCTTGTCATATCGATACGCTTATTTCGCGGTCGATGACAATGCGACCGGTAAGTTGCAGACGCGGATAGATCGCGGCGTCGAGAGCCTGACCGGCTTTGTCCAGAACATTTTTATCGACCTATTGCCGCTGTTCGCAAACGCAGTTCTGGCGCTTGTTTTGATGTTTTCGGCCAATTTTTATGTTGGGCTGGTCGCGTCGTTGATAATGCCGGTCTACTTTATATTGAGCTGGCGACAGGCGTCGCTGCTCAAGGGTGTTCGCCGCGGCGTGCGGGCCCTGCGCGAACAAAAAACGAACGGCCTTTTCAACATTATTGAGTCGATCATCGTTATCAAATCCTTTGTTCGTGAGGAATACGAACGCGATAAGCAATACGATCTTCAGCAAGATCTGGTCCAATCTCAGCTCAAACAGCGCAAGACCAATTACACATTCGACGCCCTAAAGACTTTTATCGAGCAGGTCGGCGTCGTGTTGATAATCATTTTGACGGCGTATCTCGTGCTCGATCAGCAGATGACTATCGGCGCGATAATGTTCCATATTTTGCTGTTCAATAACGTATCGGCGCCGATCCGTCAGCTTCACCGAATATACGATCAGATGAACGAAGCGATGACCTACGCCGAGGGCTTTTTCGAAATTCTTGACGCGGACGACGCTATCGAGGAGAGCGGTGCGCTGACCGTCGATGGTCTCAAAGGCGAATTCGAACTCCGCAGCGTCAACTTCACATACCCTAACGGAACTCAGGCGCTTTACGACGTGAATATGACCATCCCGGCGGGAAGAACGGTCGCGTTCGTGGGCCTTTCCGGTGCGGGCAAATCGACGCTGCTTAATCTGCTTTGCAAATTCTACGCGCCGACGACCGGCAGCATTTTCCTCGACGGTCGCAATCTGCTCGAATACGACACGCACCTGCTTCGCCGCCGCATTGGGTTGGTGCTGCAGAAAAATCACATCTTTCGCGGCACTATTGAGGAGAACATCCGTTACGGCTACATGCGGGCGACGTTTGACGAGGTTGTGACCGCCTCGAAAAAAGCGTCGCTCGACGATCAGGTCCAAAATCTGCCGATGGGCTATGGTTCTGAAGCCCAGTCGCTGTCCGGCGGCCAGCAGCAGCGGATCGCGATCGCTCGTCTTTTTCTCAAGGATCCGCCAGTAATATTTCTCGATGAACCGACTGCCAGTCTCGACGCCATCGCGACCGAGCAGATCAAAACGAGCCTCGACGCGATCAAAGAGGATCGTACGGTCGTTACGATCTCGCACAGTATTTCGCAGATAATCGATTCGGACCTGATTTACGTTTTGAAAGAAGGCCGGGTCGTCGAGATCGGGACTCATGATGAGCTATACGCCCGCGGCGGTACATATCACGAAATATTCAGCGCGTCGGCCCGCAGTCTGAATCTCGACCGCATTTCGCGGACGCTTGAACACGACGGCGAACTATCGAAAGCGTAAAAGTTGAATGATAGCGACCAGTCTATTCAGGGGGTTTGCGAGCTACGACGACGATCGAGACGCCGAACGGAAAGTTGAAATTTCGCAGCCATAATCGCTCTGACGCGAATAGTTTGCCGAATATCCCGTTTAGAGCCGAAACGTTGATGTTGTTCTCGGATTCGGGTTTGATCCCGGTAAGTTTCATGGCCAGGCGGCCGCCAAGGATGGGAGCGAAAAATGTCCAGTTAGCGTATGTTGCACGCTCGATCTCGTAACCAGCGGTCTTGAGGCGGTCAGCGATCTGCTGTTTCGTGTAGCGAATACGGTGATTTGAGATGTCGTCTTGCACGCCCCAGAGCCACATGAACGCAGGCACAAAGATCAACGAATAACCGCCCCTCTTTGTAACACGAAACATTTCCCTGAGGCCTGCAATGTCGTCGTCAAGATGCTCGACCACGTCCAGTGCGGTCGTAAGGTCAAACGCCTCATCTGAATACGGCAGCGTTTCGGCGAGGCCTTTTTGGACCTTCAGTCCCTTTTTGCGGCAAAATTCCAGTGCGTCGTCCGAGACGTCGACGCCCTCGGCCTCGCCATAGGCCGACAGCATCTCGATATTCGCTCCCGTGCCGCAGCCAACGTCCAGAATTTTTCGACTTAGGCCTTCGGCCTTGAGGTTTGGGACGATCGTTCCGAGAAACGATTCAAGGATAGCCCGACGGCCCACGAACCACCAGTGCGAGTCCTCGACCTCGTGCATGATGGCGTATGTGTGCTGCTGCATCTCTTGCGGCAAAGCTGCGTTCATAAAACTATATTAGCTCGAAAAAGACGGGCCGCTCGCGTCCTAGGACGGTGACGACCGATTAGTCGATCGCTACATTCTACCCTGCCGACACACCGGAGCGCACGTCTCGCTAGCTCGAAGATGAAATTAACCGCCCGATAGATAATGTCCTAAAATCAAATTACCAAAGACGGGTCTTGGTTCACACGGGCGATCAATTTAGGTAAACCGAAGGCAGCGCGGCGACTCGATCGCCAACACGGAAGTCCTAGATACGGCTATCGGAAAGACCCGAATGTGTGCCGGGCGTCCGTGCGCTGAGACACCGATACTATTATCGATCATCGGTATAATGGAAGCAGGCGGGCTGTTTACCGGAATGTATTTGGCACGGCCGAAGGAGATGATCAATCAATGAGTGAAAAAACGGAAGAGGCGACGTCGGTGGTGAATTTAGGAACTGCTTTGGGGTTTCAGGACAAATCGGTGATCAGCCGCGTTTTGTTGAAGAACAGCGGCGGAACGATCACCCTGTTCGCGTTCGACGCGGGCGAGGGGTTAAGCGAACATAAGGCACCGTTCGACGCCTTTGTCGAAGTGGTGGAGGGCGATGCGGGCATTACGGTCGCCGGCGTGAGATATGAGCTTGCGTCGGGCGATTCGATCGTGCTGCCGGCGAATGTGCCTCACGCCGTCGATGCAGTAAGCAGATTCAAGATGCTACTGGTGATGATCAAGGCGGGGGAATCGAGGAATTGAAGATAGTTGCGGGAAGTGATCTGGATGTTGGCAGGCGGACGGCCGACGAAGTAATTTGGGTGCTGCCTCGTGTCGTTACTTAAGTTCTGGCTACGGACATCCTGCAAGGCTGATTTGCTGACGGCCTATTCCTCATCGCTTACCGGTAAATTAGTCGTTGCCGAAAAGTTCCCCGCCGTTGACGCTGTGCATGGCGGTGAGGAATTTGTAGACCTTGAGCTCGTCCCGGGTGAGCGGGACGGCGGCCATGGCTTCGATCCAGACGGTGCGGGCGATGACGGCGGCCTGTGCATCTTCTTCGGTCAAACGCTCTTCGGTGGCAACGTAAACCTCGCGAAATCGAAGGAACCTGGTCCTAAGCTCCGGTGAAACGACGTGCGAACTGTAGGACATGAGCTTAGTATAAAGCTAGAAGTTAGATGTGAGAAGCAAGAAGAATGAATTTGTATGCAGGAAGCAGCAAGTGCTCAGCTGTCGGTCACTAGTTGTTGGCGATCAGCACGAAAGCGCGAGTTTTTTGGAATCGAAAACTCGTTCGCAAATCGCGACTGATCGATCGCTCATTTTGCGAACCACTTATTTCATATCGCTTATTGCCGACCGCTGATCACAATCCGCGTCTTACACAGAAAAAGGCCATTCGGGAACCACGCGGTCTCCGTATGGCCTTTATGTAGTTTCGCCTCCCCGCTGAGCTTACGCCTGAGCGTGGATCAGGCGGCGGGTCTGGTCGCCGAATAGAACGTCGATCTTTTGCGGTTCGATGACAGCGGTAACTTCGCCGCGGCCAAACTTGTCGTGGGTCATCGCCTGTCCCTTGCGGTATTTGCGGCCGCGGTCATAGGGCGATGCGTTCTTGCCGCTGCCCATAGCCACCGACGTTTTCACGCCGCGAGTATAGGTTGAGACGGTCTCGCACGCTTCGCACGATGCCTTGGTGACCTTTCCCTGTTTGGTGACGGTCTGGACCTTGTGGTTCTGTTCCAGATCGCATGCCGAACACATCATTTCGATCGAATCGCCGACTGCAAAAGCTTCTTTTTTCATAATTCTTACCTTGACTGACTACCTAAGCCGATTACCTGCCGCGCCTCGGGCCGAACGAGCGAAAGCTCTTACGGACCGGTGCTCCCATTTTCTTGCCCGGCGCGACTGCCGCCGGCGCCGAATGGCCGCCAAAATCAGGCAGCAGCACACGTTCTACCCTCTCGCCGGTCAGGCGCTCGATGGATCGCATCGAGTGCTCTTCGGCAATGGTAAACAGCGTGATCGCTTTTCCCTTATTACCTGCACGGCCAGTACGGCCGATTCGGTGAACGTAATCCTCGGGCGCCTCGGGGATGTCGTAGTTGATGACGTGCGAAACCGAATCGATATCGATGCCGCGTGCTGCAACGTCGGTCGCGACCAGCACGTTTGTGTGGCCGTTCTTAAAGCTCTTGAGAGCTGCCTCACGCTGCGACTGTGAACGGTCGCCGTGAATGCGGTTCGATTTATGCGAACGCTTTTCAAGGATATGAGCGATGCGGTCGGCACCACGCTTAGTGCGTGTGAAAACCAGAACGCGGTCAAAATCCTCTTTATCGAGCAGGTCCAGCAAGAGCGGCATTTTGAACTGCTGAGCGACGGGATAAGCCGTCTGCTCGATCAGTCCGGCTGCCTTGCCGCGGATGCTGACCTCGATAAAGGTCGGGTCCTTGAGCATTGCATATGCGATATGCTCGATCTCGGGCGACATTGTCGCTGAGAAAAAGAGCGTTTGGCGCGTTGCCGGTACAGCCTTGACGATACGCTTGATCGAGGGCAAAAAGCCCATATCTAGCATACGATCGGCCTCATCAAGGACGAGCGTCGTCAGGCCGCGAAAATCGATCATGCCCTGCTCCATGAAATCCATGAGGCGTCCGGGCGTCGCGATAATGATGTTTGCACCGCGGCGAAGGTCTTCGATCTGGCGTTTATAGCCGGCACCGCCGATGATCGCGCAGCACGTGATGCCCTTCGGGGCAAACTGCTTACAAGCGGCCTCGGTCTGATTGGCCAGCTCGCGGGTCGGTGACAGCACGAGAACCTTGGTTCCCGGCTTATTTTTGTTGGCAGCAAGCTGCTGCAGGATGGGCAGCAAAAATGCCGCCGTTTTGCCGGTGCCGGTCTCGGCACAAGCGATGATGTCTCCGCCCTGTAAAAGAACGGGAATTGCCTGCTTTTGAATGGGTGTAGGCTCGGTGTAACCCAACTGCTCGCATTTGTCCGTCAAGAACGGCTGCAAGCCTAATTCGCTAAAAGTCATTTATTGTAAAAAAATCTCTATATCGACTAGAGACCTGTTCTGAGGACGTATTTATACACGTTCATTTCGTCTATGGCCGGCGATGCCGGTAAACAGACGGGTATCCAACAAAAAAGTTGGAGACTCAAAACTCTCTAGGATGTAATAAGAAGTTACTAACGTGGAGTGATCTTCAGTGTAACGGTGGCAAGGAAGGAACCTACGTTCGAGGGTTCACCAATTAAGGGAACCGCTTCTATCGGTTATAAACGAACCGCGTCTCGAACTATCCATTTCGCTTAAACATATAAGCGAGTTTACCGTCGGTGTATGAGATACGGAATTGTCAAACTATGAGATTAGCGCACCTGTGGAAAAAAAGCAAGCAGGTTGTTTTGGGGGGTAAAGTGCGGTCGATCCCGACGCGATCGAACCGCTGCCGGGCGGTTACCAACTGTGTCCAGGAGCTGTTTTGCGGAAATGGAGTAGTGTTTCATATGTGGTACGTACCACATTTTGAACTAAATGCAGCAATAACAATGCTTTACGGGCATTCACTGTGACTGACCCTATGAAACTACCCCACTTTGGGACAGTAAATCAGGGTCACTGTGACAGCAATTTCCCGACTTTGGTACAGTCAATACCCGGTTTTGGTACAGTGATCCGAAGGCGGAAATCGAAGGGTGAAAATGAGGATCTGGAAGTTAGAATTTCGAAGATAAAATTCAGAGGCCGGAAGCCAGGATCGAGGTCCAATATCTCAGATCTCAGCATTCGAATTCCAAATTGCAGCTCCCAAACTTCGGATCTCAGATCCCCGAGATCCCAAGTGACGAAAACTGCTCGGCTGGCGGTCGGCGATCTCGGTTTTCATATTTAGCATTGGCTATATTCTGTTCCCGAACTACTATTCCGCGACCCACCATTTAGCGAAGCCATTGACACTGCTGGCGGTTACAAATAAACTTCAATCTTTGTTTGTCGTCCGAAACCCGCAGCCGGCGGCGATCGCCCACAGATCGAGAGAGATATGAACGCATTGAGAATACTCGTCACCGGCGGAGCCGGATTCATCGGCTCGCACCTCTCCGAACGCCTCCTCGCCGAGGGCAACGAGGTGATCTGCCCCGACAGTTTCTTAACCGGCCGAAAAGCGAATGTCGCTCAACTAATGGAAAACCGTTTGATACCTCACACCTTCAAAAGTTAGACTTCTCCCAGTGACACCCGACCTGACAGCAAGCCCGACCGCTACACCGCCCGAACCGCGCTCGACCGCCGGGATGACCACCAAGGTTGTGAAGGGGAGCCTCTGGACTCTTGGTGGGCAGATCGCACCT
>JBDTZO010000211.1:0-3628 GCA_040005135.1 Acidobacteriota bacterium | reverse complement strand
AGGGAGGATTCGATAAACGCCTATGTCCGCGATTTCGAAAACGCGACCGACCGGCTCAAGCAATCATTCAATGGACGGAGTTCGACGACTGCGGATGCCACCGAGGTACTGAACCGAGGTCTCAATATCGACCGTTTTATGGCCCAGAGCCGCATGAATCGGGCAGCGACAACACAGTGGGCCTCGATCCGCTCAGACCTGAATTTGCTTGCGAAATACTATCGTGTGAGCTGGAATTGGAATCAGCAGCTGCCGACTGACCGGGGGAATAATTATCCAACAGAACGAATTGATGCTCGCCTAACGGGCACTTACCGGCTGAATGCGAGCATGAGTGACAACCTGCCAAACGTCATCAACAACGCTACTCGCAAATACACTTCCGACCAGAGGGATCGCATCAGCCGAACCCTGGAGCGTCGCCTGACCTCACCTGATATGATCGCTCTCCAAGTGGTTGGGCGGAGCGTAGAACTTGCGTCGTCGACGGTGCCGCAAGTCTCATTTGACGCTGACGGCGTAGCAAAGTCGGAGACTAATGCACGCGGACGGACAGTAAACACGACGGCCGCGGTCGACAACACCGGACTCTCGATCAGCTATGTCGGTGACCGAACCAACGATTTCTATGTGACCTTTAAGCCCGGAGAAAATGGACGGCTTTATGTCTCGCGGCGTATCTTCATCGAGAACCAAAACCAGGATGTAACGGTTTCAAGTGTCTACGAACGCGTCAGCAACGTAGCGCAGTGGTCGACGGTCAATACTGGGACGAATGTCGGCAGCGGACCAATTGGCGTCGGAGATTTCTACATTCCGAACGGCACGCGGATCACCGCCAGGCTTCGAGGTGCTGTCAGTACAGCGGCATCGCAGACCGGTGACCGCTTTGCAATGGACGTCGTGGCGCCTGGCCAATACAACGGTGCGGTGATCGAGGGACGTGTTTCGCAGGCCGCCAATTCGGGCCGCGTCTCGGGACGTGCGAATATTTCACTCGACTTCGACACTATAACAATGAACGGCCGGACGTATCAGTTTGCCGGCATCATTAATTCGGTGACCGCGGCTAATGGCGACAGCGTGACTGTTAACAATGAAGGCCAAGTTCGCGACAGCAATCAGACCACCAAGACCGTGACCCGAGCCGGGATCGGGGCAGTGATCGGTGCGATCATCGGCGCTGTCGCCGGCGGCGGTGAAGGAGCGGCGATCGGTGCCGGCGTCGGAGCCGGAGCCGGAGCAGGATCTGTCCTGGTCACTGGTCGCGACCGAATAGAACTCGGAACAGGCTCGACATTCGATATAACATCGACGGGGCCGTCCGTTCGAAATCAATAGTCGTTAATATTTGGAGAATCATAGGCGGGCCGGTCGACGGCCCGCTTTTTTTCACCCAATTTCAAGCTGCAATGTTGTCTTCCGTACATAGCCCGAAACGGAAACCATATAACCTCAAAATGCAGGGCGGCAGCGCTCATAAATTGGGGCGTATCCAATCATCGAGGGTAATTACATGACGGCTTCTAACACTCGGATCTTATATGTCGGCAGCGACCCCGAATTCTGCGATTCTATCCGAGCCGTTTTTAACGAGAGGAGCGCGGAATTCGTATGCACCTTTGCGATCACTGGCAAACAAGCGCTTGAACTGGCCGAAGCTCAGAAATTTGACCTCTTGATCTCGGAATATGGCCTTTACGATATGACTGGCGATCGCCTATGCCGGAAAATTCGCGAACGGGACGGTTCTACGCCGTTACTTATTTATGCATCGGTTTATCGTGATTCTGATCATGAAGCTGCGACAAACTCGGGTGCCAATGCCTACATTCTTAAGTCGGACGGAACCAGCAACCTAGTTTCGGCGATCCGCCGACTGACCAGACGTCCTGAGCCAACAACCTCCAGGTATCACGCAACAAGGAGCTTGTCGATCCTTTGATCGATGTTACTGACTCCACGGAATGAAATATGTCACTTATCAATTGTCCTGAATGCGGCCAAGAGGTTTCGACCACCGCAGCCGCCTGTCCTCATTGTGCCCGTCCGATCAATCCGCAGCATGTCGTGGAACGGAAGGTAGTCGTAACGGATACTACGCCGCCTGAGGAGGGATTTCCGAATTGGGCATTCATTCCTATCGGGCTGCTAGCTCTGATCCTTATCGGAGTTATGTACATGGTTTGGGGTAGGAGCGAGCCCGATACGACAAATGTGCGGATCACGGCTAATGCCGCCAACTCGCGAAACGACGTCGCTCGTACCTCTATACCCGGAGAGACGACGACCATAAATCCGGTTGGCCCATCGACCGTAACAGTCCCACCTCCCGTCCAAACATCTGCACCAAGTTCACAGACCACTGTTCCGGGAACGATGACGACAGTGGCTGAGCCGCCCACCAAGGGCCAGGTCAATATAGAAGCCAAGGTAATAACGCGGACGGGAACTCAGGCGGTACGGAACGAACGGTTTTATCTACTCGACGACGACGTCGAATCAATACTCAGCGCCGCCGGCGTACAGCCGATCGAAGGACAGACGTTGTCGGGGAGCCTTGGGCTGTCGCTCATATACCCTGATAAGTATGGCGACTTTTCACGAAACGCAATGGGCATCATTAAGCGGCACGTCAAATATGCGGGTCAGACAGATGCCTCAGGCAAGGCATCGGTCAGCGGGGTCGAGCCGAAGAGCTATTATCTTTTCGGGATAACTAAGGTGGGCCGTGGATTCTCGCTATGGAATTCGCCGGTATCGATCATTGCAGGCGACAACGTGCTTACACTGTCTCCGCAAAGCGTCACCGAGATCCAGGGCCCCAACGGCTAAGCGGGAAAAAGACCTTTTGCTGAAGATGATAGCCCGCCTTCATGTATTGTTGGCGGGCTACATTGTTTGGATGTTCATGTCGGAACAGGGGACGACGCTACCCCCAAAAAGCCGCAACGCATTCCCGACACATGCCGAACGTTAGAGCAAATATTTCTTAAAACTCGTCGAAATTCGAAGAACAACGGGTCAATTGGGCCTGTCTCTGCCTCGTTCCGCGAAACGCAAAGTTCGATTGGAAAGCTGAAACGATGCCAACGAGGGTTTGTTCGAGCATTAATTCACAATGTGTGCCATCGCACATAGCAAAGTATTGTCAATTCCTAGTTCCGCTGTGGCGCTTAGACATTCTTTCTGGTAATTTGTAGTCGGAGGGTGACCGCCAGGTCATTCTCCAATCGGAGCGAGCGGTTTTCGACGGTGTGGGAGACGTCGTTAATAACTCGCTCCACCCCCCAGCAATGGGACAGCCCGCCGATTTGTGAGGAGTCGGCGGGCTTTATATTGTCCGCGGATGTGCGGGTCCGTCATCGGCAGGGTTCCGATAGTTGCTTTACGCATTCCTTTCCTTCAAGTCTATTTTCTCAATCTTGCGACGGTAGCTTCATCCGCTTCCGCTAAAGCGATCTTGCCAAGTTTTCGATACACGGACGCCCGAACGCTATATCGTCCGGAGACGTCCGGATCAAGATCTATTGATCGGGTGGCGTCCTTGAGTGCTTGAGCTAGGTTATTTGTATTCATGTTCGCAATTGCCCGATTCTGAAAGCCGTCCGCTAAAAACGGGATATTT
>JBDTZO010000020.1:0-3635 GCA_040005135.1 Acidobacteriota bacterium | reverse complement strand
CCGCCCGAGAACGACCAGGAGCTAAACGAAAAGTTCGCGGCCATCAAAAAATGCACGACGACCAAGGCAGAATCTTCTGAACGGTCGCCGCCGAACTCGAGCATCTCGAATCCCAGGCATAACGGCTGCACGGTTTGGGATCGACCAGCGGCGAAACCGAGCGTTTGGAGCTTCGGCAGCTAGCTTTAGATTCATCGAGATGGAGAGAGTTGGTCGATCAAAGCGGCTGAATTATGACGCCGATCGATCTATAAGTTGCCACTAGCTTCAGCTAGTGGTGAGCAAACCAATGACAACTTCTGCAATGTTACTGCTGACAACTGGAAAAACTTGAACGTGATCGCGCATACCCGACGTTCATCTCTGAACGAACGGCTTCGGCGGTAAAATGAGCGATCTGCGTCCGGGATCTGACGATATTCACCTGATTTCCTCCTGCTCTACTAAAGAATCAAGCAACTAACGCCCCGGCATGCGGATTGTAATAACTATTTCGAAAACGAATTTAAACAATATCCAAGCCCGAGTCATGTCCAAACTCGGTTCCGCAAACAGGGCGGCGGCGGCGTGAAGATCGTAGGATCTCAGGTCCGACCCTATCTTCTGGGAAGCGAACGGCGGCAGTCCTTTTGAAAAGGATGGTTGTGCAGAGGATCGCCCTTTTTGCCCCATACGGAGTCCAAGGTGTTCTCTTTTGGACACAATGTGAATTCACAACTCGACGACAGAATACAGTCGGAATTCTGCGAATTGTAAAAACGCTTAGGCCATTGGAAAATCCGGCCAATCTCACATCGCGGCACGTTTATTGCCCTATGCATCTTGTAGTTAGTTCGTTTTGCGTACGCGTGACCACCCGCCGAGTAGAGAAAAATAATGAAAGCCATGAAGATCAAATATAAATTGACCCTCGGATTTCTAGTTGTAGCATTGCTGGCCGGCGTCACTACTTTTTTTACATTGCGTTCGTACTCCGGCATCAACACAGTTTTCGCTACGTTGATCGAGGATCCTACTACCTTGGTTGAGACACTTAACGATCTTAAGAATGGTGGTCTCCAAATTGTTTCCTCTACCAATGAATATCTTCTGATACACGCAGAGACCAATATCAACGATACATCGGTCGCGAAAGAACGTGAGGAAATCCAGCTGCGGGTGGACGGTGTTGAGGCTTTTCAAAATGCCTTAGGCAAATACCAACGTCATATAGAGTTGGTTGCTCCGGATGAAAAAGACACTGTTGAAAATATCAGATCCTCCGGCGCTCGACTTATCGAAACTAGCGGAGAGATGATAGCTCTAACTAAACTCAATGTTCATGGCAATCTCCTTATGGACAAGAGTCAAATCTTCGAGCGTGAGGAAACAACATTTCTCAAAATCGTTAATCCGGCCATTGAGAAAGAAAAGGCGGAGCAAATCAATGGACAACAAAAGGTAAATGAAACGGTCGCCTTTGGTACAAAGGGAACCCTAATTTCTACCGCTCTGAGCTTTATCGCTGCGCTCCTGGCCGGGTTTTACATTGCCCAACGTATGGCCAAAAGACTTGGAAAGCTGCGAGACGCTGTACGCACGGTCGGCACAGGCAAATTCGATATATCGGTCGAAAGTGGTTCAAGCGATGAGATCGGCGATCTGGCTGCATCATTCGAAAGTATGGCGATCAATCTTAGGTCTTCCCATGAAGCTGTAGTTTCGTCAAAAGCCTTTACCGAAAACATAATTAGTTCGATAGGCGATGCTCTTTTCGTACTCGATATAGATCTGAATATCGTTCGGGTCAATCAAGCGACGCTCGATCTGACTGGCCTAAGCAACGAGGAGCTGATCGGGAGTTCGATCAAGGACCTTAGAAAAGACGGCGGATTTTTTAGTGAGCAGGATATTAAAGAATTGCACGAAAAGTCTTCGGTAAACGGCGTCGAAACATACCTCACGTTGAGAGATGAGAGAAATGTGTCGATCTTATTCTCAGCATCATTAATGACAAATGCAGACGGAATAAGCGACGGAATCGTCTGCATGGCCCATGACATCACCGATATAAAGACGCTTGAGAGCCAGTTGACTCAGCAGGCACTCCACGATTCATTGACCGGTCTTGCAAACAGGGTACTGTTTAGAGACCGCGTTGAACATGCACTGACCCGTGTGGATAGAAAACACTCCCCGGTTGCCGTACTTTTTCTCGATCTTGATAATTTTAAGAATATTAACGATACATTAGGCCATGCGGCGGGGGATGAGCTGCTCGTTTCGGTCGCCCAGCGTTTACAAGCATGCCTACGAACCAGCGATACGGCAGCTCGTCTGGGCGGGGACGAATTTGCAGTGCTCGTTGAAGACACCACCGACACAGATGGTGCAGCTTTGGTTGCCGAACGCATCAGGGATATTCTCCGGCCTTCATTCCTAGTCGGTGGCAAGGAGATCACCATTGGAACGAGTATTGGAATCGCCACGACAGAGGATGGCAACGAAGATCCCGAAGCTCTTCTGCGCAACGCTGATGTAGCGATGTACATGGCAAAAAGCGAAGGCAAGGATCGCTATGCCGTGTTCGAGACAGAAATGCATTCGACCATCGTTAAACGTGTCGAGCTTGAGGACGAAATGCGTAAGGCGATCGACGCCGAAGAATTTGAAGTTCACTATCAACCTATCGTCGATCTAAACTCAGGCAAAGTAATGGGAGTGGAAGCCCTAACGCGTTGGCGTCATCCGGTTCGCGGTCTGATCGCACCGCTCGACTTCATCCCGATTGCTGAAGAGAATGGCCTTATTATTCCATTGGGTAAATGGATTTTAGAAGAGGCTTGTCAGCAGGCTCGTAAATGGCACATACAATATGATTGCGAATCGTCGCTCTCGGTCACTGTTAATATTTCAAGTGGTCAGTTTCAAGATGAGTCAATGATACAGATCATCGCCGACACACTTGCCATTACAGGACTTGATCCCACGAAACTGGTCTTGGAGATTACAGAGAGCACAATGCTGAAAAATACCAACATCTCGTTGACGAAATTGCGCAAAGTCAAAGAGCTTGGCGTGCGTCTTGCGATAGATGATTTCGGTACGGGTTATTCTTCATTAAGCTACTTGCAGCAGTTTCCGATTGATATTCTAAAAATTGATAAGTCATTCGTTGATAAGATAAGCCAAACGAAAGAGGGCTCCGCTGTCGCCAGAGCGATCATTACAATGAGCGACACCTTGCACATGCGAACAATCGCGGAGGGCGTAGAGACGCCAGATCAAACGGCAACGCTAAAGAAGCTTGGATGCGAATATGGTCAAGGATACCTCTTTGCTAAACCGCTTCCGAAAAAGGAAATGGCTTTATTTTTGCAAAAGGCGATGGGAAGAGGAGTGATCGACGAATTAAACATTGAGACGCTACCTAATGCAAACATCGAAAGTAATTTATTAGCTTTGTCATCACGTTGATGGATATTTTCATTTGAAAAGCAAAAAGGCTTCGTTCTGGATAAACGAAGCCGTTTGATTTAGAAACCACAAACTTACGCAAGTGCTTCTGACATTACTTTCCCATGCCGACTTTTGAGTCGTCGCCCTTGTCGTCGGCGATCATGGCTTCGGGAGGAGCATGAGGCCTGCGATCTAGG
>JBDTZO010000067.1:0-12306 GCA_040005135.1 Acidobacteriota bacterium | reverse complement strand
CGTACACGATTGCTTTCATTTACTGCTCCAAAATAAATTTTAGATTCTGACGCAAAATGTTGTCTTTATCAACGTCTTGTGTTAGATTTTCACGTAATTTCCCTCACACACAATTTTTCGCAATTTTTCAAAATATAACGGTTAAAGGAGATCACTTAAAATTTATGCAAAACCCTGCAGGAAAAACCGCACTCGGTTTAGACACAAACGTCGGAGCCCTGCTCTGTTACCTTCCGGTATGCGCCATTAGCCTGATCTACAGTATCATCGTCATCGTAACCGATAAGACCAATAGCACGGTACGCTTTCATGCCTTTCAGTCGCTTCTGCTTACCGGCGCATATATAGTTGTACTTTTCGCAGTCATCATCGTCGGCGGGGCAATGGCGGCCGCAACCGGCTCAAGCGCCATCGGCCTGCTGGTTTCTTTGCTTTACTTTGCTATAATCGTCGGTTTCCTGATCTTGATGGTTATCGGGATGGTGAAAGCCTATGGAAATGGCAACTTCAAGCTTCCTATCATTGGCGATATGGCAAGCAAATGGGCTAACGGCTAAACACTCTTTCAAAGACGCGATCTACGTTGCGTAGATAGTGTTTTAGGTCAAAGACGCGGGCGATCTCATCGGGCGAAAGCTTAGAAGTGATGTCCGCGTCTTTATTTATGAGTTCTGCATAGTTTCCGCCATCGTCCCACACTTTCATCGCATTTCGTTGCGTCCAGGTATAAGCCTCCTCGCGTGACACGCCAGCTTGCGTTAAAGCGAGCATTAATTGGCCGCTGAAGATCAAACCTCCCGTAAGATCCAGATTTTTCAGCATATTTTCGGGGTACACGATCAATGTGTCAAGAAGGCTCGTAGTTTTGGCGAGGATATAATCGATGGTCGCACTGGAATCCGGCAACACGATGCGCTCGGCGGATGAGTGCGAAATGTCACGCTCGTGCCATAAAGCGATGTTCTCCAGACCGACGATCGAATTAGCACGCACGGCCCGTGCCATCCCGCAGATCCGTTCCGACATAATCGGATTTCGCTTATGCGGCATCGCCGATGAGCCCTTTTGACCGACTTTGAATTTTTCCTGCGCCTCGCGGACCTCCGTCCGCTGCCAATGCCTTACCTGCAGTGCGATCTTCTCAAGCGTAGATGCCGTTATCGCAAGCGTGCATAGATACTCGGCATAGCGGTCACGCTGAATGACCTGCGTCGATACGTCCGCAGCTTGCAGGCCAAGCTTGGCGCAGACGCGCTCTTCGACGTCAGGTGCAAGATGGGCAAAGGCACCGACCGCCCCGCTGATCTTACCGACGGCGACCTGGGCCCGGGCCTTTTCAAGCCGTTCACGATTTCGCAGAGTTTCCGAATACCAAAGAGCCCAAACGAGCCCAAACGACGTCGGTTCCGCATGTATTCCGTGCGTCCGCCCGATCTGCGGCGTGTCCTTAAACTCGTACGCTCGCCGTTTGAGCACCGCCAGAAGCTCTTCGACCTTGGCGAGCAATATGTCACACGCCTCACGAAGCAACAGGGCGTTGGCGGTATCCACCACGTCGCTCGAGGTCAATCCGTAATGTACGAACCGCGACGCCGGGCCAATGTTCTCGGCAAGATTGGTCGTAAAGGCAATAACGTCGTGATCGGTGGTTTTCTCGATCTCGTTAATGCGTTCGACTGTGAATGCCGCTTTAGCCTTGATCTCCGCTAAGGCGTCAGCGGGGATCGTTCCGTCCTCGGCATGGACTTCGCATACGGCGATCTCCACATCGAGCCATTTCTGAAACTTATTATGGAGCGACCAGACGGCGCCCATTTCGGGCAATGTGTATCGTTCGATCATGCTAGAGCAGTCCTTTCGAAACAAGCAGTTCTGCATTCAACACCGCCGAACCGGCAGCCCCGCGAACTGTATTGTGGCTGAGACTGACAAAGCGGTAGTCAAAAATATTGTCGGGGAAAACGCGTCCGACGGTGATGGTCATGCCGTTGCCATTATCGCGATCGAGCCTGGGCTGCGGCCGTGTAGGTTCGTCAGTAACCTCGATGAAATTCTTTGGCGAGGAGTAAAGGCCGAGCGACGGGAATGAGCGCATCGCGTCAACGACATCCTCTAGCGTTGCCTTCGTTTTAAGGTTAACTCGCACCGACGCCGTATGGCCATCGATGACATTCACTCGAAAGCATTGAGCAGACACGGTAAAATCAGCGGTCTGTACCGTGTTGTCGGAAAACGTCCCAAGTATCTTCTGAGCTTCGATCTCTACTTTTGGCTCCTCGCCGGCGATGAAGGGAAATACGTTGTCAGCGATATCCATCGACGCGACGCCGGGATACCCGGCACCGGAGATCGCCTGCATCGTCGTGACGACGACCGATTCAATTCCAAATCGCCGGTGAAGAGCCGCGAGCGGTGGAGCGAAGCTGACGACGGCACAGTTGGGATTGGTAACGATGAAGCCCGAGGTAAAGCCGCGTTTCTCGCGCTGCTTTTGGATAAGGCCGACATGTTCGTGATTGATCTCGGCGATCAGCAATGGCACGTCCTCGTCCATTCTGTAGCTCGACGAATTGCTTATGACCGGATATCCCGCTCGGGCAAACTCTAACTCCGTTTCGCGGGCGACCGACGAGGGCAGGCTCGAAAAAACAAAGTCGCAATCAAGCGGCGGCTCGATCGGTACAACAATAATGTCCCGTACGGACACTGGAACCGTTCCCGGCAGCTTCCACGCACACGCCTCTGAGTACGGCTTTCCCACCGATCGGTCCGAGGCCGCGACCGCTGTTATCTCGAACTGCGGATGATCCTCGAGCAACTGAGCAAATCGCTGCCCAACTGTTCCCGTCGCACCGAGAATTCCGACTCTGTATTTTTTCATGCTACGCCCTTAGAGCTTCCTTCATCCGCCGAACGCCTTCGGCCATTTTCTCTTCGCTATTACAAAACGATATCCGTAAGAAACCTTTAGCTTCTGAACCAAAAGCAACTCCCGGCACTGTAACGACGCGATTTTGCAGACACTTTTCGGCGATCTCGATATCATTGCCGAGGCTCCGAACGTCGAGCATGGTGTAAAATGCTCCCTCGGGCTTGGTTGCCCGCAGGCCGAGTTCTTTGTCGAATAGATCAACAAGGAATTCGCCGCGTTTTTTATAGACGTCGCGAGCGTTCTGTTTGGCGGCCTCGGCTTGCGGCGTCCAGCCGAGGAGCGATGCTTTTTGGGTAATGGTCGACGTACAAACAGTCAAAAATCCGTGCAGGATCTGTATGGCTTCCATTATCTCCGGCCGGCTACTTGCCGCCCAACCCATTCGCCAGCCCGTCATGCTCAGACTTTTCGAGAGGCCGCTGACGATCACCGTCCGGTCGTAATACTCCGACGCTGAATGCGGCCGCTCACCAAAATAAAGATCGCTATAGATCTCATCCGTTATCAAATATATGCCCGTGCCTTCAAGTGCGTTTGCGATATGCTTGAAATCGCTTGCGGCAAGTATCTTGCCCGTTGGATTTGAAGGGCTGATAACGACCGCGGCCTTCGTTTTCGGCGTGATCGCACGTTTGAATTCGTCGATGTCGAAACCGAAATCCTTTTCAGCCGGCAAGCGGTAATAAACTGGGTTGCCTTCAGAGATCTTGACGCAAGCGTCATAGGCCGGAAAGCTCGGATTGGGCAGAAGCACGTCATCGCCCCGATCGACGATCGACAAAAACGCCGCTGTCATTGCTTCCTGTGAACCGACGGTCACAACGACACCGGACATCGGCAGGCTGAGATGCGGATACTGTTCGGCGATCTTTAACCGAAGAGCAGGAAGCCCGGGATGCGACGTGTAGCCATTTTGCTCCTCGAGTACGACGCGGGCCGACTCGTCGCGCAAGAATTGCGGCGTAGGCAGATCGGGCTCGCCGAGGCCGAAATTGATGCTGTCCGGCAACGCCCGCTCAAAGAATTGGCGGATCAGCGTCGGCCTCAGACCCTGAAGGCGGTGCGGCAGAACAAAGCTTTCAGAACTTTTTGCCGGCATCATCGCTGACCTTCGCCCTCATCGACCGTCTCTTCCAGCCTTTCACGGACCGAGCCAACCTCGACGTTGAATTCCCCTTCGGCCTGGGCGAGCGGATCCGCGTTGACAACGCCGGCGAGTGATTCGATCTCGCCGATTATCTTCTGCCCGAGCCCGGTAATGCTTTCCTTGATGCTATGTTTTTGTTCTTTTTCGCCTTCTATTTCGGCCATTTTATATATCCTCGGTCTTATCTTAGCCAATTTACGAACGAGATTAAACCGACGTCTATTTAGTGTCGTGCGGCAAAATCGATGAATCCCGTCCGCGGATCGGCCGACAAGAGCCGAACACCTATCTTTTGGCCTACGTTCAATCCTTGCTGGCCCTGCTCGATCCGGCCGTCGACCGGCGGCCGCAGGATGCGGGCGAATGTCCCGCTCGGCGTAATGCCGGTGACGATAGCGTCAAAATTCTCACCCACGTGACGCTGCATGACGGTGGCCGCGACCACCTTACGCATTTTCCGCTCTACCTTGCGAGCGGCTCTTTCCTGGTCGTTGCAGTGGGTCGCGATCACTTCGAGCTCGTCGTCGGTGTACGGCGGCGGCTCTCCCGAAATTACTGCTTTCACGAGTCGCTGGACGACGATGTCGGTAAACCGTCGGTTCGGCGCCGTCGAATGCGAATAATCGCGGACCGCAAGTCCAAAGTGTCCGCCGGTGTCCTCGCCGGGACGTTCCACGACGTACTCTCCGCTGCCGATGAGTTTGATGATCGAGAGCGAAAGGTCTGGAAAATGGTCGGGATCAGCTGCTCGACGGCTATCCAAAAACGCCGCCAGTGCGGGCTGGTCGGGCGTATCCGGTAAGTGAACATTGTATTCGTTAGCAATTCGCACGATGCCATCCCAACGCGCCGGAGTTCTGACGATACGTCGCAGCGAGACCGAGCCGCGGGCCTCGAGGAACTCCGCCATTTCGACATTCGCAGCGACCATAAAATTTTCGATCAGTTTGCGGGCTGAGTTCGGCACAACGGAAACCAACCCTTTGATCTCACCATCCTCAACTACAGCCTCAGACTCGATCGATTCAAAATCCAGAGCACCTTTGGCCTCTCGATACGAATGCAGTCGTCCGGCAGCTTCACGCTGAAGCTCGAGCTGCGCTTTCAGGTCTGGCAGGCGCTGAAGGTCGGATGGCTCGGGCCCGTCGTTGTCGAACCAATCGCCAATGCTTTCATAGGCGAGCTGTGCCTGGTTGCGGACGACCGCCCTATAGAAGGTGCTTTCTGGAACGTCGCCATTCTCCTTAACACACATATCGGCGACGACCGCGAGCCGAACGGCGCTTTCGTTCAGCGAGGACATGTTGGTCGAGAGCTCCTCGGGCAGCATCGGAAAGATCTTGCTCTCGGTATACACGGTCACCGTGTTTTGCTCCGCCCGATCGTCGATCGGCGATCCTTTCGCAACCAGTGCGTCGACGTCGGCGATAGCGACCAGAACCCGAATGTCGCCGTTCGGCAGACGTTCAGCCCACTCGATCTGATCGAGGTCGCGCGAGGTCGCGTTATCGATCGACGACCACAGAAGTTCGCGAAGGTCCTTGATCGAGGCGTCGGGTGTTGGTTCGCCCGACGCCTCTATCCGCTGCATTTGGTCATCGACGGCCGCCGAAAATTTAGGCTCAAATCCATTGTCGAGCATAGTTTGATATGCACGCTCAGTGAGCCAGTTTTGATTTGGATTATCGTTCATTATTTTTGCGATCTAACCTAACGGGAACGCTCCCAGCCGAATTCCGCCTGTTCGTAGATCTTTTCCTCCAAGGTTTTGAACCCTTTGTTCCGCTCGGTGCAGTCGAGCCGCATCACCCGCAGAGTCGGGCGATCAAATTCCAGCACGTTAAACGAATGGGCCTCTCCGCGAATGCGCCCCGACGTCGCCGTGCCCGCCTGTACCACGATCGCGTTGCGACCGTCGCCGATATTGTAACGCTTTGCGGTCGTTTCAATATTACTAACGTGGAGGTGCCCCGACAGAAACACGTCGCCACCGCATTCTGCGATCACCGGAAATGCGAGTTTCGCTCGTCCGATGAGATCGTCGTCATTGTGGCCCTCGGGAACGTCGAACGGATGGTGTGTGACGATCACCTTTAGCATATCGTTGCTCAGCCCACACAGCGTCGAACGGATAAATTCCAGCTGTTCCCGATTCACACGGCCGCCCTTTATGGTCATAGATCGAGCGGAATTGACGCCGACGACCGCGATCTCGTCATCGACAAAGATCGGCGTGAGATCGTCAGTTATGAACTTTTTATACTTATCCAACCCGCGAAAAAAACGGTCGTAAACATTATAGAGCGGCACGTCATGATTGCCCGGCACGACGATCTGCGGCTGCGGAAGTCTATCCAGGAACGCCCGGGCGTCGATGAATTCCTGCGTCCGTGCCCGCTGAGTAAGGTCGCCCGAAACGACGACCAGGTCCGGATCGAGCTCGGTTATCTTTTCGATAGCACGTTCTGCGACGGCGTCATCGACGGTACCGAAGTGAATGTCCGATAAATGGACTATACGCCTCAATTTTCGACCTCCCGCAGCATCTGCTCGGGCACGATCACCTTTAGGGCTCGCGGCAGCGATCGGTAATGCAGCGGCGTTTCGATCGCTCCGACCTCTCCGTCAAACGCAACGGGAATCACGGCTCGTTTGGTGTCGATCGTCAGTGATTCGGTCACAATCGCCTCGAACTCATGCCACTGTTTGACGGTACCGGTGAGCGTCCGAAGGATGAGCTTGACGACGCCCATTCGGCCGCCATGGCGAAGAAAGTAAACACTGAGCTTTCCCTCATTGATCGCCGCCCGCCTGCCGATATTATAAAGGTCCATCACGTATTCGTTATTTCCAACAAAAACGAAAGGCGTTTTGCGGACGAAGGTCTTCCCGTTTGTTTCTATGCGTACTTGGACGAAACGACCATTCCTAAACATCTGGATCGCCGACCAAAACGCCGCGTTCCATTTACCCTTGCCTAAACGCTGCTGCTCCTCACGCTTTCGGACGATGCTCGGGTACAGGCCGATGGATGAATTGTTAATGAATACACGGCCATTTACCTCGGCGAGGTCGATCTCTGCAATATTGCCGGCGGCGATCACGCGGATCGCGCCGGTGATATCCTGTGGGATCCGGAGGTCTTTGGAAAAATTATTGAGCGTACCGAGCGGCAAAACGCCAAATGTTTTACCCGAGCCGTGCATGATCCCCGCGACTGCGCTGACAGTTCCGTCGCCGCCGCCCGCGACGATCGTTTCGGCATCGCTAGCGACCGCCATCTTTGCAAATTCCACGAGTTCGTCACCCGATCCGGCCAGGTGGAGATGGTATTCCATCGACCTCGAATCGAATGCTGCGCGTATCGCGGCTTCGGTTTGGCCGGCGGTGAAACTGCCGCCACTAGCGTTTACAATGATCTGAATCGGCGGCATGAGTTGAGAGTAACATGGCGATTTGTCGTAGAGCCTACATCCGTACGGGACCGTGTCGAAAACCGGATATTCGTATCAAAGCGTCGCGTTCCGTCAAATTACTGTCGAACATGTTCCAAGCGTGCGTTCGCACTTTCGAATCCTTGGGACTCGCAAACGATTGCAACAATTAGGTTTAGTGTATTGGTCCCGCTGCCCGCCATTTTACGTTGTTCGGAGCGTTCGACGCTTGTTCGACCCTTGTTCGAGGTCCTTGTGAAACAAATAAGTTGTTTCTGTGCAATAGTTACAATCATATTTATGCTTTGTTCCGCCGCTTTTTTAAAAAAGATAAGATTTTGTCTTACACCCTTGGATCGCCATGTGTATCGTCCTCAAAAGCGACCGCGAGATCGCTGTTTCGAGTATAACACATCATTGCACCCATTACCCATGCGGGCAAACAATTTCTGAATGAAGGGTCAACGAAGATAATCTTCCAACTTTGTCGAGCTGTCCGTCCGTTCGTCGCGATACTTAACGATGATCGGACAATAGATCGACAGGCCGTGCTCCTTACCAAATCCACTAGTGACCGCGCGCGAACCCTGGACGACGACCGCACCTGCTGGGATCTCCAGCGGTCTTTCGCCGTCGGATCTGATCACCCTTCCGTTCGGCAGGTCAAAGACCGGCGTCGAGCGCGTCAATATCACGCCACTCGCCAGCACGGCCCTCTCGCGAACGATCGTGCCCTCGTAAACACCCGTGTTTCCGCCGACCAGCACGTCGTCCTCGATGATCACTGGTATCGCTCCGACCGGCTCCAGCACGCCTCCGATCTGTGCAGCGGCCGAGAGATGCACGCGTTTCCCGATCTGGGCGCAGGAACCGACAAGGGCGTGCGAATCGACCATCGTGCCCTCGTCGACGTAGGCTCCGACGTTAATGTAAGCCGGCGGCATCACTACCACGCTAGGAGCGACATAGCTGCCGTCGCGTATCGCCGAGCCGCCCGTCACGATCCTGACGCCGTCCTCGATCGTCATCGGCCTCAGCGGAAATGTGTCCTTATCAAAGAACTGCAAGGTCTCAGTGGGTTGCGACATCTCGACCATTTTGCCCATCCGAAACCCGAGCAGAATTCCCTGCTTGACCCACGCGTTTGCATGCCAGTTCCCATTCGAGTCTTTCTCAGCCGAACGGATCTCTCCGCTGCGAAGCGCCGACTTAAAATCCTCGTAGATCGTTCGGTCGTCGGCCGAAAACTCGGTCTGTGCAAACAGTGCAGTTACCTGTTCCTGTAGATTCATTATTTATTTCCGGGATCTGTTGAATAAAAAGGCCGTTGCGATCCAAATTATCAATTGCAGCGGGGCCCAAACATAAATTGCGATCTTATCAAAAACTTCATTTGTTGCTTGGTCCATTGAATCGATTAAAAAAGCGAAAGCACCGAGGGCGAGGAGATTGAGAATCACGAGAACGGCCGCCGAAACAAAAGAGCCAAAAGCCCAATGCTTTCTAACGCCGCGGTTTCCCGATCTTCCAAGATACGCGATCGCCAAACTGATCAACGCCAAAATGGCGAGTCCGATCGCCGACCACGCGAATACGATCAGTGCCAACAACCCGGAAAGATTCAGCCCGATGTCACTCATAGATCATAGTTTGCGTCCACGCCTGTTCGGTCAACGTGCTATTTCAAGCCTCTTATCGCTTCCCTTAATTTTTTCCGCGTCGCTTCCGTCACCTGCACAAGCGGCAATCTCAGATTCTCCTCGCACAAGCCCATTTCCTTCATCACGAACTTGCATGGAGCGGGCGATGATTCGAGGAAGTTTGCTTCCATCAACGGCAGTAATCTGTAGTGGAGCCGGCGTGCGAAATGATATGAGCCGTTGAGCGAATGCACGACCATACGGGCCGTGTCCTTCGGCATTTCGTTCGCACAAACCGACACAAGCCCGTCGGCGCCAAGCACCACAAGCGGCAACGTCGATGCGTCGTCGCCGGAGAAGACTTTAAAGTTGCTGTTTCGCCTGGCAATGATCTCCATTACCTGCGAGTAGTTGCCGGACGCTTCTTTCGTCGCGACGATATTGTCGAATTCCGCCGCAAGTCGGAGCGTCGTTTCGGCCGAGATATTCGAAGCCGTCCGCGACGGCACATTATAGAGCATGAGAGGAAACTTTTTGACCGATTTTGCCAACTCGGCAAAATGGGCATGCATTCCCTCCTGGGTTGGCTTGTTATAGTACGGAGCTACGACGAGAGCGGCATCCGCACCGGCCTCGCGGGCTCTGCGTGTAAGGTCGATCGTCGCCGAAGTGCAGTTACTGCCCGTACCCGCTATCACATGCGCTCCGAGGCGTTTGGCCACTTCGACCGCCAGCCTAATGACCGTCAGACGCTCATCATCGCTCATCGTCGCACTTTCGCCGGTCGTTCCGCACGGGACGAGCAGTTTTACGCCGGCTTTTACCTGCCGTTCGACGAGTTTTGTAAAACAGTCCTCATCGACCGAGCCGTCCGCCCGAAAAGGCGTGATCAAGGCCGTCGCACACCCGCGCATCCAATCTAATTTCATCGTCATAAATCACATTCGATTCTCCGAGAAACTCAGATTATCACAGTTGATAAGACAATCTAATCGAAGCCATATACACAAATTGTGAATGCCTGATCGAGCACGCTGCAATCTACGTTTGGGCGAATATCTTTGCTTTGTCTTCCCTTCTGGTCAAACGTCTCCTGCCCAAGCATTACCCGACTAGCTCATCCATCACCTCAGAAAACTCATAAAAACCGCTTTTTCCGACGATCCACTCGGCGGCAAGGATCGCTCCGTCGGCGAAACCATCGCGCGAGCGGGCGGTGTGTTCGAGTAGTATTTGATCTGATGGCCCGTCGAAACCGACGCGGTGCGTTCCGGGAATATTTCCGGCTCGGGTAGCCGCGACGCTGAATTCGGTTTTGGTATGCGTGGCAACGATATCTTTGAGTGTAAGAGCCGTACCGCTTGGGCTGTCTTTCTTACGGGAATGGTGCTGCTCCTCTATAAAGGCCTCGTAATCGGGGAACTGCGAAAAGAGCTCGGCGGCAAATTCCGTCACACGGTAAAAAAGATTGACGCCGACCGAGAAATTCGCCCCGAAGACCATAGCTCCGACGCCCTCGCGAACCAGACGTTCGATCGCCGCTCGCTCGTCGTTCCACCCCGTCGTGCCCTCTACCAGCGGCACATTGGCGGCGAGACATGCCTCAACGTTGCGACGGACCGCCTCCGCCACCGTAAAATCGATCGCGACGTCCACTCCGCTGATCTTTTCGGCAAGTGCGCTTGCAGAAATACCAGCGTCGGCATCGACTACGACGACTGCGCTCTCATGCCCTTTTCCATTCGCCAGCCTCTCGATGAGCTTCCCCATCGCTCCGTACCCGATCAGTGCTATCTTCATAACATTCAAGAAACGTCTATCCCCTGCTCAAAAATTTAGTTGCTTCATGATCTGCATGAATCGTGCGTCCGAACGAAGTTCATCCCACTCAGGGTCGACCTTAAGAAAGACCATCAGGGCGTCGTGCTCGTCAGTGCCCCGACCCAACAGTTCGAGCGCTTTCGTTCTATTCCCGATCGCAAGATTGATCTGAGCCAATGCGTACGAAGGAACGAAACCTTTCTTTGCGCGGCCTTCGAGTTCCGACATAACATTTAACGCTTCGTCCCGCCTCCCCAATTTTACTAACGCACGTCCGATGGCAGCCGTAGCTTCCGAATTGCCGCGCGCAAGCTCGCGTGCCTTGGTAGCCGACGCAAGCGCTTCGGCGTACATGCCTTTTATCAGGTACGCACGTGCGAGGAACAAATGAGCAAGCCAAAAATCAGGGTTAGCCTCGGTTGTCTCTCGCAAGATCGTCAAAGCGTCGTCGTATCGCCCGGCAAAGGTGAGTATCTGCCCCTCAAGCGCGTTGATCACCGGCAGCACAGGATCTATCTCACGTGCCCGCCTAATTTCGGCAAGAGCTTCCTCATGCCGGCCGGTGTTGGAAAGCATATGGGCGTAATAGAAATGTGACATCGCGCTCTTGGGATCGAGTTCGAGTGCTTTTAGGTGGTGACTTTCTGCCGTGTGCGAATCCCAGTCGTACCAGAAATCGCTGATGGCCAGTCCCGTCCACGCATCGGCAAGCATCGGGTCGAGTTCGAGAGCCTTTTGTGTTGCCGTTTTCGACCTCGGCATGATCTCGTTCGAGGGTGCGTCGTTCGTCAGAACCATCGCCCGATAGGCTTGTGAGAGCCCGACGTAGGCCTGTGCGTAGTCGGGGTCGAGTGCGATCGCCTGCTCGAAATACATGATGCCCTTTTGAACTTCGGGCAGCACCAGCCTTTGCGCGTGATAAACGCCCTTCATATAAAGCTGATAGGCCTCGATGTTATCCGTGTGCGAGTCCCGGCGGAGACTGGTGAGCGGGATCCTCAACTCCGAGGCGACCTTACTCGAGATTGAATCCTGAACGGAGAAAATATCGGTCAGTTTTTCGTCAAACTTTCCTGTCCAAAGCTGCTTTTGGTCGGAAACACGGATCAATGAAGCGGTGACCCTCAACCGGTCGCCTGAGATCTGGATGTTGCCGTCCATCACCGCCTGAACTCCCAGCTCTCGTCCCGCGGCGACCGCATCCTGGTCCGAACCTCCGAACCGGCGAACAGTGCTGAGCGGGCGAACAGTGATCTCGCCGGCGCCGCTCAGTTTCGATATCAAAGCGTCCGCCATTCCCATTTCGAGTGCCTCGTCCCGAGTCTCAGGCAC
>JBDTZO010000026.1:0-3663 GCA_040005135.1 Acidobacteriota bacterium | reverse complement strand
CGAAACTGTCCTGGTTGTGAATGAAATGACGACCGAGTATGAGCGGCGGCGAAATTGGTTGGTCCCAAAGCTGAACGAGATCAGCGGGTTCAAATGCTCTATGCCGGAAGGCGCGTTCTATGCGTTCGTGGATGTGCGTGGACTACTGGGCGAAAAGTTTGAAACCTCGGCCGACGTTGCCGCTTGCCTTTTAAAAGAACTTCACATCGTCGTCACCGACGGCGGTGGATTTGGCGCGGATGGATTCTTACGTATCTCGTATGCGACCTCGATGGAGAATCTCCAGAAGGCTGTCGTGGCAATGAAAGAAATCTTTGGCACTACGGCTCGGCGATAAAGTCGATTTCGGCCAATTCGTCCTGAACCGTCAAAATCCTCGTCGGTTTAGCAAAAACATAGTGCTTGACGGTGACGCTAATTACGACTGTTTGTCCCGCCTCGACATCGTCAAGCCGATAGTAGCCGAACGGCCCGGTCAATGCGGTGCGGACGTTGCCGCTATGATCGGTCAGCGTCACCCGCACGCTCCTGATGCCTCGGCCATCAGCCGTCGTCACGCGCCCGTCGACAGCCACGTTTGCTGCCGTCGGCACAAGCCCGTTGGCGATTACAAAAGGTGACAGCGACGTTGTTCGTGCACAAACTACACTCGTCGAAAACCTGTATGAACTCGTTTTGTCAGCCAATATTCCGCTTTCCGAATGTAAAACTTTCAATTTGCTGAAAACAGTCGGGTCAGTAATTGAAGGAATATAAAAACATTCGGTAACTAAACCCGAATAAACGGCGGTCGTCGAAATGTCGTAAGCCAATCCGGTTTGCGTATAGCCGGGCGGCAGTGTTCCGACGGTCGTCGGGTCGATCGTGTAATCGGTCGTCGTTCCGGCGGTCGTTACGTCTTCAAAAGTAATCGTCGCGTCGTTAACAACAGATTGCGAAGCCAATCCCGCGTTCGTCACAGCTTGTTTGTTTTTCCCGTTGATACCGGCATTACGGATCGCCTGGATCTCGGCAAGCGACAACGCTCGGTTGTAGAGACTTATCTCATCTATCCCGCCTGTCCAACCGTATTTGATCGAACCGAAATCGAAATCTCCGCCGATGAGAGCAGGATGTGTGTCGTAACCGATAGCGCCGGTTGACGTGCCGCTCGCTACGGCAATGCCGTCAACATACAACGCTAGAGTTTTGGTCGCCGCGCCGCCGGGGTCATCATAGGTCAGCGCAATGTGATGCCAGACGTTGAGCGAGAATGACGGCGCATCCAATTGAGCGCAACCTGTGTTGTTGCAAACAGCACCATGAAAAGTTCCGTTTTGATACCAAGTGACGTATGAATCAGCGTTGCCCGTGCCGAGAGCTTTGCCGAAAAATGTTGGCGCGGCATTATCAACCGAGGTTAGTTTTCCCCAGGCTTCCACCGTCACACTTTGCGGACGAATGGCTGCCGAGTCCGGTATCGAGGCAAATTGTAAGCTGTTGAATAGTCCGCCATTAAGAGTAAAAGTTTGTCCGACTTCGCCCACCGAGTAAGTCGGCGAGTTCATTCCACCGGCAGGAATCGCGTCGTTGCCGTTGCCGGATGCATCCCGCCCATCGCCATCGCCTGCCCACCAGCCGATCATGCCCGATGGCG
Source organism: Acidobacteriota bacterium (assembly GCA_040005135.1). Taxonomy (GTDB): domain Bacteria; phylum Acidobacteriota; class Blastocatellia; order Pyrinomonadales; family Pyrinomonadaceae; genus OLB17. The sequence goes on along the minus strand of JBDTZO010000026.1, from coordinate 2,027 downwards.
GCGTAACTTGCGCAAAAGCGGCACCCGTTCCAAATACCCATATCGCGATCAAGACCAAAGATATATTTTTAATCACCATTATTACCTCACCGTTTTCCTTTAACTTCGAACTGTAGCTTGAGCGGACAAATCGGCGGAGCAAAAATATTTTCACTTTTTTCGATCTGCACTTGCGCTATACTGACCTTAACTTTACTGGTTGGCCGGCTTCGCTTTCTTAATTTGTCCGCTCACTATCAACTTATAGTGAGGTCGGTTGAGATGTCTTTGGATTTAACTTTAAAAAATCGTGAATTTAACTTTAAAGTGACGAACGAAGTGCGAAACAGAGTTTTTGAGTTCGAGGATTTTCGACTTGACGCGGATCACAAGCTGCTTTACCGCGGGGGCGAACAGGTTGTGCTCACGCCTAAGGCCGTCGAGACGTTGATCGCATTAGTCGACAGCCGGGGCAATGTCATCAGCAAGGAAGATCTGATGCAAACGATCTGGGCCGACACCATCGTCGAAGACTCAAATCTTGCCCAGTATCTACACGTTCTGCGTAAAACTCTGGGCGAAACCAACGAAGGAAAGCCTTTTATCGAAACCTTGAAAAGGCGCGGGTACCGTTTCAACGGCACGGTTCGAGTCGTGCAGAAGGGAAATGGACTTGCGCCGCAAAATAGCGATCGCGGAAAGTTTGAATCCGATTCTCCCAACGGATCGCAAAGAGTCGCCAACACTTTTTCGCGGCGCGTTGAGCGACACGGAAATGTCCTCGCCGTCGCCGAATGGATCGAGACTGAGGAAAGAGTTGACACAATCGATCACAAACCAGCCGTTCCAGTCGACGAGGCATTGCGGGCAATGGTTCCGCATGCTCGCTCAAAATGGCTTTCGCCTTTAGTCGCCGGGTTTTTAGTAGCCGGACTAGCGGGCATCGTGTTCGGAATTTACAAGTTTACGACGAATCGAAGCCCAAGCGCCGAGGCACAAAATATTCCTTTTCGTGGATCGGAGATAAAGCGGCTGACCACGTCGGGTAAATCAAAACAAGCCGCGATCTCACCGGACGGTAAATATGTCGCGCACGTTATGGCAGATGCCGGCGGCGACAGTCTTTGGATACGCCAGGTCGCTGTCGCAAACGAAACGCGAATTGCGGGTCCGTCGCAGAGCGATTTTGTTTGGGTCACATTCGCGCCGGACGGCGATTTTATCTATTACCTCACCCTGGAGCGAGATAAGGGGGAGCCAGTACTGTTTCGCGTGCCCGTTTTGGGCGGACCGATAGCAAAGGTCCTAGACAACATCGCGCCACCAACGTTTTCGCCCGACGGAACGCGGATGGCGTTCATGAACACGTATGACGATCAGTCCCGACTGATCGTCGCGAATGCCGACGGCACAGACGAGGCCGTGCTTGTTACCCGCCGCGATCCCGATTACTTGAATATGGTCTGGTACGCCCCGGCGTGGTCGCTCGATGGAAAGAGCATAGCCTTTCCGGTAAATCAGAGCGATGAAAAAGGGCGTTATGAGACGGTACTTGCGGTCGATGTCGAGACGCGGGTCGAGCGTAAGCTGACCGAGGCGCGCTGGCAGCAGGTGGGACAACCGAGATGGATCTCTGACGGTCTCCTGGTGACGGCATCGGAAACATCTACCGGCCCAAAACAGCTATGGAATATTTCACTACCCGACGGTGCGGCCTCCCGCGTGACGCTCGACCTAAACAATTACGAGAATCTTAGTCTTACGTCTGAAGCAAAAACTTTAGCCGTCATTCAAGACAACGTGGTCTCGAACATCTGGACGGTGAGTGAAAATGCTGCGGGTGCAAAACAGATACTGTCCGAGGCGGGCCGGCTCAACGAACTGATCTGGCTGCCCGATGGCCGGCTCGCTTACACGTCCAACGCTGGCGGCAGCTCCGAAATATGGACGATGAACGCGGACGGTACGAATATTCGTCAGCTCACGGTCGGTGCAAATGCGAGACTGGGGCTTGCGGTTACAGCAGATGAAAAGCAAATAGTCTTTGC
>JBDTZO010000019.1:0-3720 GCA_040005135.1 Acidobacteriota bacterium | reverse complement strand
GGTCGATCCTTTTTCGGCGATTTCCGAACATTTGTCTTGGATTATACAGCGAGATGAATATCGGCGCCGTATCGTGAAACGTTACGGTCGTCGATCGGGACACCGCGAACAGAAAATTATGTTGGCAGAACAGCTGAGAATGCACGAAAATTTTGGATCCGAATATCTCGGAACCGCTCGAAATGTGGTCGTATATCTTCCGCCGGGCTACGATGTCGAAGTAGAACGGCGCTATCCGGTCCTATATATGAACGACGGGCAGAATCTGTTTCGGCCCGAGGATTCGTTCGGCGGAGTTGCGTGGGGCGTTGACGAGACCGCTCACGGCCTTATTCTCGCAGGCCAGGTCGATCCGCTCATCATCGTCGGCATTTACAACACGCCCGACCGCATTGACGAATATACCCACGTGAAAGCCGTTAGAGGAAAGATGAAGGGCCGCGGCGGACGAGCAGACGATTATGGCCGCATGTTGATCGATGAGCTCAAACCCTTTATCGACCGCGAATATCGGACAAGACCGGAGCGCGAATCTACCGGACTCGGCGGTTCGTCGCTCGGCGGCTTGGTTTCGCTGTATCTAAGCTTAAAATATCCTGAGGTCTTCAGCCGCATCGGAGTTCTGTCTCCTTCGGCATGGTGGGCAAATAACCAGATCATTCGCGACGCCGCACTTATCGCCGAGCGTCTGCCGCTCCGCATATGGCTGGACATCGGCAAACGTGAGGGTTCCGGTATCAAGCACCAGGTTAGGGCCTTAAAAGAGATCTTACTCGCCAATGGCTGGAAAAATGGTGAGGACCTCGCCTATTTCGAGATCCCGGACGCGGGCCACGACGAAACCGCGTGGGCTCAGCGATTTGGCGAGGTCCTGCGGTTCCTCTATCCTGTATTCTAGGTTCAAGACCGCTTTGATGCGAGATGGCCCTATGCGCACACATGAACGGCCTGCTCATCATCGATAAACCCGCCGGCATCACGTCACATGACGTTGTCGCCCGCGTGCGCCGGATCTTAAGGACGAAACGAGTCGGCCATACGGGCACGCTCGATCCTTTTGCCACGGGCGTGATGGTGATCCTGGTCGGCCAGGCGACACGGCTCGCGCAGTTTTTGGACAAGGACGCAAAAGAGTACGTAGCGGCGGTAAAGCTTGGCTTTGAAACCGATACCGGCGACCGGACCGGGAGCCCAAGGTCGCAAGTCCAACGCCCTAAGTCGGTGAGCGTTGAAGATATTCAATCCGTGCTGCCTGAATTTCGCGGCGAAATACAGCAGACGCCGCCTATGTACTCGGCAAAAAAGATCGACGGCAAAAAGCTCTACGAACTGGCGCGAAAAGGCGAGACCGTTGAACGCAAGGCGGTCAATGTCACTATCCACGAACTCGAAGTGATTGACGGCGTGGCTGACGGCCTTGGAAATGGGACTTGGGACCTGAGACTCAAGGTTGCATGTTCCGCCGGCACATACATCCGCACATTGGCCGAGGATATTGCCCGCTCCGCCGGCGCGGCAGCCCATCTTACCGAACTTCGCCGTACGCGGGCCGGTAGATTCTCGATCGGCCAAGCCGTCACACTTGAGCAATTGGACGAAATGCCTGACGCGACCGAGGCGCTCGTTCCGATGGAAGAGGCCGTCGACCATGTGCCTAAATTTGTGGTTGCTGCGGACCGTGTCGGCAAAACTCGCAACGGGCTTTCGACGCGGGTTTTCGACGCTGCATTGGTGGATGGCCAAGCCGTACAGATGACCGACGAAGATGGCACGCTGCTGGCGATAGGCTTTTTCGACGCTGCCGAAAAGGTTATTCAGCCCAAAGTGGTTTTGGTATAGACTATTTAGAGGTGATCTATGAAAAAGCGAAATATTGCGCTCGCGATCGGCGGTGCGGTCGGCGCGGCTGTTGCCGTTAAGCTGCTGACGCGTGCAGATAGCGTTGAATGGGAAAATGTCTCCGACAGTGTCGTGCATTCGGACCATTCGCACTTCGTTAACGTCGACGGTGCACGCATTCACTATCAGGAATTTGGCGATGTCGGCGATCCGCCGATGATCCTCATTCACGGATACACGGCGTCCGTCTACGTTTGGAAAACTGTGGCGCCGATGCTCGCGGAGAACGGGTTTCACGTGATCGCGGTCGATCTGATCGGTTTCGGCTTTTCGGACAAGCCCCGCGCCTTTGAATATTCGATCCAGTCACAATCGCGAATGATCGCGCGGTTCATGAGCCGCATCGGCATCGGACGCGCCGTGATCGTCGGCAGCTCTTACGGCGGCGCGGTTTCGCTTGACTTGACGCTCGATTATCCTGAAAAGGTCGAAAAGCTCGTTCTCGTCGACGCCGTTTGTAACGACGAGCCCAAACAGCATCCTATTTTGCGTCTCGCCGCACTGCCCGGCGTGGGCGAGGCCCTGACACCGTTCCTGATCGATTCAAAAGCGTTTCTCCGTCAGCGAATGCAAGGTACGCTGGCCAAGGTGAATCATCACCTCATCACTAACGACCGCATCGAATCGATCCGCCGTCCGCTCGCAGCCGCCGACGGGCATCACGCCGTGCTCGCGACCTCGCGAAACTGGCACGCCGACCGCCTCGAGCAAGACGCTCACCACATCGACCACCAAACGCTCATCATCTGGGGCGAAGAGGATACCGTGATTCCCATTAAGAACGGCTACAAGCTGCACGAAGAGATCCTGCACTCGAACTTCGTCGTCCTAAAAGACTGCGGCCACGTCCCTCAAGAGGAACGCAGCGAGCTTTTCACCCATCTGGTCACCGAATTTTGCCACGACAAGAAGGGCCGCGTCGAGGGCGTTCCACCCAACGCAGCTCGTATCGGGCAGCCGGCGTAGTTCGATACTGCACCAAAGCGCAAGTTCTTCATCGGCCTGGTCTATGGCAAGCAAGTTCGAGCTTTACGGTTACGGCGTCTTTACGACTATCGCTGTCGTCGGCGACGAGCCGTTTCGATGGGAATCGCACTGGCGACGACTAACGGCAAATGCTCAGGCCATCGCGATCGATCTATCGCTGTATCCGAAGACTTCAACGTACACCACGCTTTTACAGGCCCTCCGAGCGAAAAATATTGTCAACGGAAAGGCGCGAATAACGTTTTCGGACCAACGTCTGAGCCCGCTCTGGATGGATACGCCGCCGCCGTGCGAAACGGCGCTGACGATCATTGCTGGCGAAGGGCGTCATGTGCCGGATCGTTTCAGGCTCAGTATCTCGCCTTACACAGTCAACTCTCGCTCGCCGCTAGTGGGCATCAAGTCATGCAATTACGTTGAGAATATTCTGACGCTGGACGAGGCAAAAGGGCGTGGATTTGACGAGGCCGTCAGGGTCAACGAGAAGGGAGAGATCACATCCGGCGCGATGGCAAATTTGTTTTGGTTAAAAGACGGCGTTCTCGTTACGCCGACGCTCGCGACCGGCTGTCTGCCGGGAACGACGAGGGAATTTATACTCGAAAATCTCGATTGCCATGAGGTCGAGGCCCCGATCGGCGAACTGGACGCGGCAGACGCCATATTTCTGACGTCCGCAGGCCTAGGTGTCGCCGAGGTCGCCGAGTTCGACGGAAGAAAACTCCGGCCTTCGTGTCATCCCATCAAAAGCATTCTCCCCTGGGCAAGCTGACGAACGCCCGCATCGACGTCAAATTTCGTGCCTTTCGTGAATTTCGTGGGAAGATCAACGCG
>JBDTZO010000049.1:0-3721 GCA_040005135.1 Acidobacteriota bacterium | reverse complement strand
CTATCGTCGGCACCAAATATGGCATCAATGCTCTTGCCGATCGCAGCTCCAGCCGTCATTTCACCCCACGAAGTAGCACCGAGCGCTCCGCTAAAGCTGCCGATCAACGAAAACATCTCTGGATATTTCAACCCAAATTTGACCGCGCCATAGCCGCCCATCGACAAGCCCGCAATAACGCGGTGATCGCGGTCGGCGATGGTGCTGAATTTCTTATCGATCTCGGGTATCAATTCTTTGACGATGTAGCTTTCATACTTGTCGTTCGGCACGCTTACGCTGTCCGAGTACCAGCCGTTATCACCCTCCGGAGTGACGATAATGTATCGGTGCCGGGACGCGTAATCCACGAGCTTGGTCTTATCGGTCCAATTCGAAAAGTGGCCGGTCAAACCATGTAGAAGATAAATGACCGAATATCGCTCGCTTGCCGTCGATTTATTGATCGCGGGCAAGATAATGCGGTATGGCATATCACGGCCCATCAGCGTGCTTTTGAGGACTTCGCTGCGAAAACCTTGGTCGGCGTTGGCCTTGGCCGCCACTGCCTGGCCGAACGTCGGCGCCGAAGCCAGCCCCAAGCTGACGCACAACACCCAGAAACCGAAGATCGATCTAATACGATAACTTTTCATCCGCCCTATTCTCCTTAACTGAACAAATTGCCAAACCAGCCGCCGTCCTTCTCATGATCTATGACCTGTGTGAGCTCGCCAGCGTCGAGCCAAACGCCCGAACACAGACTGCAGATGTCGATCTTGATATTCGCAAAATCGGCTTCGATCAGTGTGCCTTCGCATTTGGGACATTTTATCCCGAGCCGTTTGGCGTCATCCTCTTGGATCTTCGCCTTCATTTTGGCGATCAGTTCCTGTTCCTTGCGGTGAAAATACTCGTTTTCGAGTGCCTGTCCGCGGTCTTTTAGATCTATCGGCATAATTTCACATTCCTCTTATATTTCGATCTGATAAATGAACACTTTTAGCGACTCAAAGATGGTGGTTGGCTCCGACATCGCTTTTAAGCTCGTAGCCGTCGTCCGCTCTCTTTGATAAATTAACGTTTGCCCTTAACTTTCCGTATTATGGATCGAACGCACGCGTTGCCGGGCCCTTTTGGAACGGCGGATCGTGTTGCGGCGCTTAAGACTGCTCTCAGCCCAATCCGAAACCTGTTTCAGCGGATGCCACTCGAAATCTTCGAGCGGCAGAACTTCGCTGGTCGAGTCTGATAATTTTAGCGTACTGAACGCCACAAAAAACAATACGAATTCGAAAAAAACTCCGGCGAGCATCACTAGCCAACCGGGAGCAAGCCCGACCTGTGCACGGTCGACGAACTCAAAGAATGTTGACGCTGGCGACGGATGTATGTAGATCTTGAGAGCCCAGCTCAGCGCGAGCAAAACAAAAAGCCAGAGATAGTTAGCCCGCAGCCGTCGGCCAACGGCCTCCCATTCGCTGATGTTAAAATGCGGAGAGATCAGATCCTTAGAAATGTGTTCGGCCCACTCCTTGTCCGGCGGGATCGTTCGCGACGACAGCATCGGAGCGAAATAGCCGGTTTCCAAAATTCGTACGCGATTTGCCCACACTTCGTAATATCTATATCGCCGTGCTTCCATAAAAAGGAAGACACACACGAGGATCGTGTTGATCGGTATCGCAAAATGCGGATTATTTGGTGAGCTGAACACAAATGAAAGCGTCGCTCCGGTGGTGATCACGGCCCAGTTCGTCGTCGCATCGAGCCGCCCTCGCCAGACGTTCGAACGCTGGACCTCGCCGCGATAAAAATGGACCATCGCCGTGTTAAATTCGGCTGGCTCCAGCTTTTGGGCGATGGCGTGCGGTGTCGTTTTGGGCTGCTGGTTCCTGAGACGCACCTCGTCGGCTAATGCCCGAAATGTGTCGGGAATTACCGTGGTGTGAATGTCGGCGGCGGCGGCTCTTGTTCGTTGACGTACCTCGTCGTTCATAAGCCGGGTTGGTGGAAAGCGGAGGGCGCGAAGCCTCTTTCCTGCACGTCACAGTTTTGCATTTATCGCTATTAGATGCAAAATTTGAGCCGCTTTTGGACTCTCCGACTTGCATTCGAACTGCCGGGCGCTTGCACCTCGCCACGACTGCTGTAAAATCTCGAATCTATGAGCTCAACCGACGAGATCTGGATGCGCGTGGCGATCGACGCGGCCCGCGAGGCGGCCGCCATGGACGAGGTTCCAATAGGTGCCTGCATCGTCGGCGAGGACGGCAGCCTTCTCGCGACCGGACATAACCTCACGATCGACGCCAGCGACCCGACCGCGCACGCCGAGATAGTCGCAATACGTCTGGCTGCGAAAATGACGGAGAATTACCGCCTCACTGGCTCAACCGTTTACTCGACGATCGAACCCTGTGCGATGTGCGCCGGAGCGCTTGTTACCGCACGCATCAAGCGGTTGGTCTTCGGCTCGCCGGATGAACGCTTCGGCGGCATTCTCACACACTTCGGCATCGGTACGGGACCGGAGCTTAACCATCGGATCGAGATCGAATCCGGAGTGCTTGCAGCCGAGTGCCGAGCCCTCATGCAAGATTTTTTTCGAAATAAGCGAAATTAGTCCGCCAACTTGAACTTTTCCGGGACAAACCGTTAATATTAGAGGTTCGCGGAGAGGTGCGAGAGTGGTTGAATCGAGCAGTCTCGAAAACTGCCGTACCTTAACGGGTACCGTGGGTTCGAATCCCACCCTCTCCGCCATTAGTTCTTTGATGTTTGAGAATTTGCCTTCGCGTCATTATCTTAGATAGGTGGTTAGATCGAAACTTTAGGAGGATTTATGTTTATGCCTCTAACGAAAAGGTTATCGGCTGAATTTCTTGGGACCTTGTGGCTCGTCCTCGGCGGCTGCGGAAGTGCGGTGCTTGCGGCGGCCGTCCCGACGCTCGGGATAGGGTTCGCCGGCGTTGCTCTCGCTTTCGGACTAACGGTTTTAACCGGTGCGTACGCATTCGGACATATCTCCGGAGCTCACTTTAATCCGGCTGTATCGCTTGGCCTCTGGGCTGGAAAGCGATTTCCGGCTGCCGATGTGATCCCGTATATCGTCGCCCAATTGCTGGGTGCCATTTCAGGAGCCGGGATCTTGTACGTGATCTTTAGCGGCAAAGCCGGATTCGCGGGACTTGGCGGCGGATTTGCTTCGAATGGCTTCGATGCCCATTCGCCGGGACAATATTCTGTGGTCGCCGCGTTTGTTTGCGAGGTCGTCATGACGTTCTTTTTCCTGATCGTCATCCTCGGTTCGACGCATAAAAAGGCTCCTGTCGGATTTGCTCCGATCGCCATCGGGCTTTGTTTGACATTGATCCACTTGATCTCGATCCCGGTAACGAACACGTCGGTCAATCCGGCGCGAAGCACGGGCCCGGCATTGTTCCTGGCGTTATATTCGGATCCGTGGGCGGTAAAACAGCTATGGCTGTTCTGGATCGCTCCGATCCTCGGGGCACTGCTCGCCGGCCTGCTTTATGGTTGGATGGCGGGTGACGATAATATTGCCGACCCGGAACGGCAGATCGTCGGCGATGCTGCCGATGTCGACCGGCACGACGCGGTTATCGTCGAGGTCTAGGTCCGCAAATGAGTGCGGAACTGATTAATTGAAAATTTAAAGGTTTGCGGAAAGGTGCAAGAGCGGTTGAATTGGCTACATTGGAAATGTAGTGAACCTCAA
>JBDTZO010000098.1:0-12621 GCA_040005135.1 Acidobacteriota bacterium | reverse complement strand
AAATTAATCCGTCGGGTTTACAGCCCGATGCCATTGACCGCTCGACCACCCATGCATATCTTTTTAGTTGTCACAGCTACTGACTTTACGAGCCAGTTAGCAAATTTCCAATAATAGCGAAGAGTTTTACAACTTGCAAGTCCAAGTACGCGGGTTTTTCATCCTACGTCGAACGCGACCGCGGGTGGAAACGGTCGTAATTCTTCTTGAGTTGGGCACTCGTGATATGAGTATATATCTGAGTCGTCGAAATGTCGACATGCCCTAGCATCTGCTGGACAGATCGAATGTCGGCATTGTTCTGTACCAAGTGCGTCGCGAATGAATGCCGCAGCGTGTGCGGCGAGACGCCGCGAAAACCACATTTTTCAGCGTACCCTGTGATGGAAACATAAATGGTCTGACGGGAAATGGACGAGCCATCGGAATTAACAAAGAGTTTGTCGATCTCTATATTTTCGGTCTTTCGTCGAACGGCAAGGTAACTCTTCACCCACTCGACCGCACTCGAGCCGACCGGTACACGACGCATTTTCGAGCCCTTGCCGGTACAGGTGACGATACCCGCGTCGATATCAATATCATTGATCCTTAGGTTTACTGCTTCGGAAACGCGTAGGCCCGAGGCGTACATTAGTTCAAGAATAGAGCGGTCTCGAAGACCGCTCTCCGTCGACGTATCAGGAACGGCAAGCAGCATCTCGATCTCTGTCTGATTGAGAAAACGCGGCAGATAAAACCCCTTTTGCGGCGCCACAAGGTCTTCTGCCGGATTCTTTTTGACGTGGCCATCGAACATCAGGAACTTAAAAAAGCCCCGAACCGCGCTTATCATTCGCCGTTTTGAGTTCTCTGACAATTTCCCAGCCCCGAGATCGATCAACCATTCTCGCAGATCCTGCCGAGTCAGCGTCATAAGGTCGGAATTGTTCTTTTCCGCCCAATCCCGTAGTCGTCCGAGGTCCGCCGCATAACTCTCTATAGAATTCCGGGCAAGTCCCTTCTCGACGCGGCAATACGAGAGGTATTCGCGCACCATTTCACGTTTGCTGTGCTGATCAATTGGCATAGAACTTTAGAAGGAATAGGGAAATTAGACGCGCTCGGACAATTTTGACGACGCGTCAATAGACTACGAAAATAAGCTGGAAATAGGCAAGGAAAATAGTTTACCTCGTGGATTCATCATCCAGTTTCAGGTTATCGTGCACCCAGCTCTGACACCCCTCGACCTGATGGAGAACTGGATCGCTCTGATTGAGAGCGCTCCATGCGGTCTTTCGTGACAGATTCCACGAACGCAAGTCGCGGGTTTGGCCTAGCTGTCGATAGAGATTATGAAGTTCTACTTTCGCTCTACACTGATCGTCGAGGTTTAACTGTGACAATGCCGCGAGTACTTCAGGAACCGCATCGGCACTCAGTCGGAAATTGTAATTCTCATCAAATTCCCGGCCCTGCTGCATCAATGCGATGTTGGTTCTCACAATGAATGCATCCGGGTTGAGCACATGCGTAGCACCGAGGATAAAAAATGCGGACCAAAGTGCTCCCCACGCAAAGTGTTGGCGGGCTCCTCTGAGAACGGTTAAAACAAACCATATGAACACGACAGCCAGCCACGTCATAAAGATCATCGGGTATAAGCGAATGGTCGTAAGCCCGTAACCGAGACTGCCCGTCAAAAGCACAAGCCGCTGCACGGCCGACGCCATAATAACGAAAAGCAATCCTATCTGTATGCCGGCAAGGACGCGGAAGAGCTTCTCGGTGCACCCGCTTTCCTTACGGCCGAGCCATTGTGATGCGAGAAGGATAGGCAGAACAAGCGCCGCGACAGCGACGAGTTCGCCAAAGCCTCGGCGGGCGTAGTCAGCCAGTTTGAAATCAGGTGTGGTCTGCACCAGTTCCATACCGCCAAAGAGATAGGGTACCTGGATGATCACGAAACTCAGAAAAAGAAGGTCGACGAGGCCGAGGATCAAAACGGTTTCGACTGTTCCAAGCGTGAAAACGTGCGGAAAGCTTGTATTGTCCCAGTTTTGCCAGTCGCGTTTCTTCGGCTTGACTCCTCCGGCCTCGGCTTTGGCATCGGGCGGATCGCTGCGGTTGATGTGTTCGAGGATCGTAGCGTTATCAGGGAGCGAGCTGCTCTCAGAGGCCTCGGCAGTAAACCGTTCGACAAAACTGCTGTCTACAACCGTGGCCTGGCCATCGGCCTTCATATCGTCCGGGGTAAGAATTGGTGACACATCTTTGTCGACCTGCACGGGACCCCGAAAATGTTCCACTAGTGTTCCGCGAAAATAGCCGGCTGTCAGCCATGCGAGCAGCGACGTTACGACAACATTCGATATGACAGTACTTAAATCGAAATTGATCGCTCGATTCGCAAAGTTTTCGAATGCAGCATCAGCAGCCATCAACAACGCCCCAAATATAGCCACGATCGGCAATGCGATCGCTAATCCGCGAAGGACGGAAAAGATCGACTTGCTCATGCGGTTGCCCGGCATCGCTTTCCAATCTATGTCAGCCCCGATCAAGAAAAAGGGCGCAAACAATGAACTGAGGCCTGCCAAAACGAAGCCCGCAATGTAGTGAAATGTCCCGGCAATACGTTGATTTATGCCGAAGTTAGGCAGGATCAGCACGCCCATTGTCACAAGGATCGCGACAGTGTCAGCAACGCGAAGTTCAATTGAATCGCGTATCACGAACATCGATGCGAAGAAAAGCATCGCACCGAACAGCGAAAGCGTTCGTGGAGTTAGATACTCGGGCCTGTATCGCCGGGAAACCATGATCATCCCGCCGACAAACGCCAGATTGAACAACAAAACGTTCGCTCCCCACGGCGTCGCGCGGAGCAAAACGTTGCCAAGGATCCCGAGGATCACGGCTGCCTGTGTAATGAGTAGGGCGGTCTTCGTACGTGAATTCATAAAATTAGGAACGCGGCGGTGGTAATGCCCGCTTAAATAGGAAAAAGCTGAGGAGTCGGAAAATAAAGGCCGCGATCGGAAACGCGATCGCTCCGACCAGCATCCCGACCGTACGATGTGCGGCAGCGTCCTCGGGCGATGCTGTCAGATTCACGTGTATCAAACGAACCGAGTAATAGAGAAAACAGAGGCTCGGTGCCGCAAGTGCGAGCCCGGCGATCGCGAAAAGCGTCCTTCTTAGTGTTCCTGATCTGGTCATTCGATATCTGGCTCTGTTCGTCACGCGTTCCATACGAAAACTATCGCTTCATCGCCTTTATCAACGCTTCCATATGGTCCAGATATTTCGTCAGGGCTGCTCTTCCCTCTTTGGTAATGCTGTATTCGGTCAAGGGCGTCCGGCCCTTGAACGATTTTTCGCAACTAAGATACCCTGCGTCCTCGAGCTTGCGTGCGTGGACGCTGATATTCCCATCGGTCGTGTTGAGCAGGGCTTTGAGCTCCGAAAAGCTCAGCTTTTCGTTTGCCGCAAGTGCACTGACGATTCCGAGCCGCATCCGCTCATGTATGACCTTGTCGAGGTCGTTCGAGACCTTCTCAGCCGCTTTCTCGACCCTCAAAGCCTGCGGCCTGTTTTCATCGTTAAATTTAATTGCTGAATTTTTCATGTTTTTTGACCACATAAAATCATAGGGAACATAGGCCGGATAAAAATTTCTTTTTGATCTAGGTTCCTATGCGGTTCATCTCCAATCTATCCGCCATACCGTCTCGCGATGATCGCCCCGAAAACGATGTGTAGAGCTCCGAAGCTCAATGCCATCATGAAGTTGCCGTAGCTCGTCGGCAGAGCGAATGCGAGAGCGCCGAGAGCCATAAAGCACCAGCCCATGATAGGCACAACGCGGACCGAGTACGCCCCGCCGCATACCACCGCGGCACCATATGCGAGCATGCACACCGGCGGCATTATGTAAAAATATCCGTGAGCTCCCAAGCCCAGAACCGTCACAATGCCGAGGATGATCGGCGGGGCGAAACCGCGTGCGAATTTCTTCGCTGGTGTCGAGATCAGTGGTTCGCCCGCGATCTTGGATTTTTGCCACATTGCGAGCAGGCCGATCGCAAACGCCAGGGCGGCCTCAACCAGCCACGTAACAAGCGAGTCTCGCAGGAACGGCTGTACAGTAGCAATATATGCCGCCGCTAAGGCCGTAACGCCCATCAGAATCCCGCCGTAGCCCGGAACCGCCGTGAAGTGCGTCGAACGCTCCATCGTCTCGCGAATGAACGCAAGGTTGTCGATCGCCCGGTCGCCGATATTCATTGCCACCGGTCCGGGCCTTTCATCGCTTCTGACTGCTTTAGGCTTAGCCATATTAAATGCAGATTATTCCAAGTAGTAACTATTGTCAAGTACTTTGTAATGCAAAGTATAAGAATGTATTCCGAGACAAAAAAGTAGCGGCCCTCGCGGACCGCCGAGTTTTAGAAAGAGGAGAGAACATTTGTTAGTGCGGTTCGTCCATCGCGACCTTTCCTTTAAAAGTTCGGAAGAGGAAAACAAAGTAACCGATCGCAATTGTAATGCCGATCGACCACCATATCAGTCCAACACTGAGGCCGTAAGCTCCAGCTTTGGCGTTTTGAACGGTAAGACTATAAGCGGGATCAAGTGCGGGTAGTACGTCAGGGTAAAGGCCGTAGACTGCTCCTCCGAGCATCATGGCCAGATATATGGACGAGGCGATAAATGCAAACTTGTCATTTCCATTTCCGCTGAAATATTTTACAGCGGCTAGCGATCCAATGACGAGGACCGGAATAAGCCAGCCGATCGGCATGCTGTAATAGTTGTTTAGTATCTGTGGGCGGACGAACATCACTGCGGCCAGGCTCAGAATAGTCACGAGGACGAGGGCGTACCATCCTACTGAGACGACCTTGGTTGAACGGCTGTGGAGTTCGCCCTCTGTTTTCATTGCGACATAGTTAGCGCCGTGCACTGCGAGTGCGACGAACGCAACGACGCCGGATAACACAGTGAACCAATCGAGAATGCCGGTCGTGCCCGTCGTCGTCCAATCAGTAAAGAGCGGTTCGAAAAAATATCCGGTCCCGTCAAGCGGTACACCGCGGATCACATTTCCGAGTGCGGCTCCGAAGAATATTGCGAGGAGAATGCTGGCCATTGAGAATACAAAATCCCAAAAACTCGTCCACAGCTTGTTATTCAGCTGATGGCGCAGTTCGATGCCCGCGCCACGCATTATCAGCAGCCATAAGACCATCATTAGCGGAAGATAAAATCCGCTGAAGCCTGCTGCGTAGAGTTGCGGGAAAGCAAAATAGAGAGTGCCGCCGGTCGCCAGCAGCCAAACCTCGTTGCCGTCCCAGACGGGGCCGATCGAACGGATGACGGCTGCACGTTCGCGTTCGTCTCGGCCCACGAAAAAATGAATGATTCCCGCTCCGATATCAAATCCGTCGAGAACGACGTAAGCGACCAACATGAACGCAACTATCATGAACCAGACTGTTTCCATATTGACCTCCTTAATAGCCGTCGGCCGGAAGCGGTTCCGTCAGCGAAGCCTGAGCTCCCATTTCATCCGCCCCGTGCTCGATCCTACGCAGGATAAGAAAGATAAAGAGCAGTGCTAGCAGTGTGTATATGCCCATGAACCCGAGCAGCGTAAACAACACGTTGCCCGACGATACCATCGGAGACGCACCATGCTCGGTCCGGAATAGTCCGTAGACGAGCCATGGCTGACGCCCAAGCTCGGCGACCATCCATCCGACCGTGTTTGCGATAAATGGCAGCGGAAAACTGAGCATCAGGATCCACATCAGCCAATTCGACTGAAACAGCCAGCCTCGCCACAGCCAAAATGCAGCGAGCGTCATTATGGCGATAAAGAAAGTGCCGAGCCCGACCATCATGTGAAAGCTGTAATAAAGTAACGGGACGTTGTCCGGATGCTGGTCCTTCGGCCACTCATTAAGGCCGTGCACAGTGGCTTCCCAACGCTGGTAAGTTATAAAACTCAGCATGTTTGGGATATGGATAGCGTTATCGAGCCGCTGATTTTCCATATCCGGTTGGCCTATCAGTACGAGCGGAGCTCCATCCTTGGTGTCAAAGAGGCCCTCCATCGCTGCGAGAGTTACCGGTTGATACTCGGCGATCATCTTTCCCTGCCTATCGCCGGACGGGAAAAGCATCCACACGCTCGCGAGCACGCCAGCGACGACGCCGACCTTCATAAATAGCTTGCCGTACTCAGCCTGTTTATTTGAGAGCACGTAAAAGGCGCCTAACGCCGAAACCGCGAACGCTCCGACAACGAGCGCTCCGCCCATGTTGTGCATGTACTGGTAAACGGCCCATTCGTTGAGCACGAGTGACCAAAAGCTGGTTAATTGGACCGAACCGTCCGCAGTCGCCTCATACCCGACCGGATGCTGCATCCACGCATTGGTCGCGATGATGAACCAGCCTGACAGCCACGTGCCGAAGAAAAGCAGAAACGCAGAGACCCAGTGCATCGTTTGCCCCAAACGCTTTTCGCCGAATAGGAAAAGGCCGATGAACGCGGATTCGAGAAAGAACGCGAACGTGCCCTCCATCGCGAGTGTTTGGCCTATCACACCGCCCGCGAACTTGGAAAACGCAGCCCAATTCGTACCGAATTGAAACTCCATCGGGATGCCTGTGACGACGCCGAACAGAAAAGATATCCCGAGGATCTTGCCCCAGAACCGCGACACTTCATTCCAACGTTCGTCTTTTTTCCAGATCGCAAGAGTCTTAAATACGACGATCAGAGGCGCGAGGCCCATCGTCAGCATTGGAAAGAGATAGTGGAACGTGATCAAGAACGTAAACTGAATACGATCTAGAATATTTGCCTGCATTGATGATCTCCAAGTATGGCTCTCAGCAAACATTGTGCCGCGACATGACGAATCCGAAAACGGGCGTGAAATGCCATTGCCGGGGCATTTAGGGTTCTAGTAAATGCGGGTCCGCAAGTGCGATCTGTGGACTTATCGTCGTCGTAGGTATGATGTGCGGATTTACTCGCGTTCATTTTCTCGCTGCGGTCTTTGTCTTTGCGTTGACGATGTCGCCCATGTTTTCGACCGGCGGGGCCGAAGGGTCGGCGACTTTTAATGTAAGGCGTTTGCCCTGCATTAGAAATGACTTTCCATTCCACTTATAAAACGACCTGGTGAAATAGACCGGACAACAGAGCTGTTCATAGTCGCCCGTGATCTTTCCCGTTTCCGATTGACCGAGCAGAAATCGGTCCTGCCCATATAGCTCGACAACGAGCGTCCCATCCGCGACGCGCATGTCCTTGAGCCCGCCGTCCGTTCGGTCACCTGTGCGGAACGACCAAAACAGCTGCGGCTGGCCGTCTTTCCATGAATAAACGTAGACGATCTGCGGGATCGCGGAGCCGGCCGTTTCGATCTTGAGCACCACGAGAGCCTCATCTTCGCCGTCGTTATTGACGTCCAGAAACTTGGTAGTCACAAATGACATTCCGATTCGACGGTCGGCTTTCGCCTCCAACTTCTCGTCGTCGGTGCTGTCGACGTTGGTATCGATAATGACCGGATCACGGCGGCCATTGACCAGTGTGATCTCGCTGCCGTCCGGATTTTCCCATCCGCGCGGCAGCGGATACGAAAAGTTCTTAAAGTCGAACTTGCCGATCGGAGAATCCGTCGTCTTGTTGCGATCATCGAGAAGCTCAGCCTGCAGATTTGGGATCGCGGGCGATGAGGCCGGAATCGCGGCCGGAGTCGGCTCCTGCGACGTCGCTGCTACATGTGATTCGGAACCTCCGGCGGGAGCTTCAACGCTAGACTGGCACCCCAAGTCAAAACAGGCCAAAACAAGACAGACCGTGCAAATTATAAATCCTTTCATCAATTACTACTTCGACGAATCCGATTTAAAAATTAGATGCCGACAAATTTAGGCCCTTGTCAGATGGCGATACTTGATCCGGTGCGGCTGATCGGCATCGTGTCCGAGGCGGCGTTTGCGGTCGGCTTCGTATTCGCTGTAATTGCCGTCAAAATATTCGACGTGGCTGTCGCCCTCGAATGCCAAAATGTGTGTTGCGAGCCTGTCCAAAAACCACCGATCGTGGCTGATCACAACAGCGCAGCCCGCGAAGTTTTCGAGAGCCTCCTCAAGCGCGCGCATTGTGTTGACGTCGATATCGTTGGTCGGCTCGTCGAGCAGCAGGACGTTCGCTCCTGTTTTGAGCATCTTAGCCAAATGAACACGGTTGCGTTCGCCGCCCGAAAGCTGGCCAACGAATTTTTGCTGATCGGCTCCCGAGAAATTGAATTTCGAGACATATGTCCGGGCGTTCATCTGACGTGTGCCCAAGGTCACAAAATCCAGTCCGTCAGCGATCTCGTCAAAAACTGTCTTTTCTGCATTGAGGCTGTCTCGCGACTGATCGACGTACCCCAGCTTGACCGTTTCGCCGACCTTGAACGTTCCGCTGTCCGGTTTATCCTGGCCCGTTATCAGGCGAAATAATGTCGTTTTGCCAGCTCCGTTCGGGCCGATGACGCCGACGATCCCGCCCTTTGGCAGCGAAAATTCGAGCTTTTCAAAAAGGACAGTGTCATCGTAACCTTTCGAAACGCCGTGGGCCTCGATAACGATCTCGCCGAGACGCGGGCCGGGCGGAATGTATATCTCGAGGTCGTCCGCGTGCTTTTCGGATTCGGTCGCGACCATCGCTTCGTAATCGTTGATACGTGCTTTTGATTTAGCGTGCCGGCCCTTCGGCGACATTCTGATCCACTCGAGCTCGCGTTCGAGCGTTTTCTGCAGCTTATCTTCCTTACGATCTTCCTGTGCAAGCCGCGTGCTCTTTTGCTCAAGCCAAGACGAGTAGTTTCCCTGATACGGAATTCCCTGTCCGCGGTCGAGTTCGAGTATCCAGCCGGCGATGTTGTCGAGGAAATAGCGATCGTGCGTTACGGCGATGATCGTGCCTTCGTATTTCTGCAGATGCTGTTCGAGCCAGCCGACACTTTCGGCATCGAGATGGTTCGTGGGCTCATCGAGCAGAAGAATGTCGGGCTTTTGCAGCAGCAAACGGCATAAAGCGACGCGGCGTTTTTCACCGCCCGAAAGATTTTTGACGATCGTGTCCGCCGGCGGGCAGCGAAGGGCGTCCATCGCCATCTCGAGCCGCGAATCGAGATTCCATGCGTCCGCATGATCCAGCTTTTCCTGAACTTCGCCCTGGCGTTCGATCAATGCCGACATCGCGTCGTCGTCCATCGGCTCGGCAAATTTCGCGTTGATCTCCTCATATTCCTTGAGAAGTTCGACCGTCGTATGCACCGCCTCCTCGACGACCTGCTGCACCGTCTTGGTCTCGTCGAGATTCGGTTCCTGTTCGAGATAACCGACCGAGTAGCCCTTCGAAAAGACGATCTCGCCGTTAAAATCCTTGTCAGTGCCCGCGATGATGCGGAGCAGCGACGATTTGCCTGCGCCGTTCAGACCGAGCACGCCGATCTTGGCGCCGTAAAAGAACGAGAGGTATATATCCTTGAGGACCGCTTTCTTGTCGTATAACTTACTGACCTTGACCATCGAAAAGATGATCTTGTTTGCTTCGCTGCTCATATTTAGAAATTCCCGAAAACATTTACGTTAGCATTTTCGGCCGTCGACATAAAACCGGGCCTCAGAAGCCTCCCATGTCTATTGGATCCGCCGGCCGCTGCCTTCGTTCCACTTAATATTGCCAAATGGAACGGCCTAAATGCTGCAACGGTTGGATTTAAGCACGAAATCGTTCCATTAGTGTTTTGCTGTACGTTAAATGGAACGATACTACATTTTCAAGCTTCATTGGCCACCCTAAACGTTGATAATACGGAGCTTACCATCGAAATTGTCCCCTATGTGTTTTGCCATATTCACACTGGCCGCCTTAACCTATTGATCGCACATTTGTTGACCCATTGATCACTGTCCGCATATGCGCGGGCGTTGCGTCGCTATTTGCGGCCCCTGCGGAAAGGCTTGATCTAACATAAAGACTGTAAAGGAAGGGCAAATAACGCCAAGGCCGGCGTCGACTCAAAAAACACTCTGTTTTCGCCCGCCGAGAAATGACGCGGCCATAGTATATTGTTGCATAGATAGCACATTGAAAGCAAACGATTTAACTTCCAACTGGCTCAGCTCAGGAAAACGCCGGCGGATTCAAAAGAGCCTACCGATCTCATACTTTTCCGTTCGTGGGCAATTCCTTTAGGTCGACAACAAAATCTTGACGCTTGATTATAACTCACATTATAATTTCCCTATGACAAATAAGCTAAAGGTCACGACCGTGGGCAATTCCGTGGGAGTTGTTCTGCCGCGCGAGATCCTGGCGAAATTGCGGGTCGAAAAAGGGGACTCGCTTTACGTTCACGAGACGCCCAACGGCATCGAGCTAAGTGCTTATGACCCGGAATTCGCCGATCAGCTTGAGGTTGCGAAACGTGTGATGCGCGAAAATCGCAATCTTTTGCGAAAGCTCGCCAAATGACAGTTTGGATCGGGTCGAAACTCGCGTTCGCGATCCACAGCCTCCAGCTATCCGAACATGGCGGCGACGATGGTGTACGAGACGCAAACTTGCTGGAATCTGCGCTTGCACGCCCGCATAATATCGCGGCTTACGAGCCCGATCACGACCTCGCTCGCTTAGCAGCGGCGTACGGCTGCACGATGATTAAGAACCATCCGTTTATCGACGGCAATAAACGCACCGGATACGTCGTCATGGAAACATTTATCATCCTCAACGGACAGTCCCTGGCCGCAACCGAAGAGGAAAAATATCCGATCGTAATGGCAGTCGCCGACGGCACCATGTCCGAGGAGGAACTAGCCCGTTGGCTCCGCGAGCGGTTGGTCGGATCGCAGGTCCCCGCCGTAACGAAATAGTTTATGAGATCTTTGAAAGCACTTTTACTCCCATTTTTTTTGTGCATGATCGTCTTCGCACAAGTACCCAGGTTTCAATTTACGCATAAAGGTAGTGTGCTTCACATAAAGTTCAGTCCCAGCGGATCAAAACTGTTGTCTTATTCCTCCGGAAGTCAGGACCTCGCCTTATGGGAGGTCTCGACTGGACGTTTAGTTTGGATAAGGCCGATATCCTTTATTCAAAAGGCCGATGAGTATTACACCTTGAATGCTTTCTCGTGGAGTCCGGACGAAAAGCTCGTCTCAACCGGTAGTGCCAATGGTACGGTACAACTTTGGGATGCTGGTAATGGAAAGATTATTTGGCGTGCTGATGTAGCGAACGACGGTATTTCCGCGATCGCGTTCAGTCCGGACGCAACGACGATCGCAGCGACCGGCTACGACTCTACAGGACCCGCCGCGACCCTTATCAATGTCGTGGATGGTTCAATTGTAAAGAGGCTCGTTGGCAATAAATGCCGGGCAATTGGAATAACTTTTGATCCATCAGGAAAAGAGCTAAGCGTCGGCAATTTAGATGGGAATATTGTCCGGTGGAATTTGGCAGAAGCGAAGCCTATTAACACGGCGGATTGTGATCGCAGCTAAGATCTCAGTTTATCGGTACGAAGAACAACTGCTGACCAGATCGTGATTGAGGATGGCGACGCCAAAATGTTGAAAACTCTGACACTTAAGAATTCCAGAATGCTGTCCGTGATCAACTCACGTGCACAGAAAGCGGTTGTTAAGGAGTACGGATCCTATCATTTCTACGACCTTTCGAACGCGCAAGAAAGCACCTTGGACAGTTGTGGAGATCCGTTCGATTTAAGCGAGGACGGCAAAATGTTCGCTCAAAGCTGCGATGGGTTCAAAACTTCAATTAGAGTGACGGATCTCAACTCAGGAAAGTCGTGGGCATTGGACGGCCACCCGAGTATGATCCACGCGGTCGCTTACAGTCCGGATTTCGCGCTTTTAGCCGTCGCTGGCAACGATGGAAATGCATACCTATTCGATCCAGAGGCACGAACACTCAAGAAAAGGCTCGCCGGAAAAGGCTCGCGGCTAACCGCTCTCGCATTCAGCTTCGACGGAAAGCTGTTGTTCACTGGAGACGAAGATGGCGTGGTCCACCGATGGAGTTTATCGACAGACACCATTTTGAACGAAGTGACAATAACAGATCGATCGGACGATATCGATAAGATAGAGGCCTCGGTCGACGGCAAAAGCGTTCTTGTACTTATGAGATCTACCGCTTTTCTGCTAGACGCTGAGTTAAATATTCGCGGCTCATTGCAGACCTCGGACGGTTATAGCTCGACCTCGGGAAACATGACGTCAACCTATTCCTCCGTTCCTATACAAACTGCAGCGTTCGGCTCTAATGGAACACGCGTGGTCACTGCGCATCCGGACGGGACTATTAGGTTTTGGGACACAACAAATAATCGACAAACAAAAAAACTGAAAATAGCCGACTCGGTGAGATTTATGGCTCCAGTTGATAATTCGCATGTTCTCACGATCGCGACGGTGGGAAAAAAGACCCGTTTCCAATTAGTTGCCTCGGCGAGTGGGCAGATCATTCGGCGATCCGTTGCATTTGACGCATCATTTCTCGAAAAGATGTTCTTAAGTCCCGATAGG
>JBDTZO010000152.1:0-38580 GCA_040005135.1 Acidobacteriota bacterium | reverse complement strand
CACAAATAAGAACGGATCCGCCTTAATTCGTGCCATTTGTGTAATTCGTGGCTAATTTTTTTGTGTATTTCGCGGCTGCCTGCGTTACCGGGACTTTTGCCACCAATTTCACGAATTTCACAAATAAGAACTGATCCGCCTTAATTCGTGCCATTTGTGTAATTCGTGGCTAAATTTTTTGTGTATTTCGCGGCTGCGCTGACGGCGGTTGTTGGGATCGGCGGCGGCCGCCTAAAGGCTTTGGGTGGATGACGGCTTCGGGGTTGAGGTCCAGGATGAGGATACCGTTATCGATCTCTGGGTCGCGAAATTTGATCGTGCGGTCGGGAATGATGTTCCATTTTTTGACGAACGGCTGTGCCCGGACACGGCGGGTCGTTCGTGGGCCTCGTTGCCGGAGCTCGAACGAATTGCGGGCATCGGCCGCTGCCGGCCTGATGCCGATGCGGCGGTTCACGGGGTCAAACAGCATGACGACATTCGCGGGGCTGCCCATTGCCTCGAATGTGAAGCGGTTCATTAGAATATTGCCGTCAAAGCTCAGCGTGACGTGCATTTTGTTACGCGGCCGTGCCGCTCCCTCGTCAAACTCGATCCATTTTGCTTCTACATGTCCCGCTCCGGGATTATCGTCGACCATAAAAGGAGCGTAGCATATACAACTGTGCGTTTCAAGTATGCAACGATTCTGAGCAGGAATATGACGTACGATCGGATACGTCAGATCCCTGTCACTGGCGACATGTATCTACAAGGGCTCGGAAGGCTTCGAGTGGTTCGTTTGGCCCCAAGATAATGTCGAGATCGCGTTGAGCTAAAAAACCCTCAAAAACAGGACTGTACCAAAACCGGGAGTTCACTGTACCAAATTTCGCAAACTCCTGTATCAAACGCCGCCGAGTGCTATTGCCGGAGGCATAGTTTGAGGGGGCTTGGCGCAGTTTTGGCAGCCGCGTGCCGATCTGTCTCGACAGGTGCGGCGATTCAGGCTTTGGGGTGAGACTTGTCGTAGACAGCGATCATTTTTTCCATCGAAACCTGCGTATAGATCTGCGTCGTTGACAGCCGGGCGTGGCCGAGCAGCTCCTGTATGTCGCGGAGATCGGCTCCGGAATCGAGCAGGTGAGTGGCAAATGTGTGACGCAGGCTGTGCGGCGAGATGTCGTGGATATCGGCACACTCGCGGATGTATTTGTCGATCATTCGCCCGACGGAACGCGTCGTCAGACGCCCGCCGCGGCGGTGCAGGAAAACGGCTTCGGGGTCGCGCTCGGCTGCCGGGCACTCATTAAGAAACGCCGCCCGCGTTTTATCCAGATACAGCACCAGAGCCTGCATTGCCGGCTCGCCAAAGGGCACGATCCGCTGTTTTTTGCGTTTGCCGGTGACGCGGACCATACGCTCGCGAAGGTCGATATCCGAGAGGTTTATCCCGACCAATTCGCCAACGCGAATGCCAGTCGCGTATAGAAACTCGAGTATCGCCCGGTCGCGGCGGCCGAGGTCCGTGTTTACGTCCGGCGTCTCGATAAATCTCACCGCGTCCTCCATCGAGAGGTGATTTGGCAGCGTGCGCTCAATACGCGGAGTCGCGACCAGCTTTGCCGGATTGGATTCGAGCTTGCCTTCGCGGACGAGAAATTGGAAAAAAGTCCGTAAACTCGCAAGCTTTCTCGCGATCGACGTTTTCTTATGCCCTTCGTGAAGGCCCGACATCCATTCGCGGATCGTCAGCCGGTCGATCTCGGCGACGTCGATATCTGATCGTTTTTCGACCCGGAAAAGGTGATCGCGAAATTGATCGAGATCGCTCGCGTAATTGCGTAGCGTATGCGGGCTCAAATTTCGCTCGTATTTGAGGTGCTGTAGAAATTGTGCGAGGAGGTCATTGAGCATTTACCACTGAATCGTAAATGGTGAGCGGTGAATAGTAAAGTAGATGCTTTTCCGACGCCGCCGCGGACGCTAACGAGACTCGGCGTTTCGTTTGCCGACGTAATAGCCCTTCCGGGTTCGCAGCGTATAAGCGGGCTTGCCCTTTACGGTGACTGCGATCGTGCGAAACGAGCCGCGATCGTCCGACCCGTCCTCGGGATAGTAGCTCAAAATGTACTGCTGCGAGAGCTCAGCCGAGATCTGTGTAAATGCCGCGTTGAGCTCGTTTTCGTCGATCGGCGAGTAAACCTCACCACCGGTCTGGGCCGCGATCTCGATCATTCGCCGCTCGGCCGTGAGGGCCCGAATATTGGCGTTGCCGCCGCGAAGGCCCGTTCGCTTATAATTTTCAAAATCCTTGGTCTTGACCACGTAAACCTGACAATCATTGACCTGCAGCGATTTGATCACGTCATCGAGCGTCGTTCGCATGTCGCTGTATGTATCTTCGCCATCCGACACGATGACCACGACGCGGCGGCCCTGGACCGACTTTAGATACTGAGCGACCTCGATAATTCCATCGAGCAGGGCCGTCGCTCCTTTTGGCGGCGGAAACGCCTCGATCGCTTGAGTGAGCTGAGAGACTTCGCGTGTGAGGGGCTGCTCGAGCCGCGTGAAATCGGATAACGAGAACAATGCCGCCATATCGCGGTCAGGCCGTACGATCCGCCGGAAAAATTTGACCGCGGCCTCTTTTTCAAAATCGCGGGCGATCAAAACACTTGAGGAATTGTCGAAGATCATCGCCAGCCTGATCGGCGACTCAGACCGAGAAACATCGCCGATCTCAGCCCGCTTTCCGTCGATCAACAGATCAAAATCCGCGAGCTTTAGATCAGTCACGGCTCGCCCGGACTGGTCGACGACCGAAACAGGCACCGGAACCAGGAACGAATCGACCTTGATCACATCGTCGTCGTCTTTTTTCTTCGGCGTCGGTGTCGGCCGCGGATCGGACTGGCGGTCCACATTGTTTTGCGTCGGAATATATCGCGACGGCGGGTGATCGACCGGCGTCGGCGATGGGCTCTCGCTCGGCTTGATACGGCCCGATTGTGCCATTACGTTCGCCGCAAATATGCATGTACAAAGTAAGATAAATGCGGCTTTCATGTTGAGCAGATAAGGCGATCGAAGGCTTTGATTACTAAACAGGATTCGCCGTTGCCTTTACACCTTCGCGGCCGCGGGCCGAGGTTTAGACGAGTATTAGCTTGATGCTCGCGAACAAGAGCACCACGGCCAGAACGCGACGCAGGACGATCGAGTTAAACCGCCGGCTGCCCAGCGTGGAACCGATCAGGCCGCCCGCCACCGCCGCCGCGATCCAAAACCAAACGTCGGCCGGCAAGACCGAGACCTGGTGATAATTACCAGCGAGGCCGGCGACCGAATTGACCAGGATAAATAGTACCGAAACACCCGCCGCCACACGCGTTTCGGCCCAATGCATCAACAGCAGCACCGGCGTCAAAAATATTCCTCCGCCGACACCGACCATTCCCGAAAGTAGTCCGATCACCGCTCCGATCAGCAAACATACCGCAATGGGCGGCTCGCGGACCTCATCGTCGCCTTTTAAATTTACCGCGAGCCGCACCGCCGCGAGCAGAAGCACGATACCCAGTACTATCTTGTAAACGTCCGTTGGAAGCTGTATGCTGCCGCCGACATACGCCATTGGGATCGACGCCGCAGCGAACGGCAAAAAGATGCGCCAGGAAAAATAGCCCGCGCGATAAAATTGAACGGTGCCGATCCCCGCTACGAAAAGGTTTAGCACGAGCGCCGTCGGCCGCGTCACCTCAGGCGCGACCGCCCAGAACGCCATCACGGCGAGGTAGCCGGACGCCCCGCCATGCCCAACCGACGAATACAGCAACGCCACGACGAACACCGCGGCAATGATCAGTAGCGGAGAATGTTCCATTATGCACTGAGCGCCCGGCCGCGATCGATCTCGATGATGAACGCATCCCAATCGACCAGCGCCCGCTCGACCTGCACCATATGCCGTTCACGTTTATTGCGGTACTTTTTGCGCAGCTCGACCGGCAGCTCTTGGATCAACCCAAATGTGATATTCACAGGCTGAAAGTTTTTGGTTTCGACGTTCGAAACATATCGGCAAAGCGCCCCGATCGCAGAAGTAAGCGGCGCAGTGACCATCGGTTTATGTTGGATCGCATTTACAGCGTTAATTCCCGCAAGCCACCCCGTCGCGACCGACTCGACATAGCCCTCAACGCCCGTGATCTGACCCGCAAAAAAGAGCCGCGCATTATCACGCGTTTCAAGCGATTCATTGAGGATCTTCGGGGAATTTATGAACGTATTTCGATGGATCTGACCATACTGTAGGAACTCGGCATTCTCCAGGCCCGGAATCAGGCTGAGAACACGGGCCTGTTCTCCATACCTAAGATGATTCTGAAATCCGACCATTCCGAAAGCGTCAGCCATCATGTTTTCCTGTCGCAGCTGCACGCAAGCGTACGGTTCGTTACCGGTTCGAGGATCGCGTAAACCTTTCGGCTTCATAGGTCCGAAGCGCAGCGTATCGACGCCGCGTCTCGCGATCTCTTCAATGGGCAGACAGCTTTCGAACCAATGCGTATCCTCAAATCTCTTCAACGGTACTGAACTAGCCCCTATCAAAGCGTCGAAAAAAATCGCGTATTCGTCAGGTGTCATAGGACAATTGATGTAGTCGTCGCCGCCCTTGTCATAGCGGGCCGCTTTGAACGCGATAGACATATCAATTGAATCCGCTGCAATGATCGGAGCTATAGCATCGTAAAAATAAAGCTGATCGTCACCGGTGCGCCGCATTATTTCTCGGGTAAGGGCGTCAGAGGTCAGCGGACCTGTCGCGATGATCGACACGCCGTCACTTGGAATTGTGACAACTTCTTCTCGAATGATCTGGATCCTGGGATGCTCTTCGATCCTCTGGGTGATCAGCTCAGCAAACCGAATGCGGTCGACTGACAGAGCCGATCCTGCAGGAACGCGGGTCGCCTCGGCGACATCAATTACCATCGAATTGCCGCGACGCAGTTCCTCCTTCAAAAGGTATGGGGCCGATCCGGGTTCATCGGTCTTAAGGGAGTTCGAACATACGATCTCTGCGAGCTTGTCCGTCCGATGGGCAGGCGTCTGCTGAATCGGCCGCATTTCATATAGCTTGACCTCAGCTCCACGTTCCGCTGCCTGCCACGCGGCTTCGACTCCAGCAAGTCCGCCACCTATCACATTTATGCAATCGTCCATGTGGGTCTAATTATAGTTGAAAATCTTGCTGCGGTCAGCACCTCGCTCGATAAGATGTCTAGAACTTAAAGCGGAAGGCTCCCCGCGAACTAGATACTGTTTACCCCATTAAAAAATTCTGGAATTCTTCTGCAAACCAATGATGTTTTGTTGTCGATACGTGCGGTCATAGAACTTGCCGCTCAGACCCTAACAACTATAGGAACTGGATCGCGACACTGTACGGGGCTTTCATACTGCCAAGCCTTTAACAAAAAGGTCATGGATAGCTTCCCATAGAGAGATCGATTAACAGTCCGGATGGAACAACCATCGTCTCCCAAAGTATCCGGGCATACGAAGTTTGGTCACTGGCCTCGATAGACTGATCTCATTGGAGGATGATATGAAAGATCTAAGCGGTAAAAAAGTTGCGATTCTTGTGGCTGACGGATTCGAACAACAGGAACTCACGGGACCCCGTGAAGCATTGGATGCAGCCGGAGCTGAGACGATGATCGTTTCGCCTGTGGATGGAAAGGTGGAAGGTTGGAACCATTTCGATAAAGGTGACAAGTTCAGTGTCGATATTCAATTGGCGCAAGCCAGCGCAGATGATTTTGATGCTTTGCTGCTTCCCGGTGGCGTCGCTAATCCCGATCAGCTTCGAATGAAGCCTGAAGCTGTAAGGTTTATCAAAGATTTTTTTGATGCAGGCAAACCGGTTGCAGTAATTTGCCACGGGGCGTGGACGCTGATCGAGGCAGGCGTGGTCGAGGGGCGACGAATGACATCCTGGCCATCGGTCAAGACGGATCTCATTAATGCGGGAGCGAACTGGGTGGATGAAGAAGTTGTTGTGGATAACGGCCTCATCTCGAGCCGTAACCCCGGTGACATCCCCGCGTTCAATAAGAAAATGATCGAAGAATTCTCCGAGGGATCCCATCGAGGTCGGCGGTCCGCCGCCATTTAGCTCGGAAGCGTTTTAAAAAGGAACATCATTACTAGAATGGTTTCGTCTTCGAAAGGCGGAACCTTTTTTGTGGTGAGGTATGGGACGGGGATGTTTTTCTTGGGCTTTACGTCAGATCGCCCTCCGCCGTATGTTTTACAGAGATAGGGAACCTCCACGTTGAACCGTAAGCAGCTAAAATCTTTAATCTTGATGTAGTGGTAGAAGGGTGTTTAGGTAACCTCTTGAAGAGAGCTAACTTGAAGGTTTAGTGACGAGAAGAGGTCACAAATAGGGGGGAAATTCATCTTAAAAATCTTTGACTTTCGTCTCATCCGTGAGATAGACTTGCAATCTCGCATCACCCATGAGCCACCTGAGTTTAGTAAAAAGCTTATACCACCTGCGGCAGGAACAAAAGTATTCTGAGGAAGTTTTGCTCGACGCAGTTGGTCTCACCTTGGTCAGGGGAACACTTTCTGAATTTATTGGCGCTGCGAGCACAGGTCGCACGAGCTTGGTATTGAACCTAATGGCGAAACTGACAGCGCTTGGCGAAGTTTGTGCGGTTGTTGATTCTTGCAACGGTTTTGATCCAGTTTCCGCCACCCTCGCGGGAGTTGTCCTGGGTAATGTGCTGTGGATCAAGTGCGGCGGCGATCTTGAGAGTGCCTTTATATCGGCGGACCTTCTAGTTCAAGCAAAAGGTTTCGGCATCATCTGGCTTAATCTCGGCGGGTTGCCGGAACAAAAATTACGGATGGTACCCCGAACATATTGGTACCGCTACCGAACAGGCATCAAGGAAACGCCAACACTCTTTATCATTACTGCCAAGGAAGCGGTGGCAGGTTCTGCAACTCATCACTCTTTTGAGATGTCACGCAAGGACACGGTCTGGTCAGGCCTCGGAAGATACAAGTTGCTGAGAGAATTTCACCTAGAGCTTCACTCCCGCAGACATTTTTACAGCCAGTCAGCTACGACGAGGATCAGTTTCGACTACAGCGATGTCTAGGTTCTATGCATGCATCATTTCACAAACTGCCGAACTGGACGCCGAGATGCTTTTGGCGATCGCCTCGGGGTTTTCCTTTCGCGTGGAGTGTCTCGAGGACGGCGTGCTGTTCGATGTCAGCGGATTAGAAAAGCTTGTAGGCAATGAAAAGCGGGTCGCCAAAAACATAGTGAAGGAACTGGAGAGCAAAAATGTTTCGGGTAATGTGGCTGTGGCTCCCAGTGCCGAGGCCGCCGTGCTTCTCGCACGTGAAAATCGCGGGCTGAACCACACGGTCGCATCCTTCGAGAGCTTTCGCCAACTACCCTTGCGAAATCTAGCTATAGACCACGACACGATCAGTGTATTCGAAGCTCTGGGATTAACCCGGATCGAGGATCTCGGTCAAATACCGGAAAATGAACTCGTCTCGCGATACGGACAAAATTTTCGCGGCGTGCTTGACGTCGTGACACAAAAGGACCGCCGCGATGTGGTCCCGAATGTGCGGGAGGACATCATCAAATGGAGCCACGAACTCGATTTTCCTGTAGATGATTTTGAACAGCTCATCTTTATCGTCAACCGCGGTCTCGAGGAAATGCTCGCTGGTGTCGGTAAGAACGGCTGGAGCACTGAGCAGCTTGATATCAAGTTTAATGTGGATAAAAAAGCCGCCAAGTCCTATGAGATCAAAACTTCATTTCCAACGCTCGACAGAGGATTTTGGCTAAAGTTGATAAATCTGCGAATCTCGGCGGATCCGCCCGAGGCGGGAATCGTTGCGGTCTGCGTAATCGCGCATTTCACCCGACCGCGGCCCGTTCAGGGCGGTCTTTACGCGGCTTCAAAACCCCAGCCCGAGAGCCTGCTGCTGACGGTCGGCAAGATCAAGAAGCTAGTAGGAAAGGAGAATGTCGGTGTGCCCGTGCTACTTGAAAAGCGGCTAGAACGCCCATTCTCACTGGATGCCGAACGCTTGCCCGAAGGCAAGGAAAAATACTCTGAGATCAAAGCTCCGGTCATTGCCTTCACCTTCTATGAACCGCCGATCCCGGCCGAGGTCTTGGTTCGGAGTAAGCAGCTCATCTATCTCCGGACTCCTTACTTTGACGGGCGTGTCTCGGCATGCAGCGGCGTCTGGCGGTTAAGTTCGCGTTGGTGGGAAATATCTTGGAACACGCAGGAGTGGCATGTCGAACTCGAATGCGGCGGAGTCTACCGCCTACGCAAAACGGGTCCCGAATGGGTGATTATTGGAGAATTTGATTAGACCTGCTGCTGGGCTGCCAATGGAAATAAGCACTGATGGCTTTTATTGAATTGCACACACGCTCTGCCTTCAGCTTTTTATCCTCGGGCTCGTTGCCCGAGGATATTGCTACGCGAGGAGCCGAGTTGGGGATGCCGGCCATCGGAATGATGGATCGCGACACCGTTTCCGGAGCAGTTCGATTTCATTTAGAAGCAAAGGATCAGGGCATTCGAGCAATGGTCGGAGCCGAGATCACTCTTGCGGATGGCAGCCTTTTACCGCTGATGCCTCTCGATCTTGCGGGTTATCAGAACCTATCGCGACTGATCACAACTGTTAAGCTGCGCAGTAAAAAAGGCGAGCATTTCGCAACGAGCTCCGATATTGAGGAGCATTCGGCCGGACTGGTCTGCTTCACCGGCGGAGAGGACGGCTTTGTCCATCGCAAAATAAAGGAGCGAAAGGGCCAGGATGCAATTGGGTGGCTCAAGTATGTGTTCCAAGATCGTCTTTATATAGAACTCCAGCGGCACCATCTGCCGCTGGAGGAAGATATCAATCAATCCCTGATGGGCCTTGCTCATAAGTTTCGGGTTCCATTCTTTGCCTCCAATGGCCCGTACTATGCCGCTCAACGCGACCGCGAACTTTTTGATGTTTTTACCTGCATCAAAAATCATTGCACGATCGAGAATGCCGGACGTCTGATCTCCCGGAACAGCGAACGGTACCTCAAATCAGCGGCGCAGATGCTGTATCAATTCGACGACTACCCGCAGGCGGTCGCGACGACCGAGGAGATCTCCTCGCGAATAAGATTCTCGATAGACAAGCTCGGTTACACCTTTCCGGATTACCCGGTGCCACCGGGCGAGACGATGGATTCGTACCTTCGCAAACAGGCCGAGAAAGGTGCGGTCTGGCGTTATTGGTCTCTGACGCCAAAGGTACGGGCGAAACTCGACTACGAACTGAACATGATCGCCAAGCTCAAGCTCGCCGGCTATTTTCTGCTCGTCTGGGACATCTCGCAGTTTTGCCGCACAGAGAAAATACTGTCGCAAGGACGCGGGTCTGCAGCAAATTCAGTCGTCTGCTACGCGCTCGGCATCACGGCCGTCGACCCGATCGAGGCCGATCTGTTATTCGAACGTTTTTTGTCAGAGGAACGGACCGAGTATCCGGACATCGACATCGATTTACCGTCGGGCGACGACCGCGAAAAGGTCATCCAGCACGTCTATCAAAAATACGGCGAGCGCGGTGCCGGAATGACGGCAAATGTCATCAGCTATCGCGGACGTTCGGCGGCACGCGAGGTCGGCAAGGTTTTCGGCTTTGACGAAGCGTCTCTTGGCCGGCTGTCCAAGATCATTCCACACTACGGCACCCACACGCGGGCGGAGATGATGTCCCGATTCGTCGAGGCCGGCTTCGATCCGAACGACAATTACCGAATCGCGAAATATATGGAGATATATGCACGCGTGCTCGATTATCCGCGACACCTCGGGCAGCATTCCGGTGGGATGGTCATAAGCTTAGGCCGGCTCGACAGCGTGGTGCCGCTCGAACCCGCGTCAATGCCAGGACGCAACATCATCCAATGGGACAAAGACGACTGCGAACGGCTCGGCATTATCAAGGTCGATCTTTTAGGCCTCGGCATGATGGCGGCTATCCGCGATACTCTCACTCTGATAGAGGAACACCGCGGCGAAAAAGTGGATCTCGGCCGTCTTACCAAAGACGATCCTGAGGTCTACAAAACGCTGCAGGCAGCCGACACGATCGGCATGTTTCAGGTAGAGAGCCGTGCCCAGATCAATTTTTTGCCAAAATCACGGCCCCAGAATTTTTACGATCTGGTCATCCAGGTCGCCATCATTCGCCCTGGCCCGATCGTCGGGAAGATGCTGAGCGGCTATATAGCACGGCGGATGGGCAAGGAGCCGGTCGATTACATGCACCCGAGTTTTGAGCCGATCCTGAAACGCACCCTCGGCGTTCCGCTCTTTCAGGAGCAACTACTAAGAATGGCTATGGTCATCGCAGAATTTACCGGCGGTGAGGCTGAAGAGTTGCGACGCGCACTTGGATTCAAACGTGCGGACAAGCGCCTCGCGAAGATCGAGATGCGGCTTCGTTCGGGTATGGCAGACAAGGATATCGATCTTCCGACGCAGGACAAGATCGTCAAGAGCATCTTAGCATTTGCCAACTACGGATTTCCCGAGTCGCACGCAGCAAGTTTTGCTCTGTTGGCATATGCGTCAGCTTATTTGAAAGTCCATTATATTGACGCTTTTACGACCGCGATGCTCAATAATTATCCGCTCGGGTTCTATGCTCCCGCCACACTCATCAAAGACGCTCAGCGACACGGCCTCCATTTCAACCCGATCAGCATTAACGAATCGCAGTATCTCTTCACGATCGAGAATGGACGTGTCCGAATCGGGCTTAAGTACGTCAAAGGCCTTAGAAAGAGCGTTGCCGAATCGATCGTTGCGGAGCGGGAAAATGGCCTGTTTACGAGCGTCGCCGACCTTATCAACCGCGTACACTCGATCAATAAAAAAGAGATCCGCTCTCTGAGCCTGTCCGGAGCGCTCAATTTCGAAAGTACGGTCCACCGGCGGCAAGCTCTATGGGAATCCGAGATCGCGATCCAGCCGGCGGGCGAATTATTCAAGACACTCGAGGAAAAGCAGGAGGTACCGTCCTTCATTCACCAAATGACTGATTGGCAACTGATGGAAACAGATCTGATCACGACCGGGATCACGATCGGCAAGCATCCGATGCGATTTCTGCGAGAGGAACTAATAAAACAGGGAGTGCTGGCCGCCGACCAGATCCCGCATCTCAAAAAACGCGAAGTGGTAAGCGTAGCTGGTTCAGTCATCGTCCGCCAGCGCCCGAGCACAGCGAAAGATGTGGTTTTTATTACGATGGAGGATGAAACAGGCTACTCGAATTTCATCGTGATGCCTGATATCTTTGACCGCTTTCGATCCATTATCGTATCCAACAATTTTCTTCTGATCCGCGGAATGGCCCAAGAAGGCGGCATGATCAAAGCCATGTTCTTCAAACCGATAGATTCATTTGTCAGCAAGATCAAATCGCACGATTTTCAGTGATCCGCGTAAGTAACAAAAAAGGCGGCCCACTTCAAAAAGAGTGCCGCCTGATAGATTTGGTTGAGGATTTACAAAGCAAAGTTAAAACTGATAAATCCAACGGCCTTGACCGGTTGGCCGCCACGAACGAACGGACGAAACTTCCATTTTCGGACCGCATCCCTGGCCGCTTCCTGCAGCATCAACGGGCCACTAGTCCTTTGAACCATCGCTACATCGCCTTTCTCATCAATAGTCAATTCCACCTTCACCACACCCGTTGTACGGGTCGATTTAGCCGCCTGCGGATAGACGGGCGGAGCCTGGCGCGTCGCATAGGCGATCAACGAGCCAACATCGAGTGGCCCCGTATCGGCCACGGCTGTCACTGTCTGAGCGGGGACGGATTTCACGACCTCCTGGGCAGCTTTTGGAGCATCCTTCACCGACTGGGTCGGCGTTGGTACACGAATAGGAACCTCCGTCTTTGT
Source organism: Acidobacteriota bacterium (assembly GCA_040005135.1). Classification (GTDB taxonomy): domain Bacteria; phylum Acidobacteriota; class Blastocatellia; order Pyrinomonadales; family Pyrinomonadaceae; genus OLB17. The sequence goes on along the minus strand of JBDTZO010000152.1, from coordinate 26,567 downwards.
TACGCTATCGGCAATGCCCTTGACTTCGCGGTCTCGCGTTCCCTCCGGCTTTTTGTCCACGACCGGCGGCGACGGAGCAGGAACTGATACAGCGTTTCCATTATTCGAAGCCACGACATTCTCGGTCGGCGTGCTCGCGGGCAGGTCACTCACGGCGCTAACGATCTTGCTTCGCGAATTGGCGATCTCCTCACGCGCATCCGCCACCCCGTCTTTCCACCGACGGGCATCATAGTCATCACGTCCGATCATGCTGCGAGAGGTGCTAGCCTCTTCGACGAGGATCATTGCGTTGGAAGTCTTCTTAGTATCTTTTGCTATTTCTTTGGACTGGGTAATAACAATCTCGAGGGTCTCGCGCATTTTCTCGAGATCATTCGATGCCTCGAGCGGCAGCGTCCGATCCGATAGACTAAGACCGAGTGAACGATAGCGCTCCGCGCGGTTTCGGGCTCCTTTGATCACTTCGCCGGCGACAGCAGTGTAAGTTTGCAGAGCACCGGGTTTAGTCATTTTTTGACCAGTGTACGCCTCATTGAGAAAATCCTGAGCTCGCTTGAAATCGCCCTGCTCGAGGTAGCTATTCATCAACAAAACATTGACGACAGCCTGAACCGCCGGGTCCGCAGTTTCTCTCCTGATGTTCTCCAATTCGTAGATCGCCGCATTGTAGTTACGAACGACGATGAACGCCTTCGCCTTAGAAATACGGTCCCGCATTATGTCACCCGAAGTTGGGATCACCGGTGCGGTCTGAGCAGGGTTCGCGGGGGGAACTGATTGGGCCTGAGCGGCCAGTACAAAACTTACAAAAACCAGTAAAATCGAAGTGCAAAACCTTCTGACATTTAACGGCATTTAGAGTCCTCCATTCATGACTTAAATTCTCCGTAAAGGTCAAGCGAACTTACCGTCGAAGGCTCACTTATACGACCCGTTCCAATTTCAAACTGCCGTCGCGAATACCATCGTTTCCAAGCCTCGATCTAGCACGGTTATCAGTTCTTAAGACTTTCGATGATTTTTCTACGGTAAGCGTTTGCGTCTTTCTTTATAACACTTTCATTCAATGTCAGCAACCTCTTATCAAGCATGACCACCCGACCATTGATGATGACCGTCCGGACATCAGTTGCTTTTGTCGAGTAGACCAACGATGAGTATATGTTGAAATACGGCGTCTGATTCAAGCTGTCCAGATCGACTATTGCGATGTCGGCTCGCTTTCCGTTCTCGAGAGATCCCGTTATCGCGTCCAGGTGCAATGCCCTCGCTCCCCGAATTGTGCCCATCTCAAAAGCCTGTTCAGCCGGAAGGGTTTTAGGATCGCCGGAAATCAATTTATGCAGTTTTGCGGCTGTATCCATTTCTTCCCACATGTCCAGATCGTTGTTCGAAGCCGCGCCATCCGTCCCGAGCCCTACAGCAATGTCTTTCGTCAGCATCAAGGGTATCGGAGCGACGCCCGAAGCGAGTTTCATGTTGGACTGCGGACAATGCGCGGCCCCCACGCCATATCGTTTCATCAGGTCGATCTCTTCCGGCGTAATCCAAATGTCGTGCGCTGTGATCAGGCGATTCGAAAGAAAGCCGATCTTTGCCAAATATGCCATTGGCGTGGAGCCTTTTTGAGCGAGGATATCGTCTCGTTCTTTCTTCGTTTCCGCGACGTGCATGACCACAGGAGCGTTGAGCTTATCCGAAAGTGCTTTGATTGATCGAAGGTGCTCGGTCGAGACGGTGTACGGAGCATGCGGAGCGATCGCAGGAACGATCAGCGCGTCATGTGCCCATTTCCGTAGAAACTTTTCCGTGTAAGCCATCGCTTCGGCATTAGTTTTATTGTCGGCAACCGGAAAATCGATCACCGTCTCGCCAAGTACGCCGCGCACTCCAGCCTTCTTACTCTCGTCCGCGACCGCATCCTCAAAATAATACATGTCACAATACGTAGTGGTTCCGCCGCGGATCATTTCAGCCAATCCTAGCCTCGTTCCGGCCCGAACGAACTGCTCAGTAACATTCTTCGCCTCGGCAGGAAAAATATACTTAGTAAGCCAGTCCTGCAAGTCGAGGTCGTCGGAAATGCCGCGAAATAGCGACATTGCCGCATGCGTATGTGTGTTGATCAGGCCCGGAATGACCGCCTTCCCCGCAGCATTTATTACCGTTCGACCGTGATACATCCGGTCCACTTCGGCCCGCGGTCCGATCCCTACGATCTTGCCGCCATTGATCGCGATCGCTCCGTCCTCGAAAATATCGCGCTTTTCGTTCATCGTGACGACCGTACCGCCGACGATCAACGTGTCGACATTGATCTTGATAACAGCTTTTCGGGTTGTTATGGCTCGATACTTAACGTGGCCAAATCCGTTCGTCGTGAATGCCGCAATTACGAAAATGGTCGAAACGACCTTAAGGATTTTCATAGTTGGAAGTTACAACGTTTTCTCGTCACTTTGCAAGAATTTGATGCAGTGCGGCGAGCATATTAAAGGAAACACGTGGGCATCCGACCAGCGGATCGCATGACGCAAACCTGATAGGAAATGTTGCATTTGCAAGATAATATGCCACGCATGCTACGCTCGTGTTAAATTGAGGTGACATATTGGAATATTTGATAACGAAATTCATCGAAAACAGGCCGCTCAACAACTGAGACCGTCGACCGGAAGTACTCGAAAGTTGATTCGATAACGGATCGAAAGACTTTTTTCGCGAAATCCGCGGAACAAACGACGTAAATATTGCAAATACAACTGTTAACAGTTAAAAAGTGAGCGGAACAAGTGTGGAACAGCCGGAACATAATAATCGTCAAGTCACTGTGCCATCAATAGTTACGCCGGCAGGACTCAAATTCGTTTTCCACGCATCGAGTTTGTTTTCGGGTTCTCTGATACGGAATATTCAGCGATCCCGACCGACCCGGCCGGATTCTTGTCTTGACAGCCGCGTCTGGTTTTCTATACTCACTCTAATGTCTTCTCCGAAATTCAGATTGCGTGGATCCCGCCCGTTGTCCGAAGCGGTGCTCGATTCTCTTGGTGAACTTGAACGCGAAACGCTGAAGAAGGTTCGTCTTCGAGGTGAATGCACTGTTAGCCAGGCATGTGCTGACCTAACCGTTGATTACGCATATACAACGGTAATGACCACATTGGACCGCCTTTTCAAAAAAGGCGTACTCGCCCGGCGTAAAGAGGGGCGCGCTTTCATTTACTCGGCAAAATACTCGGTCGAGGAAATGGAGCGGACCGTTGCGGAGGACGTTATTAGCCGGCTTCTCGATTCGAGTACGGGCCGCGTCGAACCAGTGCTAGCTTGCATAGTGGATTCCGTAAGTGACCGCGATAGGCTGCTGTTAGACGAGCTCGAGCGGCTCGTTCAGGCAAAGCGAAGAATCATGGATGCGGAGGCTCATTAAGTAGATGTATTTTCTGCTGGGCATTTCGATCGCATTTGCGTTGTTGCTTGTGATCAACATGCTGTCCGCCGTCTTTGCGTCTGCTCTGTGGTCGGCCGTTGCACGCCCGGTAAGCACGCTTTCGGCGAGAACGCAGGCGGCTGTCATTTTCGGGCTCCGTGTATTTCCGGTGGCCGCAGCGCTGCTGTTCGTTTTCGCCTTTATCATTCCGGCATATCTGATCTACGAACCCGCGGCGTCCGGCGAAATTGTGAGTTGGAAACTCCTTTTGGTGGTTATTGCCTCGTTGCTGTCAGTCGCGGTCGCAGTTTTTCGCGTGCTCCGGACTTGGATCGCAACACGACGGCTGATCTCCGGTTGGATGCATGCTGCCCGACCTTTGCCGGTTCCAGGGTTAAATGTTCCGGCCTTTAGTATCAAACACCCCTTTCCCGTGGTCGCCGTTGTCGGAATATTTCGGCCGCGAATATTCTTGGCCGAAAAGGTGCTTGATTCGCTCGACACTGGCGAGTTTACCGCCGCTATCGCTCACGAGTTTGGCCACTTGGATGCGTACGACAACTTAAAACGAACGATCCTTCGAGTTTGCCGCGATCTCGTGGTTTTGCCTATCGGCGGTCGCCTCGATCAAGCCTGGGCTCATAACGCCGAGTCAGTCGCCGACGAGTATGCTGCCTCGAAAAGCAAGGCAGCTGCTCTCGACCTCGCATCGGCTCTTGTTAAGATCGCAAGGATCGCGCCTGTTTACGCCACTCCGGTGATGCCTTCGGGAGCATTTCTGCTAGAAGAACCAAATGCAGATGTGACCACGCGAGTCAGGCACCTGGTCGAGATCAGCGAAGGCCAGGATTCCCGAGTCCGCTCAGCCCCTCAAAGGTTCTTTCCGACGACTTGGGTGGCTTGCCTTGCCTTGATCGTTGTCGTTGGTCTTCCGCTGGCCGACGAGCGGTTATTGGTAATGACCCACACTGCGGTTGAATATTTCGTCCACGCCCTTCAATAAACCTTTTCAGCATTTGACGTTTTCAGAACATTTCACGTGAGAACCCCGATCAACTGATCGCAGGCACTACGTTCTCTGGTAGTAGTTCTTGCAAACTATTACTCTTTTCGATTAGTCCGATTTCAAAAATTAAATAAATAAACGAAAAGATGAAAGTAACTGAATTTTCCATTGTCCGGAGTTTGGTCGGCGTTCGCGAAGTTCTCTGCCTAACTCTGATCATACTAGCCGCCGCTCTGAGCGCAATTTCGACCGAGGCACAGTCACCTAACACCGGCTCGGTAATCGTAACAGTGTCGGATCAGAACGGTGCCGTGATACCGGGTGCCGACATTTCGGTCAAAAATATCGTGACGGGAGCGGTCCGCAACGCAACAACCGGAGCCGATGGCTCGGCAACGATCGCCGCATTACCACTTGTCGGCGAATATTCGGTCAAAGTCTCTGCAAAGAATTTCGCCGGTTCGGAAACTAATGGAGTTGCCTTGAGGTCGGGAGAAACGGCATCGATAAAGGTGCTGCTCGCCGTCGGCGGGATTGGTGCAATGGCGGAGGTAAAAATATACGGAACGACCGAGGGGGTCCGTACTGACGCTCAGATTGGGCGGCGGTTCGATAGTCCATTGATCGATGCCACACCGATCCTTGGGCGTAAGTTTTCGTCCATACCGCTGCTAAACTCGGCGTTTCGACAGGGCAAAGGAACGGGCGACCTTTTCGTCAACCAAACTTATTTTATCACCGGCGTCGGTTCCCGACGGACTACAACGACGACTATCGACGGCGCAAATAACGATGAAGCCTGGGGTCGTCAAACAATGATCGCCACTGTACCGATCGGGGCAGTGCAGGAAGTCACGGTCTTATCGAACGCATTTTCACCCGAATTTGGCTGGACATCGGGTCCTGCTTTGAACATCGTTACGAAATCTGGCACGAACTCATTTCATGGCGAAGGCGTGTTCACGAGCAGACCGGGCGGCATGCAGGCAAAAACATTTTCTACCAAGGGTTTTTGTCCGTCTTCGGTGCCGACCTGCGTCACGCCATCTACCCTTGCCGCGATCAACCCAGTTGACATTCCGGATGCGTTAAACCAAATTTCCGGTTCTATCGGCGGCCCTATCATCAAGGACAGGACATTCTTTTTTCTTTCCGCCGATTACACTCGTCAAGATCGCACGACGTTTCTTTCAAGTCTCCTCCCGACATCGCTGCTGCCGACTGGCGGAGGCCTTGCATACACTGGCCACTATCGCCAGGGGTTGTTCGACGGACGTCTCGACCATAGGATCTCATCGAATCAGACTTTAATGATCCGCATGAACATCGACCGATTCTTGGATGATAATCCTCAAGATGCCGTAAGTGGATTGAACGCTCCCAGTACTGCTCGAAAATATTCGCGGGCTGCTTGGACGGCTCAGGTCAATCACACGTGGGTCATAAACCCAAATCTACTAAACGAAGCAAGGTTTGCGTATCTCAACGGTGATCCGGTCACCAAATGGGAGGCTCAAACGCTGTCAACCACCTATACTCGAGGCGGATCGGCCCCCTTCACCAGTGGACAATCGAGAAGTGCGAATGTCTATGGGCGTCAAGTCCAGTTTTCGGACACGCTGTCTTGGACATATGGCAAACAATATGTTCGTTTCGGCGGAAGCATTGTCCATCACACGTCGGGCGGAACCGGCAGTGAACCCGGTACTGCGACCCTCGGCACATTTACATTCAGTACGGCGGGATCTCGCGGAGTTTTGCCGTTCGATCAGCTGCTACTCAGCGACGTGCAAAGCTACACTCAACCGATCAACTTCGGCATTAGCAGCTACAAATTGAACCAATGGCTCGTTAGCGGGTTTGTTCAGGACAGTATTCACGTACGAAAGGATCTTACGCTTGATCTCGGGGTCCGATACGATCGGCAGACCTTGACGACCGCTAAGACAAATTTTGCCCCGCGTTTTGGATTCGGCTGGAACCCCGGCGGCGATTCGCGCTTGGCGATTCGCGGCGGTTATGGAATGTATTACACGCAGATCCAGTCTAATCTCGTCGCCAGCTACTTGGTGAATGGGCTTGACGGTCTGACCACCTACACCTCCACTCCCGGACAGTTGGGCTTCCCAACTTGCCTGACAGGGACGTGTTTGCCACTGACCTTCGACCCGAGGACATTGGCACTGCCGGCCCGCGACATAACAATTCAGGCTGGCCAACGGGACTTCTACAAAGCTCAATTCGCTAGATATGGCCTCAACTTCGATGCCCTGCCTAATTATCCGGACAAGTTCGTTAACCCTCGGAGCCAAGTGGTATCGATAGGTGCCGAACGTGAATTCCTAAAAGGCTTATTTGTGGGGGCTGACTATGTGCACCAACACTTGAGCAACATTAATCGTACGGTTGACCTAAACGCTCCCACACCGTTTGACCGCACCGCCGTTGGCCAGTGTCGAGCGGTTAGCTGTAGCAATTCAGCGAGCGTGGCCGCAGCTAATCTGACGCGGCCGATCTTCCCTGGCATTAACGGTGTTCGACAGGTGAACGTGCTGATGAATCTCGGGGTAGCCGACTACGATGGGTTGCAAACGCAGATTAGCTATCGGGGTCACTCGCGAATCAATGCCTCACTCAGCTACACGCTCTCCAAAGCTACGAACACCAGTGAGCCCGATGGTAACGGGGTTGCTCCGAACGAGAGTAATATCGCTCGGCTGGGCGAAGAAGAACGCGGGCCGAGCCTTGTCGACCAACGGCATCGTGCGGTCATAATGTTCAGCTATCGTTTCCCATTGGGCTTCACGGCGGGCACGCTTACACAGCTCGCTTCGGCCCGCCCTTTCAACGCCACGACTGGAGTCGACAATAACGGTGATGGATCGAGCAACGACCGGCCCGTCGTTGACGGTAAGGTTATGGCCAAAGCGGCCTTCCGCGGAACTCCAACGTCCGACGTCGCGATATTTGCGGAAAACCGGATCAAGCTCAGTGAGCGAATGGCCTTGCTGCTAAGAATTGAGGGTTTCAACATCTTCAATCACGCAAATATGCTCGGCCGCGGACAGACCGTATACGGAAACACCGCAACGCCTAACTCAGATTTCGGAGCGTTCGTTAGCGGTGTGGGCACGACGACTAATGCGATCCCCGCATTTGCAAACATTGACCCGCCCAGGATGTTTCAACTCCAGGCTCGGTTCATCTTTTGATCGACCTTGCATGAATACATCGCAAGAGCGCCGGCATGATGCGGCGCTCTTGTTGTCAGACATTGAATTAGGAATTCGCGTATGACATTCTTAGTGACGCGACATTGTTTATGAAAAATATCCTGTTATTGGCACTTTTTACGGCCCTGCTTATCATCCCCGCAAGCTGCGACCGGTTTTCTAATCCGGCGGTCCAAACCGGGCCTGAACGATACGTCGTGATCTCGCCTATTTACAACGAGATAATATGGGCACTCGGAGCTCAGGATAAGGTTGTCGGCGTCGATTTATCGAGTACATACCCGGCTGAGGTTAAGAATGTACAAACCGTTGGCTATCACCGTGCACTAAGTGCCGAAGGGATCCTTTCGCTCCATCCGACGGCGGTCCTGTCGTCGGACGACAACATTGGCCCGCCGCAGGTCGTCGAGCAGATCAAGTTGCTGAACATTCCGGTAAAGGCATTTTCGGCGAAGAACGACTCGATCGACGGCACCAAAGCACTGATCCGCGAAATGGGAGTTTATTTTCATAAGGAAGAACGGGCCGAAGAGCTTTGTAAGACGCTTGATACCCAAATGGCTGACGCCACCGAGAAGATTAAACAGTACACCGATAAACCGAGGATTGCTGTCATCCACTTCGGTCGAGCCTCGAACGTTTACATGGTGGTCGGAAAGACCGGCGGTGAAGGCGGCGGAGCTGGCAAGATGATAGAATGGGCCGGCGGTGAAATGGCCGTTGATTCGGCCGGAATGCAGAGAATGGCCTCACCCGAAATGATCGCCAAGGCCAATCCCGACATCATTCTGGTCACCGACTTCGGATACGATCGTTTGGGTGGGGACATCGAACAGATCAAGGCCCTGCCGGGAGTCGCCACGTCGAATGCGGCCAAGAACGATCGGATCTATCGTATCGAAGAAAGCACACTAATGTATTTCGGCCCCCGTTCTGGTGAGAATTTAGGCAAGCTGGCCCAAATAATCCATCAAAAGTGAATAAACAACTACGCCGTCAACGGACCGTCGTAATCGGCATAAGTATTGCGATGTTGGCGGTCCTGGCGGCTTCGATCAGATATGGAGCGGTCGATTTTTCGATTTCTGACATTTGGTCGGCACTTATTTCTCTTCTTCCCGGTAAGCCGGACGCTACGCTGGACCAGCGTATCTTCCTTGAGTTACGGTTGCCTCGGGCATTTTTATGCCTTTTGGTCGGAGCCAGTCTTGGCGTTGGCGGAACGCTCATGCAGGCGCTTTTCCGAAACCCGATCGTGGAACCCGGACTGATAGGCACATCGAGCGGAGCGGCATTTGGCTCGGCGCTTTACTTCGTTCTCGGAGGAGCACTCCAGATCGGAACGAGCGTCTGGAGCTTGCCAATCGCTGCATGTATTGGCGGCATTGTATCCACTTATCTCGTATTCGCTCTCGCGCGCTCTCGCGAGGAGAGTCGCTCGTCAATTGCAATGCTGCTTCTGACCGGATTGGCTGTAAATGCTCTATTCATGAGCGGTATTGGATTCTTGTCCTATATTGCCCGCGATCCGCAGGCTAGATCGATCACTTTCTGGAGTTTGGGAACGCTGACTGGTGCAAGCTGGGCGGTCGTAAAGGTCGTGGCCATTTCCACGATCGGCGGCACACTGCTAGCCCTGCGCTACGCCAAGCAATTGAACGCTCTCATGATCGGCGAAGAAGAGGCGAATTATCTTGGGGTAAACGTAAAGCGGCTCAAGTGGATCGTTCTCACGATCAACGTTGTGATCGTTGCAGTCGCAACTGCATTCACCGGCGTCATTAGTTTCGTCGGCTTGATCGTTCCGCACATTCTGCGGATCTCAGGCGGAGCCGACAACCGTTATCTCATAGTGGGAAGCGCTCTTTTGGGTGCTACCCTACTCAGCCTCGCAGACCTTCTCGCAAGGCTTTCAGTCCGCCCGGCGGAACTTCCGATCGGCATCGTTACGGCAGCGGTCGGTGTCCCCGTTTTTCTGTCGCTGCTACGCCGGAGCCGTTATGTGTTTTGAACCTTCAAGCGGAGAGGACCGTCGTCGATAGTTGGACTCACGAATTGTGTTGGAAGCCAAAAATATTACGTTTAGTGTGAGCAAGAAGGCTCTGATAAGTGACGTGTCGGCCGTGTTTTCACCTGGCAAACTCTATCTAATCGTCGGCCCGAACGGCGCCGGAAAATCAACCTTGGTCAAGACGCTCGCTGGATTGATACATCCCCAATCAGGAGTCGTCGAGTACGAGGGCGAAGACGTAAAGTCATTAAACTCGGTAGAGTTGGCCAGGCGGCGAGCTGTGCTTTCGCAGGCAATAGAAATAGCATTTCCCTTAACGGTGCGCGAGGTAGTGACAATGGGCCGGAACCCGCACTTTGGGTCCCGACCTGGACCGCTAGACGAAAAGATAGCAGATGAGATGATGCGTCTTTTTGATATTCGAGAGTTTGAAGATCGAAACTACCAGACCCTTAGCGGAGGCGAACGCCAGCGCGTCAACTTCGCCCGGATCCTCGCTCAGTTATGGCATTCGCCTCACGATCCAACTCGTACGGCAGAGACTTCGGTGACAAGATCGCCAAATCGGTACTTGTTTCTCGACGAACCCCTCACTTTCCTCGATATCCGTCACCAGATCGACTTCATGCGAACTGTTCGAGACTTCGCTGACCAAACGGACGTCGTTACAGTAGGAGTTCTGCATGATCTAAATCTCGCGGCTCGATATGCGGATGAGGTCCTGATCATGAATAACGGTCGACTCGAGGCGTCGGGCAGTCCCGGCAATGTCTTAACCGCTGCGACCATTCGCTCGGTGTTCGGAGTCGAGCCTACGTTTGTTTCGGCTGAGGGACCCAATTTACATCTGTTGTTTGATCGTTGCAATTCGGACGATGTTATTTGAGAAACGTTGAATCAAATGCACGTGGGAACAGATCTCTCATCTGAACTGTCTCGACCTTTCCATGAAGGTTAGCCATCGTCACCGGTATGTCTCCGGCAAATTCCCAGATCACCTGGCGGCATGATCCGCATGGCGGCGTAAGTACATCTGTGTCCGCGACCACCACGATCTGTTTGAAATTGCGTTTGCCTTTTGAAATCGCTTTCCAAATTGCAACGCGTTCAGCACAAACTGTTAGTCCATAGGTTGCCGATTCGATATTGCAACCATCAATAACCTCACCATCTTCTAATTCTAACGCCGATCCCACCTTGAAAAGTGAAAACGGAGCAAACGCGAATTCACGAACTGCTATTGCGGCATCGATCAGCTGATTCTGTTCCATTAATTTACTCGTTGGCTCCCGATCCGTTCCTGTTTTCTTCGATCAGTTTTTCACGCACGAGACCGCAGAGGAAATTGACGCTCACTCCCATTTGTCCGCCCTCAGGAATGATTATGTCCGCGTGACGTTTGGACGGCTCGACAAACTCGAAGTGCATCGGCCGTATCGTCCGCTCATATTGCTCGAGCGTCCGGTCGAACGTTCGACCCCGTTCCGTAATATCGCGTCGGAGACGACGCATCAGCCTGATATCGTCCGGCGTGTCGACAAAAACGCGTACATCAAGCAAGTCCAAAACTCGGGGTTCCGCAAAAATTAATATTCCCTCAACGATCACCACCGGCCGCGGCTTAATTACCAGAACCGAATCGCTGCGGGTATGGGTTTTGAAGTCATACAACGGCATTTCGATATCCAGACCCTGCTTTAACCTTAGTAGATGGTTAACCAGCATTTCGCTGTCCAGCGAATCCGGGTGGTCAAAGTTTGCCTGATGCCTCTCGTCGAGTGGCATATCGGCCAGATTGCGGTAGTAAGAATCCTGTTCGACAAGCACGACCTTTCCCTCGCCGACCGATTCGACGATCGAGCGGGCGATAGTGGTCTTCCCTGATCCTGTGCCACCGCAAATTCCGATTATCATATATAGCCACTTCTAGCGATCTGTTTCGACTAAGGCGGGACACCGAATCGACTTAGCTGATTCTCGTCACGATCCTACGAAGCAATTCCTTAAATACCTCAGCCACCCGAGCTCCAGTTTCCATAACCTCCGCGTGGTTGATAGGCTCGTCGCTCATTCCCGCTCCCAGATTGGTTATACACGAAATAGCTAGAACCCGAGTGCCTTGATGGCGGGCCGCGATCGCTTCTGGAACGGTCGACATGCCAACGGCGTCCGCTCCCATCTCGCGATACATCCGAATCTCCGCGGGCGTTTCGTATGTCGGTCCAGACAGAGCACAGTAAATTCCGCGGTGCATGAAATCGATTGGAGCGTTATCCAAACCCTTGTCTACGCGTTCGTGGGATATGGCCTTCGCTTCGTCGCTGGCGATCCGTTGGAATTCACGATCATAAACGGAGCTCATGTCGGGGAAACGCGGGCCAAAACGCAAGTCATTTGGCCCGCGCAGCGGGTTAACGCCCATGCAATTCAAATGGTCGTTTATGAGCATAAGGCTACCCGGGATCATATCCGAGTTGAGACTGCCCGCAGCATTCGTCAGAATCAGATTCTTAATGCCAAGAAGCGCAAACGTACGCACAGGCAGCATCACCTGTTCCATGTCATAACCTTCGTAATAATGGAATCGCCCCTGCTGAACCGTAACCGTTACGCCGCCGATCTCGCCGATCACAAGTTGGCCCGCGTGCCCCTCGACCGTTGAGCGAGCAAACCCGGGGATCTGCTCATACGGGATCTTGACCGCGTTAACCAATTCATCCGCAAACGCCCCAAGTCCGCTTCCCAAAACTATTGCCGTGCTGGTATTTGTAGGTGCAAGCGACTTGATAAACTCTGCCGCGGCGGACGCTTTCTCGTAAGACATAAGTATTTACAACAATCAGAGCCAGAGTCGCGGATTCAGGATCGATGCGAAAGCTCAGAGTATAAACGATGCGGATCGATAACAAAATTGCACGATATTGGATCTACGGCAGAAGCTCTAGTTTTCCTTTCGATAGGGTGTCCCCAGAGCTTTAGGTGCCCGCGATAGGCCGATAAATCCTGCGAGAACTACGATCGTAAGGACGTAGGGAATTATTTGAATGAATTGAATGGGTATGTCTTCGCCCGATGGCAACTTGAACACTCCTTGTATCTGGATCGTCAATGCCTCCATCAGGCCGAAGAATAAGCATGCAAGAACCACCGGAATCGGCCGCCATTTTGCCAGGATCAGTGCTGCAAGGGCAATAAACCCTCGGCCGGCCGTCATGTTCCTTGTAAAGAGTGAACTCTGACCGATCGACAGATAAGCGCCGCCCGCCCCCGCCAGAACACCTGAGATCGTCACCGCAATGTAACGGATTCGAAGCACGCCAACGCCGGCTGCATCCGCTGCTTCGGGGTTCTCACCGGTGGCACGAAGCCGTAGTCCGAAGGGCGTCTTGTACATTACGTACCAACAGATCGGAACCAATACAAACGCCACTATTGACGCTATTGAAATGTCATTAAAATAATTTGGCAGCTGCCATAGCTTGTCGATCTGCGGTGTTGAACCCGCCGAGTCGTAGATTGCTCCACTGATCAACGCCGGGAGTCCGATCATCAGAAAATTGATCGCCATTCCAGTGACGACTTGATCGGCTTCAAACTTTATACATGCAACCGCATAAACCAATGCGAGAGCACCTCCTGCAGCCATTCCACATAGGGCCCCGAGATAGGGATCATGTAGTTGATACGTTGCCACTGCCGCCGTAAATGCACCTGCAAGCATCAACCCTTCTAACGCAATATTGATCACGCCTGACCGCTCCGAAAAAAGTCCGCCAAGTGCTGCGAAAATAAGCGGTGTGGCTAGGCGAATTGCCGAAAACAGAAGCGCAAATGTTAGGATTTCGCTCATATTTTACCCTTTACCCTCCTGATGGCATAGATCTGAAGACATGCCACAAATAAGATGATAATGGCCAACAGGACTTGCCCCAGATCCTTGGAAACCTTTGCCGTAAACGCATCTACAAAAATCTCGCCCCGCATAAGAACTCCAAAGAATATCGCGGCTATTAATACTCCTAACGGGTGGTTACGGCCCAACAGAGCGACCGCTATCCCCCAATAGCCCCATTCGGCAGAGAAACCATCATAGTAATTATGTCGATTCCCTAAAACCTCGCCCACAGCCACCATTCCCGCCAGAGCTCCGGAAAATGTCATCGCTGTGATTATCTGTTTCTTCGGCGAGATCCCGCCGTACTCAGCTGCTGATGGATTTTCGCCCACTGCCCTAAGCTCATATCCCCATTTTGTTTTCCAAAGGAAAATGTAGACGATGATGCACATCAATAACGCCAGAAGAAATGCGATATTGAGCGGTACGTCCTTTGGAATAAATGGCAAGAACTGGTTGAGTCGCGGTATGTACGCAGCGTCGCCAATATTCGCCGTTTGCAAAATGGGATCACCCGGGATCTTGAAATGATACTGAGTAAAATAGCTTACCAAGGCGATCGCGATGAAATTGAGCATGATCGTGTTGATCACTTCGTGCGAACCGAACTTCGCCTTTAGGATTCCGGGTATTGCTCCCCATATCCCTCCGACAACCACCGCGGTCAATATGCATAACGGCACAAGCAGGTACCAAGGCAAGCTGAACCACGACCAGTTCTCTTCTTTGCCGAATATATTGACTACCGTGCCGCCAAATTTAATACCTACCCAAGCAGTTGAAAAAGCTGCCACATAAAGCTGGCCCTCCGCCCCGATGTTAAGGAGTCCGCAGCGGAATGCCACTGCGACAGCGAGTCCGGTAAAGATCAGCGGAGTCGCATAATGGAGAGTCCACGCAAAGTCGTGGATCGAACCGAAGGAGCTCGACAGCAGTATGCTATAAGCTTCGAACGGATTGTCACCGATCAACAGTATGATTATTCCGCCAACGAAAAAAGCCGCGAGAACGGCGATCAAGGGCCAAAGGACTTCGCGAAGAATTTTCATGATCTATGTGCTGCGTGAACTTGACTCGGGGCGGCCAAGCTTTTCCATCGTAAAGCCTATTTCGGCAAGTTGCGTCAATAAATATAACCGACATTTAACAAAAGTGTCACACCAAATGCCGGGAAACCGGCAGATTTCCAAATGATTTTAACGATTAAGGAAACTTGACATGATTGCACTCAAGTTTTATTATGTATTCAGACTAAGTAATTAGTCATTAACCTTATATCTTTTGGAGGTAATGATCATGAACATAGTTAGATACGACCCGTTTCGCGACCTTCGGACATTGCAGGACGAAATGAATCGTCTATTTTCAACTGCGGGCCCCGCGAACGCCGGTCAAGAAGAAATGCTCCATGGGGCGTGGGCACCCAAGGTAGACATTTTCGAGAACAAGGAGAGTCTTGTGCTCGAAGCAGAGCTGCCGGGCGTGGCCCGAGAGGATTTCGACCTTTCGTTTGAAAACAATGTTCTCACGCTTAAAGGCGAAAGAAAATTCGAAAAGAAGACGAACAAAGACAATTACCATCGGATCGAGCGGTCATACGGAGCCTTCGCTCGTTCGTTTACTCTGCCTCAAACCGTAACAGCGGAAGGCGCAAAAGCTGAATTCGAAAATGGTATCCTGTACGTAAGCCTCCCCAAACGAGAGGAGACCAAGGCCAGGAAGATCGAGATCACCGGTGGGCAAACCCCCGTCAGAACGATCGAGACCGGCGACACGGCTAAGACCGCCGGCGCATAGACTTGTTTACCGAAGACGCAGAGGCCAGAGGAGGATCTCCTCGGCACCTACTGCGTCTTCGTGACTTTGAGATAAAACCGGCGGTATAAAACGATGAGATTCGACAAATTCACAATACGGGGTCAGGAAGCTGTTCAGGAGGCGATCGCTGTCGCTGAGAAAGGCGAGAACCAGCAGGTTGAGCCCGAACATCTGCTGGCTGCTATGCTCGAGCAGAAAGAGGGTGTGGTCAAGCCGATCTTTGGAAAGATAGGGGCCAACGTCGCGGCGATTTCAATGGAACTCGATGCGGCGATTTCTAAGTTCCCAAAGGTAACGGGCGGCCAGCCGTATTTTAGCTCACGAACAAATACGATATTTCAGGTCGCGCAAAAAGAAGCCGAAAAAATGCAGGACGAATATATGTCGACCGAGCACCTGCTTCTTGCTGTTTCAGAAGAGAAGGCTGGTGACGCGGGCAGGATCCTGCGTTCGAACGGCATCACTCACGAAGATCTCGAAAAAGTAATTACAGATATGCGCGGAGGTTCCCGGATCACCGACCAAAATGCCGAAGAGAACTTTCAGTCGCTCGATAAATATGCGCAGGACTTGACCGAGCGGGCTCGGAAAGGAAAGCTTGACCCGGTTATTGGCCGTGACGACGAGATCCGACGGGCCATCCAGATACTCTCGCGCCGGACAAAGAATAATCCGGTTCTGATAGGGGAACCGGGCGTCGGAAAAACCGCGATAGTCGAGGGACTCGCCCAACGCATAGTATCGGGCGATGTGCCTGAAACGCTAAAGAATAAAAAGCTCGTGTCCCTGGACCTGGGAGCGATGCTTGCGGGTGCCAAGTACCGCGGCGAATTCGAAGATCGACTGAAGGCAGTCCTTAATGAAATAGAAAAAGCCGAGGGACAGATCATATTATTTATAGACGAGTTGCATACGCTCGTGGGTGCGGGAGCGTCCGAAGGCGCCATCGACGCATCCAATATGCTCAAACCGGCACTCGCGCGCGGTACACTGCGGGCGGTCGGTGCGACGACTCTCGCCGAATACCAGAAGTATATTGAGAAGGATAAAGCACTTGAGCGGAGGTTTCAGCAAGTTTATGTGGGCGAGCCTTCGGTCGAGGATACCATCGCCATTCTTCGAGGCCTGAAAGAACGATATGAGGTTCATCACGGTGTGCGGATCAAGGATGCTGCCATTGTGGCCGCAGCGACACTGTCGAACCGCTATATTACAGATCGGTTCCTACCGGACAAAGCGATCGACCTGATCGACGAGGCCGCTTCGCGAATCCGCATCGAAATTGATTCGCTGCCTCAAGAGATAGACGTTTTGGAACGCGAGATATTACAGCTCGAGATCGAACGACAGGCACTCGTACGTGAGACCGACGAAAAATCAAAAACCCGGCTCGACGATATTGAGCGCCGAATTGGTGACCTTAACGAAAAAGCCTCGGCAATGAAGGCCCAGTGGCAGTCGGAAAAGGACGAGATCGAAAAAATGCGGGATGCAAAAGGCAAGCTCGAACAGGCCCGCCTCGAACTCGAACAGGCTCGCCAAGCTGGCGACCTGACCAAGGCCGCCGAACTTCAGTACGGCCGTATTCCTGAGCTGGAAAAACTCTTGGAATCCGAGCAGACGCGCCTCGGCGACCTTCAAAAGGACGGCGTCTTCCTTAAGGAAGAAGTAGATGAGGAGGACGTGGCCGAGGTCGTGGCCAAATGGACCGGCGTTCCGGTCAGCAAGATGCTGCAGGGTGAAATGCAAAAGCTAGTCGCAATGGAGGAGAACTTGCGGAAGCGAGTCATAGGTCAGGATGAAGCACTCGAGGCCGTTTCGAATGCCGTCCGACGAGCGCGAGCCGGTCTTCAGGATCCGAATCGGCCCGTCGGTTCGTTCATTTTTATGGGACCCACAGGCGTGGGCAAGACCGAAACGGCCCGAGCTCTTGCGGAATTTCTTTTCGATGATGAACGGGCAATGATTCGCCTCGACATGTCCGAGTACATGGAAAAGCACGCGGTCGCTCGGATGATCGGTGCGCCGCCCGGATACATTGGCTATGAGGAAGGCGGACAGTTGACTGAAGCGGTCCGTCGTCGACCGTATTCAGTGGTCCTTTTTGACGAGATCGAAAAAGCACATCCTGACGTTTTTAACGTCTTATTACAAATTCTCGACGACGGTCGGCTGACAGATTCAAAAGGCCGCGTGGTAGATTTCAAGAATGCCGTTCTGATCATGACCTCAAATTTGGGCTCGCGCGAGATCCAAGCGGCCGAGGGAGATCAAAAGCAGGCGCAGACGGCAGCGTTAATGATCCTGCGTGAACATTTCAAACCGGAATTTCTGAATCGCATCGATGATATCGTAGTATTTGCTCAGCTCTCGAGGGAGCAGATCGCTAAGATCATCGACGTCCAACTCGAAAAACTACGAAAGAACCTCGAAGAGCGCGGTATCACGATCGAGCTCGAAGACTCCGCACGCGACCTGATCATAGAGGAGGGATATGATCCCGTATACGGCGGCCGGCCACTTAAGCGGGCCATCCAAACGCTCGTCCAGAACCCACTTGCCGTGAGCCTCTTGAAAGGTGACATCTCAAGTGGCAGCGTGATAAAAGTTAGCGGAGTTGATGGTGAAATGAAGTTTGCGGCCGTTTACGAAGGCCAGACGGCGGCCAGCGGTTGAACTCTCGGAATCGAGATGCTTTCCTATTGGCAAGTAAAACCTTAGTATTTAGATAAGTGTTTAAGCGAAAGAAAATGAACGAGAAAGATAAAGAAACGGAAGCTAATGGGCTAGACGTTGAAAAAATACCGTTTAGCGATAAGCGTAGATTCAATTCGGATGGCGAGCGCATAGCTGATGATGAAAAGCCGAGAGAACTAGTAAAGTCAGCGAACGAGCTGAATCTCGAGGCAGCTCTTAAAACTGAGATCGCGCGTCGTGAAGCCGCCGAATCAAAGCTTGTGGGAGTTCAGGTCAAATTCGACGAGGCAAAGGCTGGTTTGGAAAAGGAAACAGGTGAGATGCGGGCCCGTTTAATGAAGACCCTTGAGGATCGCGGTAAGCAGGCGCAGTTTAATTTTTTAACAACGTTGCTGCCAGTTCTCGACAATCTCAATCTCGCGGTTGCCGCAAGCGAAACCGACTCGTCCGTCGACCATCTTCGAAGCGGCGTCATCGGAACGGCTCGCAGCTTTGAGCGAGCTCTGATCGACGTGGGCGTCGAACCGATACCCGCGATAGGTCTAGAATTTGACCCCGAATTACATGAAGCCGTCGACATGGCCCCTTCAGACCAGGAAAATGATGGAAAGATAACCGCCGAGTATGCTCGTGGTTATAAATTCGGAGACAAACTACTGCGGCCAGCCCGCGTCCAAGTAGGCAAGGCTTTAGCACTTAAAACTACGGAGTAGACTTGGCAGTAGGCGGGGTACGATCGCGAAAAATCCGTTTCGCTGTTAATGGCGAAGTGTTATGATGGAATTGTCGTCACCCTCTTCCTCGTTTTTCCCTTCGGCAGTTTCGTTTCGGTAAAAGATTTTATGGCAGATATAGACGCATACAAGGATAAGTTCAGCGAGAGCGGTCGTAGAGTACTGGAAACCGCCCTCAATGAATCGAAAAAGAGGGATCAGAATTACGTTGCGGTCGAGCATATCTTGCATGCCGTGGCATTCGAAGAGGAAGAATTGTTTTCATCGACGATGCGCGATCTCTCAGTAGATCCGCGATCCGTAAAACTTTTGATCGAGAAGCGCGTTGAGATCGGTCGGCAGCACACTGGAAAGGGATATCGAATTGCTCCGGAAACCACCGAGCTTTTTAAGCGCGCTATGGACCGTGCCCGTTCACAGGGCCGGCGGGTAATCGATGGCAGCGACATTTTTTATGTGCTCTCAAACGATGAACGAAGCATTCTCAACGACGTTCTTCAAAATCTCGGTGTTCCTTCGGACGAGGTAGCTCAGACCGCTAGGACCAGAATTCGAAAGCGTGAAAAGGAAGAGGAGCGGACGCGACAAAAGTTTGAATTGCCCTCATTTCTCCGTCATTTTGGAGTCTCGCTCAATAAGCTTGCGCGACAGGACAAGATCGCTCCGACGATAGGTCGCGAACGCGAGATCCGTCAAATGATCGAGATCCTCTCTCATCGCGAACGTTCAAACTCGCCGATGCTTGTTGGCGAGCCTGGCGTCGGAAAGACTGCCGTTGTTGAGGGGCTAGCCAGATTGATCGAACTTGAACCTGAGAAGGTGCCCGAACGGCTACGCGACTCGCATATTGTCCAGCTTCAGATGGGCGGGCTTGTTGCCGGCACGATGCTTCGTGGAATGTTCGAAGAGCGTATCAAAGGAATCATCGATGAGGTTAAGGAAAAGGACAACATAATTCTTTTCATCGACGAAGCTCATTCGATCATCGGCGCCGGTGCTGCAATGGGTACAACGTCGGATGCAGCAAACATGTTTAAATCGTCGCTTGCACGCGGCGAGCTGCGAATTATCGGAGCTACTACGATAACCGAATATAAGGAATATATCGGCGAAGACGAAGCTCTGGCAAGAAGGTTCAGATTGGTCAAGGTCGAGGAGCCAACGATCGACGAAACGCGCGAGATACTGATGGGGATAAAACCGCGTCTCGAGAAAAATTATTCGGTTAAGATATCCGACGAGGCCATCAACATGGCACTTGAAATGTCGCCGAAATACATTCGTAATCTGCACTTGCCCGACAAGGCGATCGGCTGGCTCGACACTGCATCGGTCAAAGTCGAGATAAACGAGCCCAAAGAAATGGTTGTTCGGCCCGAACATATTATCGACGTCATTTCCCAGGAATCGCGTATTCCGAAGGATATGATCTATCGGGACACATCGGACCGATTTTCGGCAATGGAAGCCGATCTCGCGAACCGGGTCATTGGTCAAAAGGATGCTGTTCGTTCTGTCGCGGAACGCCTTCGCCTCAATAAGGGTCCCCTGAAGGAGAACCACTATGCGCCGGACGGCGTACTTCTGTTTCTTGGGCCGACCGGCGTCGGAAAGACCGAGCTGGCAAAGGCCGTCGCGGAATTCATGTTCGGCGATGAGGGCAAAATGATTCGTATCGACATGAGCGAATACGGCGAAGGAACCGTAGGAATCGAAAAGCTTATCGGAATGCCCCGAGGCATAGTAGGTTCCGAACGAGGTGGTTTACTAACTGAACAACTCAGGGACAATCCTTATACGGTTCTTTTGCTGGACGAGGTTGAAAAGGCTTCACCTTATCTGATGAACATCTTCCTGCAAGCTTTCGATGAGGGTTGGATCACTGACGGCCGCGGTAAAAAGGTCTATCTTTCGGATGCGATCGTCATCATGACCTCAAATTTGGGTTCGAACAACTTTAAGAAATACGAACAGCCGCTCGGCTTTGGCCAAAAATCTAAGGGGGATATGAAACAGATCCGCGGCGACGTCATGAAGGCCGCCGAGGAGCGATTCACACCCGAGTTTCGAAATCGTATCGATGAGATCGTCATTTTCGCTCCCCTGACCATGGACGAAGTCCGCGAAATAGCAAAGCTATATCTCGCGAGTCTGCAGCGAAATATGGAGCGGCAGGGAAAGATCGTTGAGGTTACAGATGCCGCGGTCGATCTCCTGACTGAAAAGGGATTCAGTCAGGCATACGGAGCTCGCTTTCTCAAACGCCACATTGACCAAAAAGTAAAGCTTCCCATCACTAATGAATGGAAGCTCGCTACAAAATTCCTGGTTGGCACTGAGGACGGCGAGATAACGGTAAATCCCGCAGAGGCCTTTAGTTTGAATTAAACGAACCGGTGACTGTTGGCATCAAAAGGCTTTGGCGATGCCTATCGTCAAAGCCTTCTTTGTTATGAAATTTTCCAACCTATTCATTTACCGCACACCCTTTTTACTCCTTAGTATTTTCGTGTTGTCTGGAACTCTCATGGCTCAATCCGAAGCTGCGAAAGCTCTGCAAACTGCACAGGCTGACGCGATTATTACAAAGGCTGTCCAAGCTCTCGGTGGTGACCGCTACATTCAGATCAGGACGCAGGTTGGACGCGGAAAGTTCAGTGTCATCAAAGAAGGAGCAGTGGTGTCTTTCCAAACCTTTGTCGACGCTATCGCATTTCCGGACAAGGAGCGAACTGAATTCAAGGCGTCCGGAGTTCGAACCGTCCAAGTAAACACCGGTGACACGGGTTGGATTTTCGATGGCGAACAGGAACTGATCAAGATCCAGAACGCGGTTCAAGTCGAAAATTTCAAGCGAGGCCTGCGAACGAGCCTCGACAATCTGCTACGTGGCTATTGGAAGGGGAGTGCGGAACTAAGTTACGTTGGAAAACGTCCCGCGACATTGGGCAAACGCAATGAGGCTATCCGATTGACGTATAAGGACGGGCTGATCGTTGAGTTTGAATTCGCGGACGATGGCCTGCCGCAAAAGGTGATCTACAAACAGCAGCGAGGAGATTCTGAACCTGTCACGGAAGAAGACCGGTACGCTCAGTTCATCGAAGTTAACGGCGTTAAAGCAGCTTTCATCATTGATCGTTTTACTAACGGAGCCCAGTCATCTCGAATTAATTACGAATCTATTGAAGTGAACAAACCGCTGCCAGACTCGATCTTTGCAAAGCCTCCAACTCCAAAAGACGCAAAGAAGGACTTTAGATTATAGGGCTACAAGCACATGTTGGAAATGAAAAGGGATGGCGCGGTCGCCATCCCTTTTTCATAAATGAACGTCCGACAAGGATCAAATAAAGGCGAAATCGAACTGACCCTGATGAACGGACTTATCGGACGCTATATCTATATTGCCAAGATATGCTTCGATCTCGTCGAGCACCTCGCGTTCAGAGCTTCTCAGTGCTTTCGCGACATCTGGATGCACACGAAGTGTCGTATGACGCACGTCCTCTACGTTCTTCGATAGGCGCCGTGCCTCTGATAGGATCTCATAGCACAACGTTATCGGGGACTTTACCCATCCCGAGCCCTCGCAATAGTCGCACGGAGCACACATGGTTCGCTCGAGCGATTGCTTCACCCTCTTGCGGGTCATGATGATTAGACCGAAGTCGTTGAAAGACAACACCTTAGTCGGTGAACGGTCGGATGACAGAGCCTCCTGGAGAGCCTGCGAAACCTTATGACGATTACGGCGGTCTTCCATATCGATCAGATCAAGAACAATGATGCCGCCAAGATCTCGTAATCGAATTTGTCTTGCAATTTCATCGACCGCCTCCATGTTCGTACGCGTTATAGTGTCTTCGAGTCGAGCATTGCCCTTACCGACAAACTTACCTGTATTTACATCAATTGCGACCAACGCTTCTGTTTGGTTTATAACCAGGTATCCGCCCGATTTCAACCATACACGGGGTTTGAGAGCCTTATCGATCTCCTCTTGGACGCCGTAGTAATCCAGGATCGGTTCGTCGCGGGTGTAGAGCTTTATACGATTAACCGATCTTGGTTGGATGAGATTGATGAATTCCACGGTCCTCAGATACTCTTCTTCGCTGTCCACGCGGATGGCTGTGAAGTCGTCCGACAGTTGATCGCGGAGGATCCGCTGGACGAGGTCGAGGTCTTGGTGAACGAGGGCCGGCGATCGCTTTTTCTCGGAGTTCTTCTTGGCGTCCTGCCATGCTCGGACGAGGTATTTTGCATCGTTCCTGAGGTCTTCCTCCGAGATACCGATGCCGGCTGTGCGAACGATAAATCCGCCCGACGGAATTTCGTCATCCTGCCGGATCCGTTGGATCAGCGTTCGCAGACGGCCGCGTTCATTGGCGGATTCGATCTTACGTGAAACGCCGAGGTGCTCGATCGTGGGCATGTACACGAGGAATCGTCCCGGAAGGGCGATGTGCGAAGTGATCCTCGCGCCTTTTTTCGCGATCGGCTCTTTGGCGATCTGGACAAGAATTTCCTGTCCTTCGCGAAGCAGGTCTGAGATAGCGGGTTGGGGCGGCCTGTCGCCTCTTCCTCCACGATCGTTGCGGCCGCCGCGTGCGGGGCGGTCACGGTCGCCCGTAGGCCGATCGCTGCTTGGGCGCTCCGGTCTGTCGCTGCTTGAGCGTTCCGGCCGGTCACCGCTTGGTCGATCGCTGCTTAAGCGCTCCGGGCGGTCGGCGTTCGGTTGGTCGCCGCTCGGCCGGTCGCTCGAAGCACGATCGCTGCTTTGACGGTCGCTGCGTCCGCGTCCGCCGCGGCTGCGGCCTCCGCGTGTACGCTCGGCGGCAGGCTGCTGTTCGTCGGAATTTTCGCGGTCTGGAGCGGCGTGAATTTCGCTCTCCGGAGCGTGATCTTCGGCGGGTGCGGATTCGATCGCGGGTTCTGAGGTGACCGCTTCGAACTGCTGTTCAGGAGCGTCGCTCCCCTCGCTGCCTTCGCCGCCTTCTGCGATCTCTTCGCCGTCTTCGCCGGTGTGTTCGCCTTTTGGTTTGGCTCCGCCGCGTCGGCGGCCGCGTCCACCGCGACGAACTGCCATTTCGGCGTTGCCGTCGGATTCGCGAACGCTAGCTTCGGCGTCCTCAAGCGCGTCGCCGTCCTTTGCTTTCTTGCCTTTAGCGGCCTTGGGCTTGGCGGCGGGCTTTTTGGGGGCGGCTTTGGGGGCCTTAGCCTTGGCGGCGGGTTTCTCTGCTTTCTCCGCTGATTTGGGCGACTTTTTACGGCCCTTGACGGGTGTCGGGTCGTCGTCCTCGTCGGCGATCCGTTCAAATCCTCCGGCGTCCGCCGTTACAGTCCCAAGCAGCGATCCGACCTCGGTGGTTGGCGTGCTTTCCATATCAAATTCGATGCTCCGGACGGCGTGGACAATGGCGTCCTGCATATATGCGTCCTTAAACATTTCGCCGGTGTCGCCGTCATCGTCGCTGATGCGTTCGAATCCCGAATTATCAAATTCGATCTCGAATTTCGGCTCTTCGGCTGTCGACGAAGTGTCTTTGGGCTCGTCTCGTGGCTCATCGTCGCGGCTCTTGCGTCCGCGTCCGCCGCGGCGTCCGCGGGGCGAGCGCTCTTCACGCTGCTGTTCGCGTTCGGGCTGCGGCTGGCGTTCGGGTTCGCGTTCCTCGCGCATACCGATCGACGGGATCTCGTCCTCGTCGTCATCGTCGGAGGCGGTGCCGTCGCCGAGCGGTTCGGTGATCTCCTGGACCGACTCCATCTGCTTTTCGCGTTCGAGACGTCTGGTAGCGATAATTTCGTCGGCTTCGCTTTTGGCCTGTTCCGGCGAGCTTTTCTTGCTCTTTTCCATCACGATGCGTTCGATCTCTTCGTCTTCATCGAAAAAGTCAGAGACGTACAGGAACGCATCGCGTTCGAGCCCGACGTCGACAAATGCCGACTGCATGCCGGGCAGGACGCGCATGACGCGGCCCTTGTAAACATTGCCCGCGACGCCTGAGTTCTCTTCGCCGCGTTCGATATAAAATTCGGTGACCTTACCATTTTCGAGAATGGCGATCTTCTTTTCGCGTCCATTGACGCTGACTATCATTTCTTTTGACATAGACAATTCCTTGTTAATTCTAAACTTCGAATTGCCCGATGCTGGTAATAACGGCAAAGGCGGCTTCAGATTTTGCGGATGTGAGACAGAGAGGTATCTTAACTTGATCGGCAGAGTCGAAAATGCGTTTTGGTCTTGTATCTTGAATTCGGGATTTGGGCCCAAAAGATAGGTAATTCCGTATTGGTCACGCAGGAAACTCTGTATGCGAAACAGGACGCCGTCGCCCTCTCGCCTTTGCCGGGGAGCACATATCGCAACTGTTGCTGATCGTGCTCGACCCCTTTAGAATATCGATCTCGATAAAAATTCTGTAAAAAATCCTCTGAAGCTTGCCTCGTTCACGGTGCTCTCGCGAGCGTCCAGCATGGGCAAACTGATTTCACTATAAACGAATTTTATACATACGTAAACCTAATTCGACGATTCCCGCAATTGCCGCCATCGACATCGACATCGCTTTTGACGGCATCGGCGAATTCCAGCTCGTATTGAGCGGTTGGGGCCGACAATTTTCCAGATACAGTGAAATCCGCCTCAGCGCTGCGTGGATCGATAGCCAGCGCCAGTTGATCCCGGAGTTTGGTACAGCGAAACCCATGTTTTGGTACAGTCCTTTTTTCGAAGTCTGAGTCGGTCAATTTTCCAGATCGATCAGAGAGTCTACGTGATCAGCCGGCTTACATTGCCGACCTCGGCGTGGTAGTCCATTCCGCGCAACCCGCCCGGCCGATGCCCGATGGAAAGGTTGGTGGACGCTCGCCCTTTTCACACGCCGATGTCCGCAACCTTAAATATCATAATAATCATAAGAACCTTAAATAGCTTAAAAGTTGCTATTTACTCGCTGCCGGGCCTTTGAGACGATCGAAATACGGAGTGCGGACACTCCTGTCCGCGACGCCAACTCGAATCGGCGTACCACACGGCGGATATCCACGTCGGTCCGGGAGCGTGGCATCCGTGAGGACAAGAGTGTCCTCGCTCCGATATGCACAAGCCCGCACGTTAGCAAGGCGAAACATTCATCGAGAAAAAACATAAACGTATTTTACCCAAGGAGCACCTATACACATGACCACCATAGAATGGACACCTTTAACACGAACAATTCCCATCTACGACCGAAAGACGATGAGGTTTTCGTTGAACACAAACGGCATACTCACCCTCAATCAGACTGCCTTTCACGCGCTTCGCAGCCCGGCGGCCGTCGCGATGTTCTACAGCGAAGAAGCTGGCATGATCGGGATCGCGCCCGCCGACCCCGGCTCGCCGAACGCCCATCCCGTCCGCAAGCGATCAGCTGGTTACCAGCGGACCGTCACCCTAATGCACTTCTGCACCCGCTTCGGCATCCCGACGCCCACGCGAACCCTCTACTTCCCCAACCCAACCTTCGACCCCAACGGCGTCCTGATCCTAAACTACCGCGACGCCGTCGAGGCGAGTTTGGAAGTTACGAAGTTGAAATGCTAGTGAATAAGGACATCGCCGCCGGAACGCAGGAATGCCGAGATCCAGAACCGCCTGCGTGACCGGGCGGTTCGGGGCGTGTGAAACGGAAAGTATCGCATCATTGCAAGTGACGCCGATCTCTTTCTCGGATCGCACTGGTGAGGGCT
>JBDTZO010000160.1:0-12741 GCA_040005135.1 Acidobacteriota bacterium | reverse complement strand
CGCGGGCGCTTTGGATCCCGATCTCGTCCATCGCCTTGCGAAACAGCTCTCGGTCTTCGCCGACCTTGATCGCGTCGATGTTTGCCCCGATCATTTGGACGCCGTATTTTTCGAGAATGCCGGCTTCGTAAAGCTCGACTGAAAGATTGAGGCCAGTTTGTCCACCGACGGTCGGCAATAGAGCATCGGGACGTTCTTTTTCGATGATCGCTGTCACGGTTTCGAGCGTGAGCGGCTCGATATAGGTCTTATCGGCGATCTCGGGGTCGGTCATGATCGTCGCAGGATTGGAATTGACGAGGACGACCTCGTAGCCTTCCTGTTTGAGTGCCCGGCACGCCTGAGTGCCCGAATAGTCAAACTCGCAGGCCTGACCGATCACTATCGGGCCGGAGCCAATAATAAGTATCTTGTGTATGTCGTCGCGTCGGGGCATGTTCTAAACACACGATTATACAAAAAAAGTGCGGTCAGGCTAACCGCACTTCTTCGATTGAAGTTCCATCCGTTTTTAGAACGGCAGGCGAGGAATCCGCGGTATCTTGTTTTCGATCTTTTGTCGTGCGGCGTCGACGACCACCTTGCCGGAAACGATGTTGTCGAGCTGTGTCGCAAGGACCGGATCGACCTTTCGCAAGCGGTCATTGACCTTCCTCGCGTCCTTTTTGTTGCCGCTGGCGTAATAAGCCTCGCCGAGATTGAATAGGCCGTAGCGATAGCTGCCGTCGAGA
Source organism: Acidobacteriota bacterium (assembly GCA_040005135.1). Taxonomy (GTDB): domain Bacteria; phylum Acidobacteriota; class Blastocatellia; order Pyrinomonadales; family Pyrinomonadaceae; genus OLB17. Next base: position 12,010 of record JBDTZO010000160.1, on the reverse strand, counting down.
TCAACAACGTGTTTGAAGGTAGCGACGGCATTCGTGAGGTCGTTAAGCCCGCGGTAACCGAGCCCGAGTTGGTTTGCGGCGATCACCCAATCCTGATGCAGGCCAAGCGCAATATTAAGCGCCGTTACGGCGTCCTGGAATTCGCCGAGACCATTGTATGTCGAGCCGAGATTTAGATATGCGGCATCGAGCTTCGGGTCCTGAGCCACTGCATTCTGGAGATACGGCTTTCCTTTCTCGAGCTTGGCCTGAGCCTCGGCATCGTTCTTGTTGGCCTTATCCACCTCGGCGCCGTTGTAGTAGGCCCAACCGACATTGGAATTATCGATGGCCGTCGAACCGAGCTCGTGGGCCGTGTTCAAACGTAGGGCGGCCTCGTCCCATTGATCGGCCTTACCGAGACAAAATCCCCATTCGCTGTAAAGATCTGCTGTTTTGATCCCCTCGGATGCGATCTTAAATTCCGCGTTGGCTTCGGCGTAGCGTTCGAGCTGGCGGTATGTACTTCCGAGGTTGGCGTGTGCCTGGTAATTGCGCGGATCGTCCTTGATCGCGTCCTGATAAGCAGCCGCAGCGTTGTTATAGTCACCGCTGTTGTAATATGCCACGCCGAGATCATACGAAGCCGGTGCGAATCCAGGTCCGATCTCGAGCGTTCGCTTGTAAGCGGCGATCGTATTCGACGGCTGGTCCATCCGCGCGTAAACCTGGCCGCGATAATAATTGGCCATCACGTTTCGTCCATCGAGCTGGAGTGTCTTGTCGAATGCGGCAAGCGACTCGGCATTCATGTTCTTCTTGAAGAGAATTAATCCTCTTAGATTCCGCGTCTCGACAGTGTCCACGCCCCCGAGGTCTGCATTGTGCAGAGCGTCCTCGGCCTTAGCGATGTCGCCCATTTCGACATAGGTGAGGCCAAGCGGCCCATTGAGGCTGACAAGTTCCTTGTCGAGAGCTATAGCCTTATGATAATTGGCGGCAGCTTTTTCATTCGCTCCCGTTCGGTCATAAACAGCAGCCAGTTTGCCGTACGCCGCGGCGTTATTCTCATCGAGTTTGATCGCCTCATCGAAATAAACGATCGACGCCTCGCTATCGGAGTCGCCGGCGACCGCCATTCCCTTTTCGGTAAGGGCCTCACTGAGATCGAGCCTGGCTCTTAGATTTTTTGGATTTTGAACAAGAGCGGAACGAAGGTCCGCGATGGCTGAGTCAAAATTATTTGCGTCGAGCGATGCTTCGGCTTTGGCTGTAAGCGTGTTCGACAGCTTGATCTTTTTGTTCGCGGCTGCGGCGATCGCCTTTTTGCGAGCAAGTGCCGCTGCGGCTCGTCTTTTCTTTGCGGCCGCGGCGATCTGAGTGTTCGATCGTTTGACCGAGGCGGCCCTCCCGCCTGCTTCTCCCAGAAAAGCGTAACCCGAAGCAAAATGGGCCTGCGGCTTCGTTCGTGAACCTCGAAACACGAATGCACTCGATCCTCCGCTCACGCTGTTAGTTGGCACCAGGTCCTGGGCGTGAAGCGTAAAAGTTTGCGGCATCAATGAGAGCACCACGATATAAGCAAAAAGAAATTTGGGAACCAACTTGAGACGGGACATATTACACCTCTCGAAGATTACGATTATAACCGATAAGGACGGCGCAAAAACAGATTTTTGCCTAATCGGCGTCAAACCCGACGAAGATCGGTTCAGGCGTTAGACAAATGCCGAACATCGCAAATACGGCATTCTCGATCTTGTTTTTAAGAGCAATGATCTCAACGGCTGTGGCACCGTTTCGATTTATAATTGCGAGCGTGTGATTGTTCGAAATACCGGCGTTACCGCCCACATATCCCTTCGGAAAGCCGGCATTTTCGATGATCCACGCTGCGGGAATTTTGATCTGCGATCCGTCGACCTTAAACCCCGGCACATTCGTGAATCTCGCGGAGATGTCATCGAAAGCTTCTTTGCTTACGATCGGATTTTTAAAAAAGGAGCCTGCACTTCGCGAATTGGGGTCGTCCGGATCGATGACCATCGATTTCGATCGCCGGACATTAAGGACCGCTTCTCTCGTCTCGGCGAGCGACGGCGTCCTGCCGTCAAATTGATCAGCCAGGTCGCGGTATCTAATATTAGCCGCTCCGCCTTTTACCAGCCGAAACTGAACCGAAAGCACAATGTAACGGTCGCGGGTGATCGTGTTAAATATGCTTGTCCGATATGCCAACCCGCATTCGGAATTTAGGAGTTTGACGATAGTGCCGCTCGCTCGGTCGTAGACGTCGACGCTGACGATGGTCTCGGAAACTTCCTGGCCATATGCCCCAACATTCTGGATAGGTGTGCCGCCGACGGACCCGGGAATTCCACTTAGACATTCGACGCCGGCGTAATCGCGTTCAACGCAATAAGCCGCAAATGCGTCCCATTCCTCGCCGGCTCCAACCTGCAAGCAGATAGTCTCGGCGGTCTCATTTGCAGGCTCAATACCTCGAAAGGCGATCTGAATAACGATCCCGCCAAAGCCTCGGTCCGACACCAGAATGTTGCTGCCGCCGCCAAGTATGAAGATCGGTTTTTCGTTCGACCTGGCAAATTGAAGTGCCTCTTGCAGTATTCCCAAATTCTCGGCCCTCACGAAAAAACGTGCGGGTCCACCGATCCCAAAGGTGGTCAGAGGAGCAAGAGGCACATTTTCGTCGGGAGCGAAGCTCGTTTCTGGCATTTGATCTCAATGAAAATAGGCCCGCGGCCAAGAGCTGCCGCGGACCCGTGGATGTAAACCGCACTACTTAATGCCCGCGATCCTCGCTTGCTGTTCCAACTTGGTAGCTTCGCCGGCATCGAGCTTTTTCAGCCTATCGACGATCTTCTTTATTTCCTTTCCGTTCCTCAGTTTTAACTGAGTATAGCCGAGGCTCGCCAAATAGCCGACGTTCCTTGGATCGGAGTCTGATGCCGCGCTGAACATTTTCGCGGCGTCATCAAATTGATTTAACTTAAAATAGGCGGTACCGAGAGCGTACTTCGAGAACGTCCAGTCCGGCCGGTGTTGTACGACCGGCTTGAGAGCTTCGACAGCCGCGGCGAAATCGCCAAGGTCGATATCGACTCCGCCGAGGTTTTGCTGCACGCCGTCAGCGATCTGAGGGCCGCCCGAGAGTGCCCGCTGAAGCGCCGTCTTCGCAAGTTCAAGATTTGGCCGAGCCGCGTCTGGCCGACGTGAGTTAATGTCCACGCGAGCCGCATTGTAGTATGCCCAACCGAGGTTGGCACTATCGAGCGGGCTGCCGGCAAGGTCAACTGCCTTTTTGAACGCGTCGATCGCCGCCGGCCACCTGCACGCGATTGCCTGCCGCATGTTCAGTTCGCACTGACGTCCGATCGAGTAACCTATCTTGCTGTAAAGATCGGCCGCATCATCCTTGCTGAATTCAGGATTACGCATCGTCAGGTCCTTAGCCGTCGCATATGCTGACTCGGCGTCATTGAAATTACCCGCAAGGCGTTCGGCCTCGCCGAGCCCGACATATGATTCCAAATTGTCGTTTTTCAGCCGGACTGCCGTCTTAAAAGCGAGCACTGCTTCAGGAAACTTGTTTAATTCGAGATAGGCCTGCCCCATTCCGCGGAAGGCCTCAAAGTAGTTTGCCCTCAGAGCGATCGCCTTTTGAAATTCGGTCACCGCCTCGGCTTGCCTGCCCAAGCGGAGAAGCACGTCGCCTTTATAATAATATGCGTCCGGGTTGTCACGGTCGAGCGTCATAGCCCGGTCGAATGCCTTCATCGCCTCGTCGGTCCGGTTCTGGGACGAGCGGATCACGCCCAACAGGACCTGCGTTTCAGCAGTTTCGATCGAATTTGCCGAAGCCTTGCTCAAAAGGTTGTCGGCCTTCGCGATCTCGCCTTTTTGGAAATATAGGATACCGAGCGGCAGAAATATCTCAGTAAGTTTTCCGTCGCCCTCGAGGGCTTTTTCGTAACTTGCGATCGCGTCGTCGCGAAGATCGAGGTCCGTATAGACCTCGCCCAGTCCGAAGTACGCCGCCGCGTTCTTGGGGTTGTATTTAATTGCCTCAAGAAAGAACGCCTTTGCCTTGTTCGTCTGATCGCCGAGCAGCAGATCATTTCCCTTTACAGCCAAAGCCTCGCTCAGGCCGCCGATCGCCTTTGTATTCTTCTTGTCCAGAGTGAGCGATTCGCGGAAAAAATTGATCGAATTATCCGCGTCGTTTTGATCGATATAATACTCGCCAACGCCGGCAAACACTTTTGACGCCTGGTCCTTTGGCATCGTGTTGACATTAGCCGGCACTTTGTCGGGGGTCACGACCGTACTTTTGACTCGGTGCGGTTCAGACTTGGCTAGGGTTTCGTATTGCTTTTTGATCTTTTTGGCCGTTTCCATCCGCTGGGCCTTGCTGCGAGGCGCACGCGGAGTCGACGCAAATCTACGTGCGGAGGCACCCGTGGCTTTGCGAAAAACAAATATGCTGGAGCCGCCGCCGATCGAATTGACCGGAACAAGGTCCTGCGCCCGCGAAGGCGCCACGGCACTGAGCACGAAAGTGGAAAGTAGCGTAGCGGTCAAAAAAGCGTTTCGTTTGATCTTCATAAGTCCTCACCGAAGATTGCCATACATTATCGCGAAATTTGATCGCGTGTCCGTATCGATGAACGCGGAATAGCGGCAATTTTGCCGTTGGCTATACTTTGCAGCCTCGGTTCGCGCCGTCGTGTACAAGCCGATAATACCACGAAATCGGGGCCGGGAATTCGCAAACACCACCATCAAAAGCGAAAAGAGCAGGACCGTTCCTGCTCTTTAGTCTCATTTTTACGCCGTCCTATTGCGGTACGAATGCATTCTCAGCAGGAATATCGCCGTTGGCACCGAATTGCAATCCGAAAAAGCCCGAGGCTGAGCCCATCACGTACCACGTGCCTGAGCTTGGGCGGAAGACAGCTATATCGGCCTTGCCGTCCCCGTCATAGTCAGCCGGAACCGGCTTATCAGTCGAAAGGCCGAATTGCAGGGCGGAGTACGAAAGGTCGTGGCTATAAAGGATGTACCATGTGCGATCGCTCGGACGGAAAACCGCACAGTCGGACTTGCCGTCGCCATCGAAATCCGCAGTCGCGGGAATATCGCCGGCCTGGCCCCAATGAAAGGCACGCTGTGAGTTATCGATGCTGCTCAAGAACCACCAATCACCAGTGGACGGGCGAAAGATAGCCGGATCGACCTTTCCATCGCCATCGAAATCACCGACTATCGGGATATCCGTCGAAATGCCAAACTGTGCCGACGGTTCAAGCCCGTTCTGAAGGTGTGTGTACCACACGCTGGTCGACGGGCGATAAATTCGGAAATCTGCACGTCCATCTCCGTCGGCGTCGCCCGGAAACGGAATGTCCCCGTTCTGTCCCCAATGAACGCTGTACGTTCCGCCGTTGGCACTGGACAAATAGTACCAGTTGCCGTTGGACGGCCTAAAGACGCCGAAATCTGTTTTGCCATCACCGTCATAATCAGCCGGTGCCGCAATATCGCCGGCGGCGTAGAACTGAGCAACCGCGACTTGTGAGTCAGAGCTGCGGAAACTGTACCAGTACGTCGTCGAAGGCCTCAGAACCGTAAAGTCCGCTTTTCCGTCACCGTCAAAGTCGAAGTGCGTCGGGTGGGTCAAGGCTCCGGGCGTGATACGAGCGATGCCGGTTCGGATCGCGGTGTTTACACGAGTAAAGTCACCCCCGAGCAGCACGTTTCCGTCTGATTGAGCCACTAACGCATTGACCTGCTGGTCCGCCCCCGCGGGCAAGAACAATAGGTCCAGCTTGCCCGAGGAGCTAAGTCGAATGAGATCATTCCGCCGTGTCGAGTCCACTGTAGTGAAGCTGCCGCCAACAATTATGCTGCCATCGGCCTGAAGAAGCATCGCATTTAGCTGTACGGCGTTACCGCCGTCAGCCCCAAATGTATGTGTGGCAAATCCCGCGTCTGCCGAACCATCCGAGTTGCGGCGAATAATGCCGCTGATCGTTAAGACAAGGTATTTTCCGTCTGGCTGGACAAGTATTTTTCGAACCGTTCCCACTCCAGATGCAGTGAACGTCTGGTCCAGCGAGCCATCGGAATTCAGTCTCACCAGATTTGGGCGGGAAAATCCGTCGACACCTGTGAACGCCCCGCCCACCATAAATTTACCGTCGGCCTGCTGTATAAATGCCATCACATTTGCACTGGCCGAAAAGAGGACCGAGAACGAGCTGTCGAGAGTCCCATCTTGAAATAGTCTGGCGACCGCCGTTTTTGCGACACCGTTCACAGTCGAAAAAGCCCCGAATAAAAGGATCTTGCCGTCTGACTGCAGCGAAACGCCGGCGAGCTGCGACACGGACGGCGCGAACGCGGCGTCCAGACTGCCGTCAGAGTTGATCCGAATGAGACGCGGCATTGCAACGCCGTTGTAAGTTGTAAACGATCCAACGGCCAGGATCTTGCCGTCCGTTTGTACGACGAGTGACGTGGGCGCCAAATCGAATCCGGTTCCGGGATCGAAAGAGGGATCAATGGTCCCGTCAGTATTGAGTCGGGCGATCGACACTTTGGCGATGCCGTTCACCTGTGTGAAATTGCCCGCAAAGAGCACTTTGCCATCGGACTGCAGAGCGACTGCGGTCGTCTGGGAAAACATTGCCACGTTCGGCTGAAACGAAGTATCTATATCGCCGTCCAGATTTAACCTATATGGCCGGATCTCCGACAATGAAGACTGTCCGAAAAACGATATCGGTCCCGACGAAGAGACCGCAAACGCATAGTATGCCAAGTTTATGGTCGCAGGAAATACGAATGTGTTATCAAAAGAGCCGTCCGTATTGAGCCGGTAGAGATGTCCGCCGCAATTGATCAGCACCTTAGAGTTCGCGATATTGGTGACCTGCGAAACCGACGATGGAAGGTCAGGACGAGTGAATGTCAGATCCAGATTTCCCGCGGGCATCAGCCGCGCAAGGTATTTACTGTCAAAGCCGTTGACGCGGTCGAATATTCCGCCGATCACGAGGCGATTCGATGAGTCGACGTCGAGTGAATAAATGTCAGCTCCGGAACCCGATATGTTCGAGATCGACGGCTGCTGCCAGCTCGAATCGACGGCGCCGGTTGACGTATATTTTTGGAGGTAAGAGTGAGATCCGCCACCGGAATAGTTTGTAGTCGCGATGTATATCTTGCCGTCTATATCGACTGCGACCGCCCTCAGAGTAACTGTAATTAGACGACCGCCATCGTAGGCAATATTTGTAAAGGTGTTATCGGCCGATCCGTCGGTGTTGAGTCGCGTCAGATAGCCTTGGTGATAACCGCTGCCGACGTCACCGTTGGCCGTCACGAGGATCTTGCCATCGGATTGTATCCTATAGATAGTTGCAGTGGCTCCGCTCTGAAATCCCGAAAAGCTAGCAGCAAACGATGTGTCTGTCGATCCGTCCGTATTTAGCCGGATCACTTTCGGCAGGAACGAGTTATCTGTACCGGCAACCAGCAGTTTGCCGTCCGGCTCTGCTGCCACGTTAGTAATAGAGAACAGCAGGCATGCACAATATGAGAATGTATCGTCCACGCTGCCGTCCGTATTCAAACGGGCCAGCGTACCCTTAGCCTTGCCGGAGACGACGAAATTCGGACCCCAGATCACGGTCTTACCGTCGGGCTGGACCACGAGTCCCATCGAGCTTTGATACGCCAGCGGCTTAGACGCGGCAGGTATAAAGCTCGGATCGACGACGGCCGTCGCCGCGGCGCTCATCGTGATGCCGAGCAAAAGGGCCGCGATCACTGAGACCTTGTAAATTCGATTCATTAAATAACTCCTTGGACCGTCAACTGTGGGATGAGTACGCCGAGGGGTACGGATGCTTAGGATAAAATACCTCAAATAATACTCTAATTCCGATTATCCACATACTTCGGCCCTACGAACACAGCCTCGATCGCGTTCTGAGCCCTATTTTTATTCGGTTGTTAACCGCGTTCGACTTATGTCTTGCTATCCTCTCATTTGTTGGGTAAATTACGAGTTACGAACAATTGAAATTTTATTGATTGTTGTTGAGGGTTCTTTTGTCTTCGCCGAAACCTTGATCTTCGGCATGGGAGCCCAAAAACATTCCGCACTTTTACTACGATTGGAGGTCTTGCCGAAATGAAAGCATTTGCTACTGAGAATATCAGGAATCTGGCTGTCATTGGTCACGGCGACGCGGGTAAAACCCAACTTGTGTCGTCCATGCTATATGTCGCCGGCCTTACCACACGCTGGGGAAAAGTCGATGAAGGAACCACGATCACCGATTATGACGAAGACTCGATAGAACGAAAGGTATCCCTTAACAACAATTTTGCTCACCTCGAATACAAAGACACAAAGTTTAACTTGATCGACACGCCCGGCTACGCGGCATTTGTTTCGCATGCGCGTCAGGCACTTCGCGTTGCGGACACCGGTCTCGTCGTTGTCGACGGAGTTCACGGGATCGAAGTGCAAACCGAGAAAACATGGAATTACGCGAACGAATTCATGCTGCCTCGTTTCATGGTGATCAACAAGATCGACAAGGAGCATGCTGATTTCGCCCACGCGATCGAGACCGCCGCAGACAGCTTTGCGCGATCGATCGTGCCGTTCACGCTTCCGATCGGACAAGAAGCGAATTTTAAGGGCGTTATCGATGTTGTCCATCAAAAAGCTTACGAGTTTGACGCCGAAGGCAAGGCAAAGGGCGTCGGCATCCCGAGCGAAATGACGGCTTTGCTGAATTCGACCCGCGAGCGACTCATTGAGATCGTCGCTGAGTCGGATGATAAATTAATGGAGAAGTACTTTGAGACCGGAACATTGCCTGAAGAAGACATCGTTCCAAATCTCGCCCGAGCGATCGCCGCCAGCAAACTTTGCCCGGTCTATGCGATCTCCTCGACCACGCTTGTCGGGATCCAGATCCTGCTAGATCATATCGTCGAATTTGCCCCGAATCCGGCGACACACGAAGCCGAGTACGGATTCGCCGATAACGATATGGCCGGCGATCGGATCAACCGCAAATACTCAAATGACGAGCCGTTCTCGGCGTACGTCTTTCGCACGATCGCGGATCCGTTCGCAGGCCGGATCAACGTAATGAAAGTCGTTTCGGGCAGGATCGAACACGACGCGACAGTTCAAAATACGACCCGCGACGTTCCCGAACGCCTCGGTGCACTTCATCTGATCTCGGGCAAAACCCTCGACAAAGTGGAAAATGCGGCGACCGGTGACATTATCGCCGTCGTGAAACTCAGGGACACGCAAACGGGCGACACGCTCGCCGACAAGGCCAAACCGATCGTGTACCCAAAGGTCGAATATCCGGAGGCGGCGATCGCTTTCGCCATTGAGCCAAAGTCGCGTGCGGACGAAGACAAGATCTCGGCAGCTCTGCATAAGATCCTCGAGGAAGACCCGAGTCTCCATTTTGACCGCGATCCGCAGACCAAGGAGTTCATCCTCTCAGGTTCCGGCCAGCTTCATATCGAGACGGTCGTCAAAAAACTTGAGCAAAGGTATCATGTCGAGGTAACGCTTCACCCGCCCAAGGTTCCCTACAAGGAAACGATCACACAACAGGTCGAGGTCCAGGGCCGTCATAAGAAACAGTCAGGCGGCCGCGGCCAGTTCGGCGACTGCAAATGCATATTCGAGCCGCTTGATCGCGGTGCGGGATTTGAGTGGGTCGACAAGATCTTCGGCGGATCTGTTCCCCAGAATTTCAGGCCCGCGATCGAAAAAGGCATCATCGAGGCCGCCGCAAGTGGTGCGATCGCCGGCTACCCGCTCGTCGACTTTAGGGTGACGCTCATCGACGGCAGCTACCACGCGGTCGATTCCGACGAACACTCGTTCCGGGCCGCCGGCCGCAAGGCATTCCGCAACGCGATCGAAAAGGCAAGGCCGACGCTGCTGGAACCGATCATGGACGTTGAAGTTTTTACGCCCCAAGAAGTTTCCGGCGATATAATGGGCGATCTTAACAGTCGCCGCGGCCGGGTCGCCGGTATGGAAACACGCGGTAAACAACAAGTGATCAAAGCCAAGGTGCCCCTGTCGGAAATGCTCGATTATCAGTCGAAGCTAAATTCCGTAACTCAGGCCCGCGGTTCCTATCACATGCAGTTCTCGCATTACGACCCGCTGCCCGGCAACCTTTCGCAAAAGGTTATCGACGAGGCAGTCGCCTCGGGACGTGTGCGGGCTCATGAGGAGGATGAATAGGTTCGGTAATTGACTCCGATCGAATAAAAGAAGCCCGGGAAACATTTTCCGGGCTTCATTATGATCTATTGACCTCTCGAAGTTAGAACGGCCATCTGATACCGCCGTTTCCGCGATTATTTCGTCCTCTTTTTAATCCCTCGCGGTAGCCCTTTTCGTAACCTTTTTGAAAAGCCTGCTGCATTCTGTTGCTGTATTGGCCGCCATTACCGTAATAGCCATTGTTATTGCCATAGCCACCGTTGTTGCCTCGACGCTGGTTGCGGGAATTCTGGACGCCGGCCCTTACACCCTCGTCATAGCCGCGTTGGTACGCTGCTTTGATCTCTCGCCCGCTGTTGCGATTATTTCGGTCATCGTAGCTACCGTTCCGGTTATAATCGCCGCTTTGACGCGTCTGATTCTGGTATACATTGTTGTCGCGGTCACCGCGGCCGTACTGTGCGTTCGTGTTAGTACCGGCGAACAAGATGACTCCAAAAGCCACGGCCGAAGCCAAACCCAAACCCTTTATCGTTCGTTTAATTTTTGTCGTATTCATAAATGCAATACCTCCGGAGACGCTTACAGCGAAATACGTGCCACGGTTGCAAATGCTGGAAAATAGAATAACTTTGGAAAATCGGGTCACATGATTGACACCAATTGGTATGCGATTTTGATCTGTCAAGACCAAATGCGTATGGTCTCCCCCGAAAAAAACCCGCGAACCCGGTTTTGCGTACAACGAATGGGCCCGTTAGAAATTTAGTTGATCTGCACCTTAGACGCGGACGGGTTTGGAACGCATAATTATCTAATAGCACCGTCAGAACCGAATTTAATTATTTGAGATATTGATCAGGAGATAAACGATGAACTCTTTGAAACGCGTCCTCTTTCTGTCCATAGCCATCGCATTCGCCGTCACTGCGTCCGCGACCCGGTCGGCAGCTCAGCTGCGGACTCCGCGACCGAGCCCGAAAGCAAGCGTGATGCAAACGGTCGGCGTCACCGACATCACGATTAATTACAATCGTCCCGCTGTCAAGGGCCGCAAGATATGGGGCGACCCTCCGACCGACTCTTACGCCAAGGGCGAAGCGACCCTCGACGATGAACACAAACGGCCCAAAGATATGCCCATCGTGCCATTTGGACACGTCTGGCGAACTGGAGCGAACGAGGCAACGCAATTCATCGTCACTGACGACGTCATGATAAACGGCCAGAAATTGCCCGCCGGCAGCTACAGTCTTCACACCGTCCCGGCCAAGGACGAGTGGACGATCGTCTTTAACGGAACTGCAAATCAGTGGGGCAGCTTTAGCTACGATCCGTCGAAAGACACTCTCCGAGTCAAAGCAAAACCGATGTCGTCGCCGCATTCGCAAGAGTGGCTGCAGTTTGCGATCGAGCCCGCGACGGATAATTCCGCGACAGTAACGATCAGTTGGGAAAAGGTCTACGTTCCGTTCACGGTTTCGGTAGACGTCGTTGCGACCACGTTGGCACATGCTCGCGAGGCTGTTGCCGCGGCAAAATCAGACGATTGGCGCACGCCATTTAATGCTGCGGGCTACGCGATGCAGAACGGCGACAAGTCGAGCGCCTCGGCGTGGATCGACCAGTCGCTCAAGGTGCTCGACTCTTCGATCGCTGCAAAGCCCACATTCCAGAATCTTTCCGGCAAAGCCAGCGTTCTTCTCGCTGCGGGCCGCAAGG
>JBDTZO010000091.1:0-3801 GCA_040005135.1 Acidobacteriota bacterium | reverse complement strand
CCCTTCGTGTTATTCGTGGCAAAGGGCTTCTGAATTCTGATGTTTCAGGACTACCGCCCCGTCAGCGGGGGCCGCTGCCACCCCGCCTAAACAAGGCGGGGAGTTGGATGAGTTAAGGGACGTCATTGTCTTTTCTGTTACAGACGGACGGAGAAGATGGTTGGTACGGTGAAGGATAAGAAGATCCTTGGCTCAGTTTAGGTCGAAGCATTTGTTCGGAGATCGTGCGTCTCGGACCTATTGCGGGCCGTTTCGATCTTCTGGAAGGAGTAAATAATATGAAAGTAAAAGAAATTATGACCAAGGATCCGGCGTGCTGTACCGAGATGAGCACATTGACCGAGATCAGCCAGTTAATGGCAGATAACGATTGCGGGTTGATACCTGTCGTCGAGTCGAAGGAAAATGCCAAGCCGATCGGCACCGTTACTGACCGCGATATTGCACTTCGCGCGTTTAGGACCGACGCCGATCCGCGGAAGCTTACCGCAAAAGATGTTATGTCGAAAGACGTGATCAGCGTGAGCGTGGACGCGGATGTCGAAGAATGCTGCGACGTAATGAAAAAGAATCAGATCCGCCGCGTGCTCGTCATTGACGGTAATAACGCGTGCTGCGGCATCGTTGCCCAGGGCGATGTCGCTCTGAATGCGGCAGCCAAGGAGACCGCCGAGACCGTCGAGGGTATCTCGCAACCCGACTCAAACTCGGCACAGAGATCCGCTTCGCAATAGCACCGTTGCGAGGTGCGGCGAAGTGATATCAAAATACCGGTGAGCTGATCGAAAGCACACCGGTATTTTATTTTGTGCGCTCGCAGCTAACGGGTCCACCCGCATGGACTGAGAATAGAGAGTTACAACACGTTCTGTTACGATAATTTGTTGCGGTTCATTCGCTTATGAATATTGGGATCACAGTTTATCCGACCTATGGCGGGAGCGGGATCGTGGGGTCGGAGCTCGGGCAGGAGCTGGCGGAGCGTGGGCATAATGTTCATTTTATCTCGTCGATAATGCCGATGCGGGTGAATACGAGCCACGAGCGGATACATTTTCACGAGGTCGAGATGATGTCGTATCCGCTGTTCGAGCATCAGCCCTATGACCTTGCGCTCGCGACCAAGATGGCGACCGTCGCGCGGGCTGAAAAGCTCGATCTGCTGCATGTGCATTACGCGATCCCGCATTCGATCAGTGCGGTGCTCGCACGCGAATCGATCAAGCAAAAGCGGTATGTGCCCGTCATAACGACGCTGCACGGCACGGATATCACGCTCGTGGGAGCTGACCGAGCGTATTTGCCGATCACGCGCTACGGTCTGCAGCAATCCGACGGCGTCACCGCAGTTTCCAAGTTTCTAAAGCAGGCGACGATCGAGACATTCGATTTTGACGAGATCGAGGTCATCCCCAATTTCATCTGTCCGACGCACTACAAGCGGGTCGAGGATTCGCCTTTGAAAAAGGAGCTTGCGCCGAACGGCGAACGCCTGCTGACCCACGTCTCAAACTTTCGGGCGGTCAAGCGTCCGCTCGACTGTGTCGAGATACTTGCTCGGGTGCGCAATGGCGGCGAGAACGCACGGCTCGTCCTCGTCGGTGACGGCCCGGAGCTGTCGGCAGTTCGCTATCGTTCGGAAAAGCTGGGCGTCAGCGAATACGTTTCGTTCGTCGGCAAGCACTCGAACATTGCCGATTACCTCGGCGTTGCGGACATCTTTTTGCTGCCGTCGGAACTCGAATCGTTCGGCCTCGCCGCGCTCGAGGCGCAGGCATGCGAGGTTCCGGTGATCGCAACGCGGATCGGCGGCATTCCCGAGGTCATCAACGACGGCGAAAGCGGATTCTTAAGCGATATCGGCGACGTCGAGAAGATGAGCGAAGATGTTCTGACGCTTCTCAGGGACGAGGATCTGAGGCGGCAGTTCGGTGAGCGAGGCCGCGAGCTCGCGATACAGCGTTACTCGACCAGCGAGATAATTCCGCAGTACATCGCGTTTTATGAAAAGGTGATCGGGGAGGCGAAGGCCGCGAACGGGTGAAAGAGGTTTTTTTGCCGCGGATGGACGCAGATAGACGCGGATAAAAAATAATAAGCGAAGTGAATTCTTATCTGTGTTCATTTGCGTTTATCTGCGGTTAATTTGTTCCTATGCTCAAGCGTTACATGCATGGCCGCGAGCGGCACCACGCGTTTTTGGAAGACAATCGCGTGGTGCATCCGTTCGACTGGGGCACCGAATTTATCGGCGTCACACCGAACGGGCGCGATCCGCGCGAGGTGTTCAGCGAGTTTTCGAAAAATGCGGTCGAGCATAGCGACGAATTTTTTGCTTCGCCGGACGTCACCGACTATCGGCTAGACGGCGACCGTCTGACGTGGACGAGCGGTATTCACACGTCATCGCCGGAGAACAATACGGTCTACGCGAAATTCTTTCCGAATGGCTCCAACAAGCGCTCGGCGGTCGTCGTCTTGCCGCACTGGAATGCCAAGGCGGGAACGTACTGGGACTTGTGCAAGATATTTAATAAGGTCGGGATCAGCGCACTGCGGATGACGCTGCCATTTCATGAGGAGCGAATGCCGCCCGAACTGACAAGGGCCGATTATCTGGTCGCGCCCAACGTCGGCCGCACTTTGCAGGGCCTGCAGCAATCGGTCGTCGACGCACGTTCGGCCGTTCGCTGGCTAAAACAGCAGGGCTACGAAAAGGTCGGCATCGTCGGCACCAGCATCGGTTCGTGTGTCGGATTTTTTGCCTTTGTTCACGACCTGGACATCGACGCGGCCGTTTTCAATCACGTGTCCGGCTATCCGGCGGACGTCGTCTGGCACGGCCTTTCGACCTACGCGGTCAAAGAGGGGCTTGGGAATAATCTGACGCTCGACGAGCTTCGCGAATACTGGCTTCCGATCTCGCCGATGGCGTATATCGATAAGCTTGCCCAACAGCCCGCCCGTCCGCAGCGTTACATTTACACGCTATACGACCTCAGCTTTCCGATCGATCTTTCTCGCGACGTCATCAACGCGCTTCGCCGGCACAAGGTAAAACACAGCAAAGCCGTCATCCCCTGCGGCCACTACACCCTCGGCCAAAAGCCATGGGTCTACTACGATGGATATAAGATCGTGTCGTTTTTGCGGAAGCATTTGAAATAGCGAGCCTCTGTCACCGCATCGACGGTTCTTACGCCATTTATTGATGTCAATGATCTAGACGCTCTGTGGGTGCCGCGACGTTTCTTCGCTTTCTTGTTTGGGCGCTTGCCATTGTCCAATACAAAATTGTAAGTGATCAGGCCGACCACCTTCATCGGCTGCTTCGGCGTTGCCACTGACATCGCCGGCTTAAACCTTGCGTTCGACGCCGCATCTTCCGCAGCTTTCCTAAGTAATTCGTCACCTGACTCGGCATGTGCCTCAATAACGGATCCGTCTTCACCTACAACAACCCGCACGATCACCTTACCGGAGATATGACGTTTTCGGGCCTCTACCGGGAAGGCTGGCGTAGGAATCGCGATGGCTTTTGGCATCGAGGCGCAGTCTGAGCAATGGAACGAACTAACCGATTGGCAGTATATAAAAGCAGGCAGCAAAAAGAGATAACTGACGCCAACCAACACAATTATTCGAATCGCACCTGACAGATCAAATCTCCCGTATGACAATAGATTAGAACGACTGGTTATATTTGACACCAAGCAACCCGGTTTGTTCCAAGTTCAATCCAAAGGGTGCTAAGATTCTTTCAACGACTTTGAATGAGCCCGATCGCCGAAAAGCACAAAA